>DAIUBY010000001.1:0-3501 GCA_036846425.1 Polaribacter sp.
GCCATTCCTCAATGTGATGTTTTTTTAGAAAATGGCTACACCAAAGAAGAGATGAAATTGGTAAAAGAACCTAAAAAGATTTTACGTGATGATTCGTTTTCAGTAACGGCTACTGCTGTTCGAATTCCAACTGCAGGAGGACATTCAGAAGCTGTGAATGTACAATTTGAACATGATTTTGATGTGAATGAAGTTCGTCAAATTTTATCAGAAACTCCTGGAGTTGTTGTGCAAGACGATTTGGCAAACCATATTTATCCAATGCCAATTACTGCCAATGACAAAGACGAAGTGTTTGTAGGAAGAATCAGAAGAGATGAATCTCAAGAAAATACCTTAAATTTGTGGATTGTTGCTGACAACTTACGCAAAGGTGCTGCAACAAATACAATTCAAATTGCTGAATATTTAATCGCACTCAACTTGGTATAACATTTAATTTTATTAATGTCAACATTTTATAAAACTACAGTAAAAGAAATTACATACGAAACCGCAAATGCGGTTTCTGTGTTATTCCACATTCCTGAAAATCAAGAAAAAACTTTTCAATTTACAGCAGGACAATACATCACTTTGCAAAAAGAAATTCATGGTGAAGTTGTTAGAAGAGCTTATTCAATTTGTTCAACTCCTGCAAGTGGCGAACTAAAAGTTGCCATAAAAGCGGTTGAAAAAGGTGTTTTTTCAAGCTACGCAACTTCCGATTTAAAAGTTGGTGATTCCATAGAAATTTCAGCTCCTGAAGGTCGTTTTAAATTGCAACCAAATCCAAACAAAAATTATATTGCTTTTGCTGCTGGAAGTGGAATTACACCGATTTTATCGATGTTGAAATCCGTTTTAGAAAATGAACCAAGGGCAACTTTTACATTAATTTACGGAAATAAAACTGTGGCAGAAACCATGTTTTATGACGAATTATTGCAGTTGAAAAATCAATATTCCAACTTTCATTTAGAATTTATTTGTAGCAGAGAGCGACAAGAAAACGCCTTATTTGGAAGAATTGACAAAGCATTTACCAACTTTTTTATCAAAAATAAATACAAAGATATTTCTTTTGATAGCGCTTATTTGTGTGGTCCAGAAGAAATGATTCACACAGTTTCTGAAACCTTAAAAGAAGCAGGATTTTCATCAGAAAATATTCATTTTGAATTGTTTACCACTTCCGTAAACGAAGTTGAATCATCAAAAGTAAAAGATGGAACTACTGAAATTTCGATTTTATTAGATGATGAAACTACCACTTTTACCATGACTCAAACTGACACTATTTTGGCTGCAGCTTTGCGAAATCATGTTGATGCGCCCTATTCTTGTCAAGGTGGCGTTTGCAGTTCGTGTTTAGGGAAAGTTACCAATGGAAAAGCTGTGATGGTTAAAAACTCGATTTTAACAGACAAAGAAGTAGCTGAAGGATTTATTTTAACTTGTCAAGCGCATCCAATTACACCAAAAATAACAATTGATTTTGACGACGTATAAAATTCCGTATTTTTGTAAAATATGGATATTTACGATTTTAAAAACGCAATTCTAATTGGCTTTTTCATGTCTTTCATGATTGGACCTGTTTTTTTTATGCTGATTCAAACCAGTATTTTAAAAGGTGCAAGAGCAGCCATCATTTTTGATTTGGGGGTAATTTTGGGCGATATCTGCTTTATTTTATTGGCATATTATGGAAGTAGGCCTTTGTTAGAAAAAATAAAAGATGACCCAAGATTGTTTTTTATTGGAGGAATGATATTAATCATTTATGGTTTAATAACCTATTTTGACAAAGAAAATAAAAAAGACGGTGAAGAAAGTGAAAATCTCATAGAAATTCCTATCAAAAATAATTACCTAAAACTTTTTTTAAAAGGATATTTTTTAAATTTTATCAATATTGGTGTGCTTGCATTTTGGTTAGGTGCAGTGTTGGTAATTGGTCCATCATTTGACATGGATAAAAACACTATATTCTCCTATTTTAGTTTCATTATTTTGGGCTATTTTATTACTGATTTAGGGAAAATATTTTTAGCAAAAAAACTGAAAGATAAAATGACTCCTGCATTGGCATTTCGCATTAAAAGAATCATGGGAATTATTTTGATTGTTTGTGGCGTTTTTTTAATGTTGAAAGGATTTATTCCAACAGAGAAGATTAATTCGATGATTAAATTATAGTTTTAGAATTCAGATATTAAAAATTACCAACTTCCAGAAGCGCCACCACCACCAAAACTTCCACCTCCAAAACCTCCTCCAAATCCACCAAATCCACCTCCACCTGAAGAGCCTCCAAAACCGCCACCAAAACCACCACTTCTTCTACCAGCATTTGTCAAAATAATGGTATCAAAAATGTCTTCGAGTGTTGATTGCTTTCGGTAATTTCTACCTCCATTATTGTTGCCTTTTGAAGCTGAAATAATGATTATAATAATGATTACAACAAAAATAATAACTCCAAATGGAAATTTTCCTTCATTATCATTTTTTCGTGAACCTTTGAATTCGCCTTGAAGCGTTCTAAAAATATAGTCTGATCCCAAATCCAAACCACTGTAAAAATCACCTTTTTTAAATTCAGGAATGATGATTCTGTCAATTATTCTTTTGGATTCAAAATCGGTTAAAAACTCTTCAACACCTTTTCCTGATTGAATGGTTATTTTTCGATCGTTTTTGGCTAATAAAACAAGAATTCCATTGTCTTTTGCAGCATCTCCAATTCCCCATTTTTCGCCCCAATTTGCAGCTAAATAAGCAATGTTTTCTCCTTCAGTAGAAGCAATAATTGCCACCACAATTTGTGTAGAAGTAGTATCAGAATAGCGAACTAATTTATTTTCTAAATTGGTTTTCTGTTCCTTGGTCAAAAGATTTACATAGTCGTAAACACTAGTTTGAAAAGAAGGTTTTTCCGGAATTTTATATCCTTGCGAAAAAATTGTTTGGAAACAGAAAATGAATCCAAAAAGCAACCATTTTTTACTAAAAACTGAAATCTGAAATCTGAAAATTCGTTCTTTCATAATTTAGAAATCTCATTCGAAAGTTCGTTTTCATCGTCATTTTGCCAAGGAAAATGGACTTTTAGCTCCTCACCTGCTTTGAGAATTCCATCAATCAAACCCTGCTTAAAATTGCCATTTTTAAAATGCGATTGCATAATTTCTTTTGTGGAATTCCAAAAATCTTTTGGAACCAATTCATTGATGCCTTTATCACCACAAATCACAAATTTATGATCATGAACTGCTACATAAATTAAAACCCCATTTTGTTCATTTGTAGCATCCATCTCTAGCAAATGAAACACTTCTTTTGCACGTTCATAATGATCTTTCTCGGAAGAATTTTCAATATGAACGCGTATTTCACCAGAAGTATTTTTTTCAGCAGTTTTGATAGCTGCAACAATTTCTTGCTCTTCTTCTGCAGATAAAAAAGCTTCAACTTCCGTCATTTATTCTTTTTTCTTGTTGAAATCGAAGTTTACAT
>DAIUBY010000001.1:3601-19190 GCA_036846425.1 Polaribacter sp.
AAAGCTTCAACTTCCGTCATTTATTCTTTTTTCTTGTTGAAATCGAAGTTTACATTTGGAGCGTTTTCAGAACCTGGGTCTGATTTGTAACGTGGCATTTCTTTAAATCCAAATATCATTGCAAAAATATTTCCAGGAAACTTATCTATCCTAGTATCATATTTATTGACTGATTCATTATATCTATCTCTAGCAACATTAATTCGGTTTTCTGTACCCTCCAATTGATTTTGCAATTCTAAGAAATTAGCATTGGCTTTCAAGTCAGGATAACGCTCAACAACCAATAATAATTTTGACAAAGCGCCTGTCAAACCAGCTTGTGTTTGTTGAAATTGCGCCATATTTTCAGGAGTCAAATTATTGGCATCAATAGTTGTTGAAGTTGCTTTTGAGCGTGCTTCAATTACTTGAGTTAAGGTTTCTTTTTCAAAATCTGCAGCACCTTGAACGGTTTTTACCAAATTTCCAATCAAATCATTTCTTCGTTGATACGAACTTTCCACATTTGACCAAGATGTTTCAGCATCATTCCTTAGGGTTACAATAGAATTATATGATTTAATTCCAAAAAAAATTAAAATTAAAGTTAAAATATATTTACCGTACTTTTTTAAAATTTCCATGATTTCTAGATATTGTTTTTTAGTTGTTAGTTTGACTCTTTATTCTTTATTCTTTTCTCTTTATTCTTAAAGCTGATTTTTAATTTTATTCAATTCTGCTTTAACAGCTTCTAATCTGCTGATAATATCATGATTGTTAAAAATTCCTTCAGGATTATTTTTTAATTTTTGCTTTGCGCCTTCTAAAGTAAAGCCATTTTCTTTTACTAAATTGTAAATTAGTTTGATGTTTTTCAAATCTTCAGCTGTAAAAAGACGGTTTCCTTTGGCGTTTTTTTTGGGTTTTAAAACGTCAAATTCTTTTTCCCAAAAACGAATTAATGAGGTATTTACTTGAAAAGCTTGTGCAACTTCTCCAATTTTATAATAACGCTTTTCTGGCAAATCTATATACATAATTTTTTAATCTAAAGATTGACTTTCTTCTGATGCTTTTTGAAGCGCTGCAAACTCCTCCAAAGTTAAATCCGCATAATAAAAATTTAAGGGATTCAATGCTACTCCATTTTTAAGAACTTCATAATGTAAATGTGGAGAAACTGACAATCCAGTATTTCCAACATATCCTATTAAATCTCCTCTTTTTACACTTCTTCCATTAACAGCAACAATTTTACTCATGTGCGCATAAATTGTTTCAAATCCATAACCATGAGAAATATATACAACGTTTCCATAGGTACTATTTCTTTCTGCCAAAATTACTCTACCATTTCCAGAGGCGTAAATTGGCGTACCTGAAGCAGCAGAAAAATCCATTCCTTTGTGAAATTTATTGATTTTCAAAATAGGATGCATCCGCATTTGAAAACCTGATGCCACATAAAAATCATTCTTTTTTATGGGAAGAATTGCAGGAATTGATGCTAACATATTCTCCTTCTCTTTTGCCAAAGATACAATTTCATCCAATGATTTTGATTGTACAACCAATTGTTTTGATAAAAAATCTACCTCTTTTGTAAGATTAATTATCAATTGAGAATTGTCAAAACCTTCCAAATCTTTATACCTATTTACGCCACCAAAACCCGCTTTTCGTTGTTCAATAGTTATTGGATTTGCTTCAAAATAACTCCTATAAACGTTGTTATCTCGTTGTTGAATTTCATCTAAAATAGTGGAAGTTTCCTCCAATCTTTTTGATAAAATTTCATAATGAAGTTTCATATTCTCCAATTCTCGCTTTTGCGCTCGTTGTTTTGGAGACATGATAAATTGGCTAAAAGTTACAAATCCGATAAATGCAATCAGCAAAACTGCAATAGTACTAAAAGCAATTCTACGTGAATAGAATCCCTTTTTTAGCTTAATTTTTTTGTAAGAAAGCGTAGCTTCATCATAATAATATTTTACTTTCGCCATAATGCTAAATATACTATTTTTGCGCAATTAAATAGCTTTTTTAATAAAAAACTATCTATAGTAACATACAAATCTAAAAAATATTTTATTAGTACTTTTTTTTACATGGTTTTTTTAAAATTAATTAACAAAATCTAACTTCCATAGAATCATTTTTAATATGAAATCCCAAGATATTCGTGCCACTTTTTTACGCTTTTTTGAAGAAAAATCTCACTTAATTGTTCCTTCTGCGCCTTTGGTTCCAAAAGACGATCCAAGTCTGATGTTCGTAAACTCAGGAATGGCGCCGTTTAAAGAATACTTTTTAGGAAATGGAACTCCGAAAAACACTCGAATTGCAGATACTCAAAAATGTTTACGAGTTTCTGGAAAACACAATGATTTGGAGGAAGTTGGTTATGATACCTATCATCATACTTTATTTGAAATGTTGGGAAATTGGTCTTTTGGAAATTATTTCAAAAAAGAAGCAATTGCTTGGGCTTGGGAATTGTTGACCGAAGTTTACAAAATAGACAAAGACATTTTATACGTTACTGTTTTTGAAGGAAGTGAAGAAGACAATCTTCCCATGGATACTGAAGCGTATGAATTATGGAAGCAGTTTATCCCAGAAAACCGAATTTTAAAAGGCAACAAAAAAGATAATTTTTGGGAAATGGGAGATCAAGGACCTTGTGGACCTTGTTCAGAAATTCACGTGGATATTCGTTCAAAAGAAGAAAAAGCGAAAATCGATGGAAAAGATTTGGTGAACAATGATCATCCACAAGTAGTGGAAATTTGGAATTTGGTTTTTATGCAATTCAACAGAAAAGCAGATGGTTCACTAGAAAATTTACCCAACAAACACATTGACACAGGAATGGGTTTTGAGCGTTTGTGCATGGTGTTACAAGGCGTTCAATCCAATTATGATACAGATGTTTTTACGCCAATTATCAGAGAAATTGAAACGATTACAAATACCAAATATGGCATCAATCCTAAACAAGATATTGCTATTCGCGTAATTTCTGATCACATTAGAACTGTAGCTTTTTCAATTGCTGATGGTCAATTGCCTAGCAATACTGGTGCAGGCTATGTAATTCGTAGAATTTTGAGACGTGCTGTGCGTTATGGATTTACATTTCTTGACAAAAAAGAACCTTTTATTTATAGATTGACAACTGTTTTAAGTGAAAAAATGGGCGTTGCTTTTCCTGAATTGAAAGACCAAAAACAACTCATTGAAAACGTAATTAAAGAAGAAGAAGCTTCGTTTTTAAGAACTTTAGAACAAGGATTATTGTTGTTGGATGGCATTATTTCAACCTCAAAATCAACACAAATTTCAGGCGAAAAAGCCTTTGAATTGTATGACACTTTTGGTTTTCCAATTGATTTAACTTCCTTAATTTTAGCTGAAAAAGGTTTTACTTTAGACGAAAAAGGTTTTCAAGAGGAATTGCAAAAACAAAAAAATCGCTCAAGAGCCGCAAGCGAAACTTCTACTGAAGATTGGGTAGTAATTAGAGAAGATGCTTTTGAAGAATTTGTAGGTTATGATTATTTAGAAACAGAAGTGAAAATCACCAAATACCGTAAAATAACATCCAAAAAAGACGGAGAATTGTATCAATTGGTTTTCAATTTAACGCCTTTTTATCCTGAAGGTGGAGGTCAAATTGGTGATACTGGTTTCATAAAAAACAGTCAAGGAGACATTGTTAATGTGATTGATACCAAAAAAGAAAACAACTTAATTATTCATTATACTAAAAATTTACCAAAAGACATTAATTCTGTTTTTCAAGCAGTCGTAAGTAGCGAACAGCGAAAATTATCTGCAAGCAATCATACAGCAACACATTTGTTACATCAAGCTTTGCGCAGCATTTTAGGAACACATGTAGAACAAAAAGGTTCTTTGGTAAAACCAGCTTCTTTGCGTTTTGATTTTTCGCATTTTGCCAAACTAAATGCTGATGAATTGCGTGATATTGAAAACTTCGTAAATGCTCGTATTGAAGGCAATCTTCCTCTAGAAGAAAAAAGAAATATTCCACTAAAACAAGCGCTTGAAGATGGAGCAATGGCATTGTTTGGGGAAAAATATGGAGATACTGTTAGAAGCATCAAATTTGGGAAATCTGTAGAGCTTTGTGGTGGAATTCATGTGAAAAACACGAGTGATATTTGGCATTTCAAAATAGTTTCTGAAGGTGCAGTTGCTGCCGGAATTCGACGTATTGAAGCAATCACCAATGAAGCTGTAAAAAACTTTTATTTTGATACGCACAGCACACTTTCTGAAATTAAAAATGTGTTGAACAATGCTCAAGAGCCTGTTAAAGCTGTTCAACATTTGCAAGAAGAAAATGCTGGTTTGAAAAAACAAATCGAACAATTATTGAAAGAAAAAGCGTCAAACATTTCTGAAACTATTCAAAATCAATTGCAAGAAATTAATGGTATTCAATTTTTAGCAACCAAAGTTGATTTAGATGCAAATAGCATTAAAAATATTGCTTTTGGTTTGGGACAAAAACACCAAAATTTATTCTTGGTTTTTGCAACTTCTTCAGGTAGTGACAAAGCCATGATTACTTGCTATATCTCAAAAGAATTGACAAACGAACGTAATTTTGATGCAGGAAAAGTAGTCAGCGAATTAGGAAAACTGATTCATGGTGGTGGAGGTGGACAAAATTTCTTTGCCACTGCAGGAGGAAAAAATCCTGGTGGAATTCCGAAAGCGCTAGAAAGAGCAAAAGATTATTTAAGGTAGTTTTTAAACTTTTTTTTGCTTTTAGTGTCTAAAGAAAATAGTTGACTTTATAGAATCGATTTAAAATAAAAAGATTAGATTTGGTTTACTGTAGGCAATTGATTCTCAACAAACTAAACTATGCCCTATTTAGATACTTTTTCAGGAAACTGGACCTCAAAAGAGGCAAGGCATTTGCTCAAAAGAGCTTCTTTTGGAGTTACTCAAAATTTAGTTGAAACGGCAGTTTCATTGGGTTTGTCTGGTACAATCGAAAAACTTTTTGAAGAAAATTCGCTTCCAGAACCCCCTCTAAAATATCAATTAAATGGTGTTGGAGGTACCAAAATAAATGACCCTGGTGCAAATTATGGCGAAACTTGGGTGAATTCTCCAGTTTATCCTGATGCTGCTACCACCCAAGATAGAACTCGAATCTATTTTTCTAGAAACCGATCTTTGTATGCATGGTCATTTTTGCAAATGCAAAAGGCGGAAATGTCAATAAGAGAAAAACTAACGTTGTTTTGGCACAATCATTTTGTCTCAGAAAACACGAATCCACACAGAGAATATTATTATATGGATGTTTTACGAAGAAATTCTTTAAAAAACTTTAAAGAATTAGTAAAACAGATTACAATAGACCCAAATATGCTTGTTTATTTGAGCGGTTCACAAAATACATTGAATGCGCCTAATGAAAATTATGCAAGAGAATTGTTAGAACTTTTTACCATCGGAAAAGGAGATGCTGTTG
This sequence comes from Polaribacter sp., assembly GCA_036846425.1. Lineage (GTDB taxonomy): Bacteria > Bacteroidota > Bacteroidia > Flavobacteriales > Flavobacteriaceae > Polaribacter. The sequence goes on from DAIUBY010000001.1 coordinate 9,108, forward strand.
GAAATGGAGATTACACGAATTATACTGAAAATGATGTCATTGAAATTGCAAAAGTATTGACAGGATGGCGTGTTCGAGGTTTGCAAGATGCAAATACCTTGAGCTCTTTCTTTTCGAACTTTAATCATGCAAAAGGCACTAAACAATTATCTCATAGATTTAACAATGCCATTATTTCAGAAAATGGCGCGAATGAATACAAAGATTTAATTGACATTATTTTTCAACAAGACGAATGTTCAAGGTTTATTGCTAGACAATTTTATACATGGTTTGTTAATGCTAAAATATCAGCAGACATAGAAACCAATATTATTATTCCTTTGGCTACTATTATTAGAGACCATAATTATGATATTGTTCCTGCTTTAAAAGTGCTATTATCATCAAATCATTTTTTTGAGAATACTTTTTGTATGGTAAAAAGCCCCATAGATTTATTGCTTTCAACGACAAAATCTTTACTATATTCAGCCCCAAAAACGTCCGTTAATGATGAGTATAATTTTGCATATATCTTATATTTAGCTACGACAGATTTAAATCAATCGTTGTTTCATCATCCAGATGTTGCAGGATGGAAAGCCTATTACCAAGAACCATTATTTTATAAAAGTTGGATCAATAGTTATTTATTGCCTAAAAGATTAGATTACTGCAAAATTATTGTAACTGGTGGAGATTTAATCATTGATGAAAAAAAATATACAGTTCCTCCATTAATTCCAGTATTACAGGTTGCTGCAGGTATTGTAAATTCGCAAGATCCCAACATTTTAATAACGGAACTATCAAATCAATTATTTAATTATCCCATTACAGAAAGTCAACTATCTGCATTGAAAGAAATTTTAATTCCTGGATTACCCGATTTTGAATGGACAGTAGAATATGCATCATACTTGAATAATCCTACTGACAATGCAATGCGAATTTCTGTAGAAAACAAGTTGCGAAATCTTATTGCTGTCATGGTTCAAATGTCTGAATTTCAAATTATGTAATGCTGATGAAGACAAACAAATTAAATAGAAGAGATTTTATAAGACTAAGCGCCTTTGCTTCTGCTGCTTTACCTATAACTTTAAGCGGTTTTCCATTATTTGCAAACGACAAACCAAAAGAATATCAATTTTCTCAAGACAATGAAAATATTCTAGTTTTAATTCAATTACAAGGAGGTAATGACGGATTAAACACCGTTTTTAATCTAAACCAATATGACAATTTACAAAGTGTTCGTTCAAATATTATTATTCCTGAAACAAATTTAGTGTCAATTGATGGTGATACTAGTTTTCATCCTTCATTATTTGGAATGAAAAATATTTGGAATCAAGAAAAATTGTCAATCATTCAAAATGTTGGGTATCCAAATCAAAATAGATCACATTTTAGATCTACTGATATTTGGAATGCTGCATCAGCTGCAGATCAATACATTTCTTCTGGTTGGCTTGGACGCTTTTTTGATGAAAATCATGCAGCATATCCAGAAAATTATCCAAATTCAAATAATCCACACCCATTTGCAATTACTTTAGGAAAAGTAGTTTCAGAAACATGCCAAGGAACAAATACAAATTTTTCAATGGCAATCTCAGACCCAACAAATCCAGGAACTGCTTTGGTTTCTAATACTGGTGAAGTACCCTCAAATTGTTTTGGAGACACCTTAGATTTTGTAAATAAAACAATTGCTCAAACAAATGCATATGCAGATGTAATTGTTAATGCCGCAAATTCAGGAAAAAATTTATCAAACAAATACGAAAATAGTAACAACAATAAATTAGCAGGAAAACTGAAAAATGTAGCTAAATTAATTTCTGGCGGATTAAAAACAAAGATATATATTGTTCAGTTAGGAGGATTTGATAATCATGACAATCAGGTAATTGCAGGAAATGTTGCACAAGGAAAACACAGTGATTTATTAAAAGAATTGTCTGATGCCATAGTTGCATTTCAAGAAGATTTAGAATTATTAAATATTGATCAAAAAGTAATTGGAATGACCTATTCTGAGTTTGGAAGAAGAATTCGTTCTAATGGTGCATTAGGTACAGACCATGGCTCTGCAGCCCCTTTATTTTTGTTTGGTACTTGTGCAAAAAGTCAGGTTTTAGGAGATGCTCCTCAAATTGATACTCAAGTTGACGATCAAGAAGGAGTGCAAATGCAATATGATTTTAGAAATATTTATAGTACTATTTTAACTGATTGGTTGGGTGCTACAAAACAACAATCTACCAATGTTTTATTTGATGAATTTGCTGCTTTACCTCTTTTTAAAGAAGAGTGTGCTGCATCATTATCAACCACTGATTTTACTGTAAAAGAATTAGAAATGTTGGTGTATCCAAATCCAACAGTTGATATCATCAATATTCAATTTTTTGGGAATGACGAAAACATAAAAATTAGTTTGTATAATAGCATAGGTGCAGTTGTAAAACAGGTTACAAATCAAAGGTTTACCGCAATTCAACACACGTTAAAAGTAGATGTAACAAACTTACCACAAGGAAATTATTTTATTCATTATCAATCAAAAGGAATCTCAAAAACCAAAAAGTTATTGAAGTATTAATTTATGAATCTTCAAACCAATATTCAATTAAAAAAACAAACTGAAAACCCTGTAGATTACCATTCAAAAATGGTGTTGTTGGGTTCTTGTTTTTCTGAAAATATGGGAGCGAAATTTGATTTTTTTAAATTTCAAGTGCTTCAAAATCCATTTGGAATTTTATTTCATCCAAAAGCGATTGAGAAATTTATCTATCAAGTTGTCTCGAAAAAAGTATTTTCAGAAGCTGATATTTTCTTTGAAAACGAACGTTGGCATTGTTTTGATGCGCATTCTAGTTTGAGTTCTATTGATAAAAACGAATTGTTGAATCGATTAAACTCGGGAATTGAAACCACAAATTTGGCATTTCAAAAAACGACTCATTGTTTCATCACTTTAGGAACTTCATGGGTTTACAAAACTATTGAAACCAATAAAATTGTGGCAAATTGTCATAAAATTCCCCAAAAGAAATTCACCAAAGAATTGCTTTCTGTAGCTGAAATAACACAAAGTTTACAACAAATTATTTCGCATTTAAAAACGGTAAATAGTAACATTTCCATCATTTTTACAGTTTCGCCTGTAAGGCATTTGAAAGATGGTTTTGTTGAAAATACGCAAAGCAAAGCCCATTTAATTGCTGGAATTCATTCAGTTTTAAAAGAAGAAAATTGCGCTTATTTTCCTTCATATGAAATTATGATGGATGAATTGCGAGATTATCGATTTTATGCAGAAGATATGATTCACCCAAACAAAATTGCTATTGATTATATTTGGGAAAAATTGATAACTACTTGGTTTTCTGATGAAATCATTCCTATTATGAATGAAATTGACAGTATTCAAAAAGGATTATTACACAAACCTTTTCACGAAAAATCTGAAAAATATCAAGAATTTTTAAAAAATTTGAAGTTGAAAATTGCCCAAATTCAATCGCAATTTCCATTTATTGACTTTTAGAAAAAGCTATTTTTTCATACTTGTAAGGTCTAAAAGACCTTGCAGGAAATTTTAAAAAAACTTTCAGGAAAAATACGTCAAAATACGTATTTGAAAACTTATAGAAAATTTTCTTTCTTTACATCAAAAAAAGTATGCTTAAAAATATTTTTTATCCAACTTCACAAAATGTGTTTATTTGGTTGAGCACTGTGTATTTGCTGTTTTTACTTTATTTAGGAAAAATAAGTCCCTTAACTATACTTTTCGTATATTTTTTGGAAACAATTGTCATTGGAATTTTCAACATTTTCAAAATGATGTATGCCTCAAATCAGAAAGATAAAAGTGGTTTTGGATTGATTCTTTTTTTCCTATTTCATTATGGTTTTTTTGTGGCAATACAATCTATTTTTGCATTTGCGATTTTTAGTTTTGGTGATGATGTTGTTTTTAGAGAGCCTTTTCATTTGATTAATAATTATGGTATCATTTTAAATTTACAAGACATTAAATATGCTTTACCTGCAATCATTTTTACACATTTAGGAAAGTTTTTTGCCGATTTTATAGGTAATAAAAAATATTTAAAATTCGAAATCAAAGAAATGATGTACACACCGTATTTGCGCATTATCATTCAGCAATTTGTGGTGATTTTATCCTTCTTTTTTATTATTTTTCCAAAAACAGGAAATATTGCTGCCATCCTTTTGATTGTTTTTAGATTCATAATTGATTTAATTTTAGAATCTACAAAAGAAGACTCGAAAGTAATGGATTATGTAGCAGAAAAATTGAGTAACGAACAAATTTCAAAGGAAGAAGTAAATAAACAACTTTCAAATTTCAAAGAATAAAAAATCTACGTCAAATAACGTATTTATTGATAATCAATATTTTACTATATTTGAAATATAAATTTTTTATCTCATGGAATCAGAAAAACCACTTATTGAATGGCATTATTCTGCAGAAGAATGGAATGAATTTGTGGATATTGAAAAAGCCAATAAATTGGAAGATAATATCTATTTTGGAGTTGCCATTCTGATTATTGTTCCTTTTGGACTGATGTTTTATAGAAATACCAATTACGTATTTTCGCTTCTATTTTCGATGCCATTTGCGTTTTTAATTCCGTTTTTACGAATGAAATTCAGCTACAAACATTTACAAAAAAATGTTTTAAAACCTCATGTTATTATTTTTAATGATTATATGATGATTAATTATCATAAAATTGAAGTTGCTTCCAAAAGAAAGAGAATCAAAAGTTTGAAAATTATTGATGCCAAAAACAACAAAAAATTATTGGAAGTTGACATTCAGTGGAGCACAAGAAAAGGACCTACCAATGACGAATTCCGAATTTTAATTCCCGAAGATAAAATCTTAGAAGCCGAAAAATTGATTGCTGATTTCGAAAAAGAAAGTGCTTGAATTAATATAAGTCAAATGACGTATTTCAAGAATTGTCTAAATCATTGACTTTTGTATTAAGATATTAAAACAGAAAGGGAAAAAGTAGTATTTAAAAGGAAAAGAGTGTGTTTAGCAACTTGTTATTCACACTTGATTTCCTTTCATTTTCAATAAAATATCAACTTAAAATAACCAAAAATGAAAAAATTCATCCTAACATTTTGCTTACTGTCTGTTACAATCATTCCATCTTTTTCTCAGTCAGATTTGTATGATTTAGCTTCTCAAAAACTAAATAAAAAAGTTAGAAAAACCATTGAACATTATTATAATTATGATGAAGAAAGTGGTGGATTTGTAAAAACTTCGGTAAATATCAATTCATATAATAATGATGGAAATTTGATCGAAAATTACTCATTTTATGATGGAAAATATGGTGAAGCAAAACCAGTAAAAAAAGCTTATAAATACAACGCAAAAGGTCAACTTACAGAAATCACGGACATTAGTGATAATATTGGTTCATACTCATCAAACTATCTTTTTACATACGATTCTAAAGGAAATCTTGCAAAAAAAGAATCCATTTTTAAAAGTGGTCCTGGTTCTTACTCAATCTATACTTTTGATAATAAAGGAAGACAAATCAAAGAACAAGCCTTTGATAAAAACGGAAAACTAACTTCCGAAAGCACCAATACTTACAATGGAAAAACCAAAACAAATGTTTATATAAGTTACAGTAGCCAAGATGGAAGTATCATTGGCACTTACACAACGATTTCTGAAGATGGTGTAAAAACCACCTACATTTCTAAAGGAAAATACAGTGATAATAAAGCCACCTATACCTATGATAAATTTGGAAATATGACAAAATCTGTTGATGTTGGCAAAACCAATACCTATACTTCAACCTATGATTATGAATACGATAACAAAGGTAATTGGATGAAAAAGCACTATAAATCAGGCAAATACCAATATTTTTATTTTCGAGAAATTCATTTTGACAATGGAGAAGTAACAGGAAGTATTGATTTTGATAAACAATATATCAACAGATATGGAAATTTTCCGAATGTAAATATTGTTCCAATCGTAAAAAAACAAACAAATTACAACACCAATAATAATACTATAAATAACAACACCAATTCAGGAATGCCAACAATTGGTAACACCAATTGGAGTTATACATATGTAAATATGAAAGAAAAGATTTCAGATATTTCTGGAAATATTTTCATGACTGTTTCTGGAAAATCAAAATTAGATGCTGGTGCACAAGCAAAATTTACGGTTGAAATTACAGGTGCTGAAACCAAAATATTAGACTATAATGTAAATAGTTACTATTATGACGAAGCTACCAAAAGACATTTTTGGCTTATGAAAACTACCAATAATGTGAGCGAAGGAACTTTGTGTATATTTCAAACTCCTATGGTTTTGAGAGAAAAAACGGTAAAAGGTCTGCTGATGATGGGAGCTGAAGACAATAAAATCACTTTTTATTTATTATAAAAATCACATGGATACAATCCCCTATTTTTTGACATTTATATTGTTGATTTTTTCGATTTGGACATTTTTTAAAGTTCAGAAATACCAACAATTTATTTCTAAAAAAAATATATATTTAGAAATTGAAATTGAAAATGAAAGAAAAAATGAAGCAAAATTGAAAAGTGTTTCTGATAAAATAAACGAGTTAGAAAAAAATACGCATCAACAATTTTTGAAAATAAATGTCACTATTTTCAATGTTGATTTTACGATAAATGAAATTTTCTCAAATGGTTGATTTGTAGAATCATGAAAAAAAAACTTTGTGCTTTTTTACTTTTTATCTCGTCCATAGTTTTTGCACAAAGTAAAAACTATTTAGACGAGCTAATCCTTTTGGAAAATAAGATTTCTTCAAAACAATTTTTAGATACTATTTTAAAAATTGAATATGACAAAGCTATGGTTGACGCTAAAAAATATTTCATTTTAGCTGAAAAAGCAGAAAAAATTGCCTTAAAATTAAATGATAAAAATGCACTTGCAAAAGCTTATGAAGCTTTGTCATTGTATTATCACTTTACTTCAAAAACAGATTTAGCCATTGCAAATACCATCAAAGCCAGCAAAATTTATGAATCGCTAAATGAAACTGAAAAACAAGCAAATTCATTCATCAATTTAGGTTTTCAATTAAAAGAAAGAGACTTAAATAAAGCTTTTTTTTATATGCTTTCTGGCATCAAAGTTTTAGAAAAAAAACAAATTACCTCACAAAAACTAAGTGAAGCTTATAATAATTATGGTGTATTGCAACAACGAAGAAATGAATTAGACAGTGCTTTGTATTATCACAAAAAATCATTATTTATTGATGAAAAAAATAATGATAGTATTGGAATTCCGTTTGCACAAACTCATATTGCAGAAGTTTTTATGAAAAAAAAACGATTTGACGAAGCTGAAAAAAAGTTTACAGAAGCTTTGCAAATCCGATTAAAAAGAAATGATATTTACGGAATTACTGATAGTTATCTGTACTTAGCAGATTTATTTTATGCAAAAAAAGAGTTTGAAAAAGCCATTTTCTATTTTAAAAAAGGGGAAGAATTATCTATAAAAAACAGTTATTTTCCTCTCAGAAAATATGCTGCAGAATATTTGTATAAAAGTTATGAGCAAAAAGGTGATTTAAAAAATAGTTTTAAATATTATAAAATTTTCAACAATTTAAAAGACAGTACCCTTAACAAAGAAACCAATGCAAAAGTTGCAGAATTGGAAATTGAATATCAATCAGCCATAAAAGAAAAAGAAATAGCGCAACAAAAAGAAGTTGTTTTAGCGCAAGAATTAGCCATAAAAAACAGGGATTTTTATCTTGCTTTGATCACATTTGCATTATTATTTTTAGGAGTTATTTTCTTTTCAATTTATAAGAAAAATCAGTTTCAAAAAGCACAACTTCAAAAAGAAATTGACCTGAAAGATGCTTTGGCAACCATCAAAACTCAAAACAGATTGCAAGAACAACGCCTCAAAATTTCAAGAGATTTGCACGATAATATTGGGGCGCAACTCACATTTATCATTTCGTCTTTAGATAATTTGAAATATCTTTCCAAAGACGCTAATGATTCTTTGAAAGAAAAATTATCTAATATAAGTTCATTTACTTCTGATACTATTTTTCAATTGCGAGACACGATTTGGGCAATGAACAAAACCGAAATTTCTGTGGAAGATTTGCATACAAGAGTGCTGTCTTTTGTGCAAAAAGCCAAAAAAGCAGTCACAAAAACAGAGTTTGACATTAACTATAATATTGACACCAATGTTGGATTTTCATCATTGATTGGCATCAATATTTTTAGAGTCATTCAGGAAGCCATCAACAACGCCATTAAATATGCTGAAGCTAAAAAAATAAGTATTCATTTACACAAAGATGAAAGTATTTTTAAAGTTTCAATTATTGATGATGGAAAAGGATTTGATATTAAAAAAGTAGATTTAGGAAATGGTTTGGCAAATATGGAACAACGAATTTCAGAGATAAATGCTGCTATTTCAATTGATTCAATAGTTGGAAAAGGCACAAAAATAACTATTGAAATTCCTTTAAAAAATGAAACTCAACTATGAATTTAAAAATTTGCATTGCCGAAGACAATTACTTTTTAATGAAAGCCATCAAAGAAAAATTGTCGTTTTTTGAGGATATTTCCATAAAATTTACAGGAAATAACGGCGCAGAATTGATTGGAAAGCTAGAAGAAAACCATAATATTGATGTGATTTTGATGGATATTCAAATGCCAGTAATGGATGGAATTAAAGCTACAGAATTGATAAAAAATAAATATCCGCACATAAAAATCATCATGCTAACAGTTTCTGATGATGATGAAGATGTTTTTAAATCGATCAAAGCTGGTGCAAATGGCTATTTATTAAAAGAAATTGAAGCCGAAAATTTACACAATTGCATCTTAGAAGTTGTCAATGGTGGCGCACCAATGACGCCAAGTATCGCTCTAAAAACGCTGAATTTATTAAGAAATCCCGATTTCATTTCCTCAAAATCAGAAGAAATTGATGACGTACAATTGACCAAAAGAGAAATCGAAATTTTGATGCAATTGAGCAAAGGACTGAACTATAATGAAATTTCTGACAATCTCATTATTTCGCCTTCAACTGTTAGAAAACACATTGAAAACATCTACAAAAAACTGCAAGTTCACAGCAAAATGGAAGCTGTGATGTTAGCTCAAAAACGAAACTTGATTTAGGAAAAATTATTTTGCAAGATATTGATCCACATTTTGCCAAGGTCCGCCATTGATAACATCAACTCCATGTTGCTGTAAAAACTGAGTTGCTTGTCCACTTCTTGCTCCACTTCTGCAAACTGCAATAATTGGTTTTTTCCAAGATTTTATCTCATCAATTTTTGTAGGAATTGTATTCAAAACAACATGCTTTGCTCCTTTGCTATGACCTTCATCCCATTCTTCTTGAGTTCTAACATCAAGAATTACAGCATTTTTTTCTAAATAATTTTTTATTTCTGCACTCATATTTTTTCGTTTAAATAGGTCAAATAAACCCATGTCTTTTATTTTTATAATTGAGACAAAACTAAACCATTTTCAATCAATTTTGTGTAACTTTTATTACTTTTCAAATCATGTAATGCTTTCAAAATTTCATTTTGAATAACAAATTCTTTTTTGATTGCTATTTCAAATAATTCTAACAGCAACAACCAATCCTTAGAAAAATTCGTTGTTACTTCCTCAAAAATTGCTTTAATTCGGTTTTCAGAAATAATATTTGAATTTCTTATTTGACGTACTTCTTCATACAATGCAAACAGTCTTTTTTCAGTATCTGAATAAGTTATTTTATGCGTTTTTGTGGTAGAAACTTTTCCTAAATCCTCAAAAGAAGTCACATCTGCAGCACCTGCATAAGCTGAAATCACTTCTTTTCCAATGGCCATATCATAAATTCCCCATTCAGGTTTGAACAAAATTTCGTCTTTGAAAGTTACTGTACAATCATCTAAAGTGATTAATAAGATTTTTCCACGCAAATCTCTAGTTCCTGTGATGGCT
>DAIUBY010000001.1:19290-46436 GCA_036846425.1 Polaribacter sp.
ATCTAAAGTGATTAATAAGATTTTTCCACGCAAATCTCTAGTTCCTGTGATGGCTTTTCCTTTGACAATCACTCCACTTTCGAATTCGAGCGTCATGAATTCGCCTTCATAAATTCCGTAAGCTTTTAAATCTCTGGGACTCATGTCTTCAATCGGCAAATTGATGCCTTTCAATTTTCCAACAGGACTTCCAAAACCATCAGCATGATGCGAAATTCCATGACCAATCAATTCTTTATCTCTGTTTGATAAAGCGGTTTTTCCTGAGGTTTGAAAATACGCAACGTTATTATTTTTATCTTGAATAACTCTGGAAAAAACTCCTGAAATTTGGATACCTGTAGTCAATTCGATAGTTCCTAAATTATTGGAATCAATCAATTTTTGAATGCCTTTCAAACCTCCAGTTCTGAGTGCCATTGTGTTTGCAAATTCATCCAAAACCAAACTCAAATACGCAAAATCAGGCGTAACAAACAACTGAGGTTGAGGTTTAGTGATGTCAAAATTTACATTTGCAGCGTCTATTGAATACGGAACTTTTATAACCGATTTTTGCATACACCAAGCACTTTCGCCAATGGAAGACAACAATCCTGCACCATAAATTTTAGGATTTTCAAGGCTTCCAATCAAACCATATTCCACAGTCCACCAATGCAAATTTCTGATTTGAGCCATTTCAGACAATTCACCCATATTTTCTTGTAAAAATTCCACTGTTGATTGAGCTGCTGCAATTTGTTTTTCATCCGAATTTGGATCTTCTTTCAAAATAGACAACAATCTAATAGCTTCATACATTTCATAATCTTTGGCTGATGAAATGGCTTTGCTTCCAATTTCGCCAAAACGTCTTAAATATTCAGCATATTCAGGATTTGAAATGATGGGTGCATGACCAGCAGCTTCGTGAATAATATCTGGTGCAGGCGTATATTCTATGTGATTGATGGTACGCATATCAGAAGCAATCACTAACACATTATACGCTTGAAATTCCATAAAAGCATTTGGCGGAATAAATCCATCAACAGAAACTGCAGCCCAACCAATTTCTTTCAAAATCCGATTCATGCCTTCCATATGCGGAATATTTTCGATAGAAATTCCCGTTTTTTCAAGTCCAGCCAAATAAGATGTATGCGCCACTTTACTCAAATAATCCACATTCATTCGCATCACATATCTCCAAACAGCTTGATTTTGAGGTGTATATTCCTCATAAGGTTGTTTCACAATAAATTTGTGTAAGTGTTTTGGTAGCTTTTTGGTGACTTCATTCAGCTCAAAATGGGATTCCATTGTATATTTCATAAAATTTATGTGGTAAAATTACGGATTTTGTAAATCATTCTTCAAAAAATACCTGTTAAAACTTAATTAACACTCTTTTAAATAAAATTAATTATATTTAAATTTTTACAATTTATGGCTAAAGAAGGATTTGTTGCACATATTTTTGATACAATAAGAAGTGATAAAAGGTCACGTGCTTCTACTTATGAAAAAATCAAAAATTTTAAAAAAGGAACTAATTTTCAAGTTCAATTTAAGAGAAAAGCAACCAATAGTCAACTTATCAGAATTCGAGAAAAAATTCAACAAGAAAATAAAAAAGCGTTTCAAAAAAATATAATTCTAATTACAATTCTGATTTTACTACTCATTTACGTTATCGGTTTCGTAAAATTTTAAACAACGCTCTCAAAACTTTTGTAACTTTACTTTTTAAACTTTTACAATGAACAAGAAAGTAATTTTAATGATTTTGGATGGTTGGGGAATCACTCAAGACCCAAAAGTATCTGCAATTTATAATGCAAAAACACCATTTATCAACTCATTATATGACAAATATCCAAATGCTGAATTAAGAACAGATGGAGAACATGTTGGTTTGCCTGATGGACAAATGGGAAATTCTGAAGTGGGTCACATGAATTTAGGTGCAGGAAGAATTGTGTATCAAAATTTGGCAAGAATCAATAAAGCAGTAAGAGAAAAAACGTTGGGTCAAGAAAAAGTGTTGATTGATACTTTCACTTTTGCCAAAGAAAATAACAAAAATGTCCATTTATTAGGCTTGGTTTCTGATGGTGGCATTCACTCTCACATCAATCATTTAAAGGGATTGTTGGATGTTGCCAACGAAAATAACGTTGATAATGTCTTTTTACACGCGTTTACTGATGGGCGAGATTGTGACCCAAAATCGGGTGCATTTTTTATTAAAGAAGCATTAGATTACATGCAAAAAACTACTGGAAAATTGGCAACAGTTACAGGTCGTTATTTTGCAATGGACAGAGATAACAGATGGGAACGTGTCAAAAAAGCGTATGATTGTGTGGTTTATGGAATTGGAACAAAAACAACTGATGCCATCAGTTTGATAAAAGAAAATTATGCAAAAGATATTACTGATGAATTTTTAGAGCCAATTATTTTGACAAATGTTGATGGAAATCCAACAACAACCATCAAAGAAGGTGATGTGGTGATTTTCTTCAATTACAGAACTGATAGAGGAAGAGAATTGACAAATGCACTTTCTCAGCAAGATTTTCCTGAATTTGGAATGAAAAAACTAAACTTATATTTCACCACAATGACCTTATATGATGAATCATTTTCAGGAATCAATGTGATTTATAATAATGACAATTTGAAAAATACGTTGGGTGAAGTGTTGTCAAAAGCAGGGAAAAAACAAATCAGAATTGCTGAAACTGAGAAATATCCACACGTAACTTTCTTTTTTTCTGGCGGACAAGAAACGCCTTTTGAAGGAGAAAAAAGAATCCTTAGAAACTCACCAAAAGTAGCTACTTACGATTTAAAACCCGAAATGAGCGCTTATGAATTGCGTGATGCTTTGTGCGAAGATTTAAAAACGGGTGAAGCTGATTTTGTGTGTTTAAACTTTGCAAATGGAGATATGGTTGGTCATACAGGAATTATGGAAGCAGCCATTAAAGCCTGTGAAGCTGTAGATATTTGCGCAAAAGATGTGATTGAAACTGGATTAGCCAATGGCTATACAACCCTTTTAATTGCCGATCATGGAAATTGCGAAACGATGATGAATCCTGATGGTTCACCTCACACTTCTCATACCACAAATCCTGTTCCTTTTATTGTGATTGACGATGAAATCAAATCATTAAAAAGTGGCGTTTTGGGTGATATTGCGCCAACTATTTTAGAATTAATAGGCGTGAAACAACCTATAGAAATGACTCAAAAATCCCTTTTATAATGACACAAAAATGGTTTATTTTCGCTTTGGTTTTTTGTTTTTTTGGATGTTCATCAGCCAAGAAAACTGTTGATAAAAAAGAAATAATTGACAATTCAATTATTGAGAAAAAAGAAATACCTTCAAGAATTCCGTTTGAGACAATAGTTACTGCCAAAAAAGATGCTGATGGTTATTTAGTAGGAATTGCCAATAGATTTGATTTTGAAGATAGTGCTTATAAAGAATGGTTTGATAGTCGTTATTCAGAATACACAACTGATAACCAAGTGATTAGTGAAATATCAAAACACATCAATCAATTAACCATCAAAGTTTTTATGGGAACTTGGTGTGGTGATAGCAGAAGAGAAATTCCAAGATTTTATAAAATTTTAGATGAAACAAAATTTGATGTCAATTATCTACAAATGATAACTGTTGACAGAACAAAAAAATATGACAATTACGAAAAAGACCTAAATATTTTTAGAGTTCCCACCATTATTTTTTACAAAAACGGAAAAGAAATTGGACGTTTTGTGGAATATCCAAAAGAAACTATTGAAAAAGATATCTTAAAAATTGTATCTCAGCAACCTTATAAGCATTCTTATGTAGATTATAAATAAATCTATTTCCCATTAAATATAGTACCTTTGCGCTTTATTTTTGAAAATGATTGTTATTAAAACCAGAGAAGAAATAGAAATTATGCGCGAAAGCGCCTTAGTAGTTTCTAGAACTTTAGGCATGCTTGCGAAAGAGGTAAAACCAGGTGTTTCTACTTTATTTTTAGACAAATTAGCAGAAGATTTTATCATAGAACAAGGTGCAATTCCGGGATTTTTAGGCTTGTATGATTTTCCAAATACACTTTGCATGAGTCCAAACTCGCAAGTGGTTCATGGAATTCCAAACAAAGAACCTTTAAAAGAAGGTGATATTATTTCCATTGATTGTGGCGCCATCAAAAACGGATTTTATGGAGACCATGCCTATACTTTTGCAGTTGGTGAAATAGTTGCTGAAACTCAAAAATTATTAGACATTACCAAACAAAGTTTATATGTTGGAATTCGAGAATTCAGAGTAGGAAACAGAGTTGGAGATGTTGGTTTTGCCATCCAAAATTTTACAGAAAAACATGATTTTGGAGTTGTAAGAGAATTGGTTGGACATGGTTTAGGGCGCAAAATGCACGAAGATCCTGAAATGCCAAATTACGGCAGAAAAGGTGTTGGAAAAAAGTTTATGGAAGGAATGACTGTGGCCATTGAACCTATGACAAACATGGGAACTCACAGAATAAAACAACACAAAGATGGCTGGACAATCACTACCTTAGATGGAAAACCTTCTGCGCATTTTGAACATAATGTGGCTATTGTAAATGGAAAACCAGAGTTGCTTTCTACATTTCAATATATTTATGATGCATTAGGAATCGTTTCTAATGAAGAGAAAGAATTCAGACAAAATCTTTAAAATCAAAAAAAATGAACATTCAAGATATTGAACAAAAAGAAATTGTAAAAGGCTACAAAGGGAGGTTTGTGCATATGGAAACCTTTACACTTGGTTTTTGGGAAGTTGAGGCAGGTGCTGAAATTCCAATTCATTCGCATGTTCATGAACAAACTACACAAGTTATTGAAGGTGAATTTGAAATGACTGTTGATGGTGTTACAAAAATTTATACTCCTGGAATGTTAGTGACAATTCCGTCGTTTACAAAACATGGAGGAAAAGCAATAACAGCTTGCAAATTAACAGATGTTTTTTGTCCTGTTAGAGAGGATTACAAATAGCCATTTCGTGTCTATATTCAAAATAATACTAAATTCTATTCCAAGACCTTGGCTCATCAAAATGAGTTATTGGGTTCGTCCAATTATCGCCTTTTATTTAAAAGGAAACAATTTTACAGATCCAATTGATGGTAAAAGTTTCCGAAAAATGTTGCCTTATGGATATGGAAAACAACGAGAAAACGCACTTTCTCCATCAACATTATCACTAGAAAGACACAGATTGATGTGGCTTTTTTTACAAAATGAAACTAATTTTTTTACATCAACTAAAAAATTAAAAACATTGCACATTGCTCCTGAACAGTGTTTTTGGAAAATTTTTAAAAATCAACAAAATTTAGAGTACATAACCTCTGATTTAGAATCGCCAATTGCTGATGTAAAAGCAGATATTTGTAATTTACCTTTTGAAGACAATTCATTTGATGTTATTTTTTGTAATCATGTTTTAGAACACATTTCTGATGACAAAAAAGCAATGCAAGAATTATTTCGAGTACTAAAAAAAGGTGGTTTTGGAATTTTTCAAGTTCCACAAGATTTAAGTAGAAATACTACTTTTGAAGACAATTCCATCACTGACAAAAAAGAAAGAACCAAAGTTTTTGGGCAATATGATCATGTCAGAATTTATGGAAAAGATTATTTTGACAGACTAAGAAACGTAGGTTTTAAAGTAGATGAAATTGATTATACAAAAAAAATCGCTCCAGAAAAACTAGAACGATTTTGCTTGATGAAAGGCGAAATTTTGCCTGTTTGTTTTAAATATTAGTTTTCTGATGAGTTTCTTAAAAAATCACTCATTTTTTCAAGTTTTTCATCTCCTAAAATAATAATTCCATCTCTCAAAAGCTGATACGATTTGTTTGGTAATTTTGAAAGTTTCGTTTTTCCATCATAATTTTCATCTTCATCAATGGCATCATTCATTTTTGTACCATTTTGATTTATCCAAAATGTTTGCGACCCTTTTATAGCTTGTGCACTATTATTGTGAAAATAGCCAATGAAATCATAAAAAGAATTTTTATTTAAAAATTTCCCGTCAATTGAACATAAAAAACCTTGTAAATTATATCCTTCTTGAGAATAAATAGGATGAATTCCTCCTCCTAAATGGCCGCCAAATTTATACCATTCTTTTCCAACTTTAACTTCACCATCATCGTTAAATTTATCAATGAAATCAGATTTTTTAAGATTTTTTAGCAACTCATCTAAGTTTGAAACTTTTACAGTTTTTTGTACAATTAAGTCAAAAACAAAAGGTTCATTAGAATTATTTGGATAGGTAACCAATCTTCCATTTCCTCTTGGCAACATAACTTCTCCATAATTGGTAGAAAGTATATTAAATTCTGAAATATTTGGAATTAAAAATCCCTTATTTGTATTAGAATCAAAACAATACATTTTTGTTGCTTCAACTTTTTTATTTTTAAAAATAAAATAGCCATCGAAACTTACTACATCTTCAAATTCATTAGCTTCAACCAATATTTTTCCAACATCATTTATCAAACCAAAAAAAGCTTTATTCTTAAATAATGCTACATTATTTGCATTGAATTTATAAATACTATCAACTTTTATGGAGAGTAAATCTGATTTTGTCATCCAAACTGCTTTTAAAGAATCTATTTTTCTAAATTCCTTTTCCTTTTGTAATCTCTCCTCTTCTTGTCTTTTTTTCTCGGCCAAAAACCTATCCAAATATTCATTTATATCCACTGAAAGCGTTAACATTTCATTATATTCATCATTTTTTTTATTTTTTGCCAAATCAAAATAATATTTAGCATACATTTTTGCCAAATCGTAAAGTTTTAATTCAAAATGTATAAATGTTCCAAGTCTTGCAACTTCTGATGTAGTAATAGTGTCCATATATTTCATGGCTTTGTCAAAATGTTCTTTGGCAAGTTCTATATCAAGGTTGTTGAGACTTTCATTAGATCTTTTAATATAAACACTCGCAATTTCATTATTTGACTGAGCATTAATTTGAAAAAAAGCGAAAAGATAAAAAATAATTAGTAAGTACTTTTTCATAGTGATTTGGTTTTTAATTTTTGTCGAAAGTTATAAAAAAATGTAGTTATCTTAAGGTCAAATTAACTTAATTTTCTGAGTAAGTATCAAAAACCTGAACATTTTTGAATTCGTCAATATAAATGAGAATTACTTTGATATCTGTATTTTTTTCTAAAAATAATTTTGATTTATCAAAACCCATAGCCATAAAAGCAGTTGCATACGCATCTGCATCCGCACAATCAGTATTTGTAAATACAGAAGCACTTAACAAATTACTTTCAGTTGCCATACCTGTTTTGGGATTTATGGTATGAACATACTTTTTTCCATCATTTGTTACTCTAAATTTGCGATAATTTCCAGAAGTTGCCATTGAAATATTCGAAATACTCAAAACTCTAAAATCCTCTGAATTATCAATGTTTTTGGGATTTACAATCTGAATAACCCAAGGTTTATTATTACTTTTAGTTCCTTTTGTTCTGATTTCACCTCCAATTTCAATTAAATAATTCTTTACATTTTGTGAATCAAAAAAACGAGCAACAATATCAATTCCAAAACCTTTTGCAATAGAATTGAAATCTAGATAAACTTCGGGATTTTGTTTGATAATTTTTCTATTTTGTAAGCTAACTTTATCAAAACCAACAGATTTCATCAACTGATTAATGAGTGAATCTGAAGGCTGAATTTGTCCTTTTTCAGGACCAAAACCATAAGCATTTACCAGATTTCCGACAGTTGGATCAAAAAAACCATCTGTTTGCTGATGAATTTTTTTTGATTTTTCAAAAACTTCCACAAAAAAATCATCAACTTCAATGGTTGAATCTCCATTATTGATTTTGCTAATATCTGAAGTATGAATATAGGTTGATAATGATTTATTGAATGCTAAAAATAAGCTATCAAGCGACTTTTGGTAATTTTTTGAAGCATTAAGATACGTAATTCTATAAGTAGTACCAAAAACTTCCCCTTGTAAAACGAAGTCTCTATTTTTAATATCTTTATTACAACTTGAAAAAATTAATAATAAAACAATAAATGTGATAGTAATTTTTGATTTCATGAATTTCAGGAAATTTTAAACAAAAATAGCATTTAAAATTTTCATAAAATACAGATTATTCAATGATTTATAGGTAGTTTTTGTTAAATTTGCGAACTGAATTTAATACATAAATTATGAAAAAAATCATTATCGTATTCGTAACAGCAGTTTTAATTAGCTCATGTGTAACTAAAAAAGAATTTGTTGAATTACAAGCTAAACATGACAAAGCTCAAACAGAATTAGTAGATGTTAAAGCTAATTTACAAAAGTGCTTAATTGAAAAAGAAAAAGAAGATACAAAAATGTTTGCCTTAACTGAACAGGTTAAATATTTACAAGAAGATAAAAAAACAGCTTTAAAACAAGTTGAAAATTTAACTATTTTAACACAATCTTCTTCTGACAATATCAAAAATGTAATTTCGCAATTGAGTGAAAAAGACAAATATATCAATGGTGTTAGAAAAGCAATGACTGCTAAAGATTCATTGAATTTAGCCATTAAATATCACTTAACTAAGAACTTAACTGACGGAATTCAAGACAAAGACATTGAAGTAAATGTTGAAAAAACTGTGGTTATGATTTCTATTTCCGATAAATTTTTATTTACTAGTGGAAGTTACAACATTTCTGAGTCTGCTTATACAGTGCTAGAAAAAATAGCAAAAGTGATCAATGATCAACCAAAGATGGAAGTTATGATTGAAGGTCATACAGATGCAACTCCAATCAAAAAAGATTTAATCCAAGACAACTGGGATTTATCAGTGTTGAGAGCAACTTCAATCACAAGAATTTTACAAACAAAATACAGTGTAAAACCTGAAAGATTGATTGCAGCAGGAAGAAGTCAATATGTTCCTTTAGCAGGAAATGATACTGCTGAAAACAAAGCAAAAAACAGAAGAACAAAAATTATTATCATGCCTAAACTAGATCAGTTTTTTAGTTTATTAGAGCAAGATGGAAAATAATTTTTAACCATCTTAAAACAAAAAAACCATCTGAAATTCAGATGGTTTTTTTGTTTTTAATAAAATCAATTTTTAAATTTTATTCCAAAATCTTAATAAAATCCTCAAAAGCCACATAATAAGGTTGGTCTTTGAAAACAGGATTTTCAACGCTTTCTGCATTCGCAATTCCTACACCAGCAAACCAAACTTTGGCATTTTGTTGTTTGGCATGAGAAACAAAAGTTTCCATCCAAATTGCATCAAAATCATTGGGATTTTGCAAATTATTAGTCGCTTTTACCAACACAAAAATAGTTGGTTCTCCTTTTTTAAACAACACAAACTGAGGATGTCTTTTTAGTTGACTATTGATGGCTTGAAACTCATAGCCCATTTCCACCAATTTTTCGCCCACAATATTCATTGCCAAATTATGCAATTCTTGCTTGGTTAAAATCTGCATTCTTATTTCTTATTTCGTTTGTTGTAATTTTTATCTCCTCTTGTTAATGGCTTTTTATATTTTTTTGCAATTTCTCTACGATAAGAACCTCCCAAATTTACTTTGCTATTTTTCTCACTTTTTTCATGAAACGCTTCTCCAGGAATGTACTCAATTCCTGTTCTATTTTTAGATTGTTCATGCTCTTCTTTTGGACGTTCATCCTCTGTTAATAATTCAGAAATTTTCACTTCTTCAGGAAGTTCCAACAACGGAATTTTATAATCCATCAAATTTTCAATTGCTTCTTTAAATTTCTGTTCTTTTTCTGTAGATAACAAAATTGCATTTCCTTGTTTTTTAGCACGTCCAGTTCGTCCAATTCTGTGCATATAATTTTCGGGAAAATCAGGTGTATCAAAATTGATAACATGACTCACATTGTCAAAATCCAAACCACGAGCCATCACATCTGTAGCCAATAAAATTCGGTTGAAACCTTCATCAAATTGTCTGATTGAACGAATTCGATAATTCTGGGTTTTATTGGAATGAATCACACAAGATTCATTGCCAAAAATAGGTTCTAAATGTTTAAAAAGTAAATCTGCTGTTCGTTTATAGGCAACAAAAATCAATACTTTATTGTATTTGGTTTTGTCTTTCAATAAATGATGCAACAAATTTACTTTCGTGAAAAAGTTAGGAACATGATACGATGTTTGTGCAATATTTTCGAGTGGAGTTCCACTTACAGCAATCGAAATTTTCTCTGGATTTTTAAAAAAATCATCAATCAACAGAGAAACATCTTCAGTCATTGTTGCAGAAAAAAGGATGTTTTGTCTTTTTTCAGGCAATAAATCAAAAATATTCATCAATTGAAATCGAAAGCCTAAATCCAACATCACATCAACTTCATCAATTACCAATTTTTGAATGGTTTTTAGTTTCAAAACATTGCTCAAAGCCAAGTCATACAAACGTCCAGGAGTTGCTACAATAATATCTTGACCTTGTGCAATTCCTTGTTTTTGAGTATTGATATTTACACCACCATAAACTCCTAAAACACGTATATTGAGATATTTAGCTAATTTTTGAATATCTTCAACTGCTTGCAAAACCAATTCACGCGTTGGAACCAATATCAAAATTTTGGGATGTTGGGTTTTTAAAAAAGGTAAGTCTCTTAAAATTGGCATCATGTATGCAAAAGTTTTTCCTGTTCCAGTTTGGGCAATTCCAACTACATCTTTTCCTGATCTGATGATAGGAAATGCTTCGTATTGAATTGGAGTTGGTTTTTCAAACTTTAAATCATCAATAGCATATTGAAGTTGATTTGAAAGGTCTAAATCTTTAAAAGTCATGATTTTCTTTTTTGCAAAGATACGTTTTCCATTATCATGGTTTTTTTTGATATGGAAATTGTTTTACTGTAAAAATAATTTAACGGTGACTTTTGTTCCATCAGTTAAATCTTCAAAAGATATTTGGTGCTTTTGTTTTAAATGAGAGGAAAAAATTGCGAGTCTTTCTTCTGTAAGTTTCAAGCCAATTGATTCTCTTTGAATCATTTTTTTCTGCTTAAATTCTAGAGCTTTTGCCCTTCCAATTCCATTATCTATGATGGAAATTTCTAAAGAATCTTCATTTAGTTTATTGACCAAAATTTTCAATTCTTTTTCCCCTTCTTTGGGAGATAATCCATGCCAAATTGCATTTTCTACAAAAGGTTGCAAAATTAATGGTGGAATTTTTATGGTGTCTAAATTGATGTTATTATCTGTCTCAATTGAAAATTGAATTTCGTTTTTAAATCGCAAGTTTTCTATACTTACATAAAGTTCTAAAGTATCTAATTCTTCTTGCAACGAAACCTCTTTTTCTCTTGAGATTGTTAGTATTTTTCGAATTAATTTTGAAAATTTATTCAAATAATAAACCGCATTTTCTTTGTTGTTTTTTATAATATTTAATTTGATTGAATTTAAAGAATTAAAAATAAAATGAGGATTCATTTGACTTTGCAAGGAAGTTACTTTCAATTCTGCTATTTCTTTTTCGAATGAAAGTTCTAATTGTTTTATTCTTTCCTCTTCAGCTAATTTGTTTAATTCTATAATTTCACTTGTTTTTATAGATACTTCTTGTTTTAATCTTTCTGTTAAGGTATTTTTTAACTTTTCATTTTCTTTAAATTGTTCAATTAATTTTATTTGGTTTTCATTCCTTTCCTCAAAAATTAATCGTTGTTTGACTACTAGCCCTAGAGAGAAAAAAATATTTT
Source organism: Polaribacter sp. (assembly GCA_036846425.1). Classification (GTDB taxonomy): domain Bacteria; phylum Bacteroidota; class Bacteroidia; order Flavobacteriales; family Flavobacteriaceae; genus Polaribacter. The sequence goes on from DAIUBY010000001.1 coordinate 31,140, forward strand.
CTATAAAAACTCCAGCATAAAAAAATGTCCACGCATAATAGATGTTATTTTTTGTGAAAATTGAGGTGGTCAGCGCCAAAATAGAAAAAACAGAAAAAGACAAACTTCCTAAAATAATATAATATTTTACAGCTGTTTTCATCTTAAAAAGATGATAATATGTAAAAAAACTCATTAAAATAAGAACTGGCACAAATAATATCAAGAAAAATATTCGAACAAAATTTGCATTAAAAACAATATCATACACAAATAAAATAGCTAAAAAATAAGCCAAATATTTCATGAAATTTTTAATGTTTTTTGATATTTTGTCTTTAAACAAGGCTGCACCTCCTAATTCAGTAACAAAAATTAAATATGCAGTGTTGTACAACCATTCAAGCGCAGGATGAATAGGTAATGAAGAACCCACCAAATCTTTATTTAAAACTGAATTGTGATAAATTGTAATGTTGATAAGGATTTGATCTACTAAAATAATTAGCGCATAAATGGCATACCATAAATATGCTTTGTCTTTATAACTTGTATATAGATAAATGTTTTGCAGTAAAATAATGATTAATACTCCAATAATAAAAATTGAAAAAATCGCTAAAGGATTAATTTCGAAGAAAATTTTTAGACCATCAACCATTTTATCAATTTAAATATTTTTCATCGCTTCTAAAATATACGCTCTATTAGATTTTGAAACTGGAATAGTAATGTTTTTGTCTAGTATTAAATAATATCCTTCACTTTTAACATATTCTTTAATATAATTGATGTTCACTAAATACGATTGATGAACTCTGATGATTTCGTCAGAATTAAAAAATTCATGAACGTCTTTTATCTTTTTTGAATACAAATATTTCTCGCCATTTACTAAAAATAAAGTGGTGTAGTTTCCATCTGATTTGCAATAATACACATCTGCAATATTTAAAAATATTATTTTACCACTGGAATGAATTGCTATTTTTTTTGATTTTTTTTCTAATGGTTGAATAAAATTATTTAAAGATAAACCTAGTTGTTTGTTAAGTTTATTATTTTTAATTTTTTGAGCCACTTTCAAAAGATCATCATTATCTATTGGTTTTAATAAATAATCTATTGCATTTTCTTTAAATGCTTTGAGTGCATAGCTATCATAGGCTGTTGTTATAATTAAATCAAAATCACGATATGTTAAATGAGATAATAATTGAAATCCATCCATTTTTGGCATTTCTATATCTAAAAAAACACAATCTGGTTTTAAATAATTAATGGCAGAAATTGCTTCTTCAGGGTTTGTAAAGGAATCAATAATATTTATATCCTTACAAAACATTTTAATTTCCCAAGCCAAGCTTTCAATAGCGTCTTGTTCATCATCAATAAGTATAGCTCTTATCATTTATAAATTTTTAGACATATTACAATTTAGATTATTTATTTAAGAGCCAAGATTAGTATTATGCTAATATATTTCATATTTAGACTAAAATACTTCACAAGTGATTATCAGCAACAATAATCCTAAATATAAACTGAAAGGTACTAAATATATAAAAGATTATTTCAAAAATAAAAAACTCTCTATTTGAATTTAAAGGTAACCTAATTTTGGACTGAAAAACAAAAACAGAAACTATTATGGATAAAGAAATTATTACTAGAAAAAAAGCCTTAAAAAAAATACAAAATTACAGTAAGTATATTGCCTTGACAGCTATAGGTACTTACATCATTTTACACCCAAAAAAAGCACAAGCCTCAAGTCCAGATGCACCTGGAACAGGATTTTAAAAAAATAATTGAAAATTTTAAATTATATAAAAATGATAAAGAAAATAACATTACTCATCCTTTTATGTTCTCCAATAATCAATGCTCAAAATTGGGGAGAACAAATTTTAAATCACCCGAATGTTGCAGTTGGTCTTAGCTCGGGAGCAAGTGTAGATATTGATGGAAATTATGCCATTGTTGGTTCTCCAATGGATATTAACCAAACAGGTTCTGCAAGTATTTATAAAAAAGATGCCAATGGTGTTTGGAATCATCACCAAAAATTAGAGGCTTATGTAGGAAAACGCGAAAATGAATTTTTTGGATGGTCAGTTGCTATTCAAGGAGATTATGTTTTTGTAAGTTCTTTAACAGATAGGCTTAATGAGGTAGATTTTACAATTCCTACAGGCTCTGTAATGATTTATAAAAAAAATGCGAATGGTGTTTGGACAGGTATTCAGCGTTTAAGAGGTTCAAATAACGGACATAGTGATAATTTTGGATATGACATTGTTGTTCAAGGAAATGAATTATTTATTGGTGCTAGGTTTCATGCTCTTGATTCCAATAACCAAAATTCTTTATCTGGTGCAGGAGCAGTTTATAGATTTCAGTTTGATGAAATAGATGGTATTTGGAATGAAACTCAAAAAATCACTCCTTCACATAGAAAATCATCTGATTATTTTGGAAGTTCTTTAAGCGTAAGTGGAAATTATATGGTTGTAGGAAGCAAAAATAATACAGATGTTAATAATGCAAATCCCTTTGGAGAAGGATCCGCATTTGTTTTTGAAAAAATCAATGGTGTTTGGACAGAAATTCAAAAATTAAAATCATCAATTCCTTATAATGCCTCTCAATTTGGTTCTGGTGATGTTGCTATTTCTGGGGATTATATTGCTGTTGGTGCACTAAACCATGATTTATTTGAAAATAATCAATATTATCATGGTATTGTATATATGTATAAGAGAGGTGTAAATGGGGTTTGGAGTGTAAATCAAATTGTAAAAACGGATTCTCCATCACAAAATTTTGGAACTAATATTTCTTTGAGTAATAATTTATTATTGATATCTGCACCAGAAACTTCCGTTCGAAATAGTAATAATGTTATTATTTCAAATGTTGGATTATCTTATTTATTCAAAAAAAATCCTAGCAATCAGTTTGTTCTTGCTGAAACTATAAAAGCATCAGAAGTTATTCAAAATAGCAAAATTGGTGGAGGAAATAGAAATGGAGAAGTGAGCTATAACACCGTTAAAATTAAAAATAATCAATTTATTATTGGAGCTCCACAATCATTAAGACCAGGAAATCAATTTTCTCCTTCAGGTGTTGCTTATGTTTCAGGCGACCTTGACACAATTGTGTCTCAATATATAAATTGGACTGGTAATTTAAATACAAATTGGAACGAACCAGAAAATTGGGATATAAACAGATTGCCAAATCGAATTGATAATGTTATCATTCCAGATGTTGTGAATGCTCCTGTTGTTCAAGCTGGTCAATATCCTATTATTAATGATATGCATAATATTGATACTGTTACCATAGAAACCGATGCAAGTTTAACAATAAATGGAAATTTAAATCAAGAAAATATCATACAAATTAATTCTTCAGAAAGCGATTCAGGTAGTTTCATTTTACTAGGAAATCAAACAAATAATACTCCAGCAAATACTATATACAATAGATTTGTTTCAGGAAACGAATGGCATCTGATTTCAAGTCCATTAAATGATGTAGATATAGATAACTTTGTTTTAAATTCACCTTTAGCTATTAGTGTAAATAATCCCAATAATCTTGGTTTAGGATTTTATACAAGCAATACTCCTGCTTGGGAATATTATCAAGCTGACGCAGTTAATTCTGGAAATTTTATTGATGGTAAAGGATATGGTATTTTAACATCAGAAAACACAACACTAAGTTTTAATGGCAAAATTAAATCAACAAACCTTTCTAACTATGCCATTCAAGACAACACAAATGGCTGGAATTTGATAGGAAATCCATACACTTCATTTTTATTTGCAAATACAAATGCCAATGCAACAGAAAATATTATTTCTGAAAATATTGATAATTTAGATCCAGTTGCTGCAAATATTTATTTGTGGAATCCAAATACAAATACCTACAATCCTGTTGGAAATGGAGTTGAACCAAAATACATTGCGCCAGGTCAAGCATTTTTTGTAAAATCTAAAGTTGGTGGTGGAATAATTAATATCAATAAAACTTTCCAAACTCATAGAGGTGAAAATTTGTTTTTAAAAAGCAATAATAATACTAGTAAAATAATTTTAGAATTAACGGATAATACTCTGATTTCTAATACAACTATTGCTTTCAAAGAAGGAATGACAAATGGTCTTGATGTATCTTATGATGTAGCCGTTTTTGATGGAATACCAAACACATTTTCTATATACACTCAATTAAAAGAAAATTATAATGAAACTCCTTTTGCTATCCAATTTTTACCAGAAAATAACGAAAATACAACTAGTATTAATGTGGGAATTTTGCACGATCAAGAAAAAGAACTTAACTTACAATTAAAAGAAATCAATATAGATCCAAACAAATTTGTTTATTTAGAGGATAAAATAACCAATAAATTTATAAACCTAAAAGAAAATAACGTTTATAATTTTTCACACAATCCTATTAATAATGAGGTAAATAGATTTGAACTTCATATTCAAAATACTGCGTTATCAGTTGAAAATTCAGCTATTTTTCATCTAAATATTTATAAAAAAGATGCAAATACTATTCAAATTGATGGACTTTCTGATGAAAGCACACTATCCATTTTTGATATCAATGGAAAATCAATTTTACAAAACAAAAAAGTAACTCCAAATCAATCTTCGGTTTTACTTCCTAAAATTTCAAATGGAATTTACATTTTAAAAATTACCAATAAAAATGGAAATCAACTTACTAAAAAAATGATATTCTAATCTTTCAAAATCTCATTTTAATCTTTAAATCATTAGTTTTGCTAAATAAATTTTAGTAAAACTAATGATTACTGATACTCATACGCATCTCTATTCAGAACAGTTTGATGACGACCAAAAAGCCATGATGCAGCGTGCAAAAAAAGCGGGTGTGTCACGTTTTTTTATTCCTGCAATTGACTCAACCTATGCTGAAAGAATGTTTCAACTAGAGAAAGATTTTCCTAATGATGTTTTTTTGATGATGGGTTTGCATCCAACTCATGTGAATGAAAATTATTTGGAAGAATTAGCACACGTAAAAAATTGGATTGCTCAAAGACATTTTTATGCGATTGGCGAAATTGGGATTGATTTATATTGGGATAAAACTTTTTTGATTCAACAACAAGAAGCTTTTAAAACGCAAATTCAATGGGCAAAGGAAAAGAAATTACCAATCGTAATTCATTGCAGGGATGCTTTTGACGAAATTTTTGAAGTGTTAGAATCCGAAAAAAGCGACGATTTATTCGGAATTTTTCACTGTTTTACAGGCAATAAAGAACAAGCTGAAAAAGCAATTTCCTATAATATGAAACTAGGAATTGGTGGCGTTGTTACTTTTAAAAACCGAAAAATTGATCAATTTTTAAAAGATATAGACATCAAAAACATTGTTTTAGAAACAGATTCGCCTTATTTAGCGCCAATTCCATACAGAGGAAAAAGAAATGAAAGTGCCTATATTACTGAAGTTGTGGATAAATTAGCCACAATTTATGAACTTACTTTTGATGAAATTGCTGCCATTACAACACAAAATTCAAAGGAAATTTTTGGAATCTAAATGACAATCGAAACTGCTTTTTTAGAAACTCCAATTGGAACTGCAAAAATTGTTGGCGATGAAAACGGCATTCAATCTGTTACTTTTTTGGATGAAAAATTTCCAAAATCAATCGAAACTCCAACTTGTTTGCAAGAGTGTGTTTCGCAATTAACGGAATATTTTGAAGGAAAAAGAACCGAATTTGAATTGACGATCAATCCAAAAGCAACTGCTTTTCAACTGAAAGTTTGGAAATCTTTATTGCAAATTCCTTTCGGAAAAACAACATCCTATTTAGAACAAAGTTTGATTTTGGGAGATAAAAAAGCCATTAGAGCGGTTGCATCTGCCAATGGAAAAAATCCGATTTTAATCATCATTCCTTGTCATAGAGTTTTGGGTTCAGATGGTTCATTAACAGGTTTTTCTGCAGGAGTTTGGCGTAAAAAATGGTTGTTAGCGCATGAAAATCCTGTGAAACAAGAATCGTTGTTTTAATTTAAAAATTACTTTAAAAAACTTCAGGAATTTGTTGTTGCCACAAATCAAAATAATTATTTTTCATAGCATATAACTCTTTGTGATTTCCTTGTTCCAAGACAACTCCGTTTTGTAAAACTACAATTTCATCAGCATGAATAACTGTACTTAAACGGTGTGCAATAACAATTATGGTTTTGTTTTTTTGTCTCAAATCAGTAATTGCTTTTTGAATATAATTTTCTGATTTAGAATCTAATGAAGAAGTTGCTTCATCCAAAACCAGCACTTCAGGTTGCTTATACAAAGCTATTGCGATAGCAATTCGTTGTTTTTGTCCACCAGAAAGTGAGGCGCCATTTTCCGCTAAATACGTATTGAAACTGTTTGGCAAACTTTCTATAAATTCTAAAATCCCAATGGTTTTACAAATATCAATAATCAACTCCATGTTTGGAGCGAAATCACCAACAGCAATATTGTCAATTACATTTCCTGAAAATAAATCAATTTTTTGAGGAACAACACTTACCAAATCTCGTAAACTTTCGAGTTGCAAGTATTTCAAATCCACATCACCGATGGTAATTTTTCCTTTTTGAAGCGGATATAAATTTTGCAATAAGGAAATTAATGTTGATTTCCCAGAACCACTTTCGCCAACAATGGCAGTGACTTTTCCTTTTTTGATGGTTAGATTAAAATCACTAAATACCTCTACACGAGTTCCATAGCGAAATGCCACGTTTTTAAATTCAATATGACCAATTTTATCTTTGGTTAATACTATTTTTTCGGTGTTTTCCTCACGTTCCAAATCCATGATTTCAAACAAACGATCGGCTGCAATTAGCGCATTTTGAATTTGTTTGTTCGAACCAATCAAACTTGCAACAGGATTCATAAAATAACCAACAATGGCATAAAAAGACAGTAATTCACCCGGAGTAATTTCACGATCAATAACATAATATGAACCTATCCAAAGCAATAAAATAGTAAATAATTGTGCTACAAAAGAAGTAGAAATACCTGAAAAAATGGAATTTAGCGCAGATTTATAACCAATATTTAAAAGGTTTATAAACTTCATTTCTGTTTTGATATTTGCAAAACCCTCTAAACCAAAACGCTTAATGGTACCCACAGCATTCAAAGATTCTACTAACTGACTTTCAAGTTCGGCTGCATTTTCCATGATTTTTCGTTCTGTCTTTTTATTCAAAACATTCGTAATCCAATAAATAATTGCGTAAAAAGGGATTACCAATGCCATGAGCAGAGCTAATTTCCAATAATACAAAAACATCAACCCAAAAGAAAAAATTAGAATTAAAACATTGACCGTCAAAGACAACGACACTTCGTTGATAAAAACTCGGATTTTAACTGCATCATTTACTCTCGAAATAATTTCGCCAACACGCATGGTATCAAAAAATTGTTGTGGTAACTTTAGCAAATGTTTGTAATACCCCAAAATAAGCCGAGCATCAATTTGTTGCCCTGTTTTTATAAGAAAAATGTTTTTATAAACCCCAATCACTAATTGTAACAACATGATTAAAAGCATGATGATGCTCAATAAATTTAAGAGTTTTGTATTGCCACCAATCAACACAAAATCTGTGATCTTTTGGATATAAATAGAAGTCGAGAACCCCAGTAGTGTATAGATTACCGCACCAAAAAGTGCTTGAAAAAGGACTAATTTGTGAGGTTTTAGCAAAAACCAAAACCGTTTTAAAACGGATATTTTTTCGTTGGTTGGTTTAAACTCTTCTTTAGGCATCATGATTACCAAAACCCCTGTCCATTCTTTTAAAAATTTTTCGTACGATAGTTTATGGATTTTTCCATCACCTGGATTCATTATTTTGATGAAATTTTTTTGTATCTCATAAATCACCACATAATGATGCAGTTTTTCTTTTACAATGATATGAGCAATGGCTGGTAAGGGAATTTTGAACAAACTATCCAATTCGCCACGAACGCCTTTTGCCTCAAAACCTAATTTTTCTGCAGCTTCAATGAGTCCTAAAACATTGGTGCCTTTTTTGTCTGTACCCGCATATTGGCGAATGCGTGCAATTGGAATTTGCAAATGATAATGAGAAGCTATGGAAGCCAAGCAAGTAGCCCCACAATCAGTAATATCATGTTGTTTAAAAGTAATTTTTGCCATTGATTGATTTTAAAATGGCAAATTAACGTGTGTTTACTGCAAAGAGTTTGCAGGGAGTGAAGTTTTTGAAATACTTTTTTTAGATTGCATTTTTTCGTAATAAATTACAATTGCAATAATTAGCATAATTTGGATTATTATAGAAAATACAGAACCTTCAAAACCAAAATCCCCTATATTGAAAATGTTATTTTCTTTAATTTCAAAATCTATAATTGAATAAAAATCTTGCCCACTAACATTGAACCCAAACAAGGATTGAAAAAAATTCCAACTGAAATGTAAAGCAATTGGAAACCATAAGTTTTTAGTGTAAATGTAAGTTATACCTAAAAGAATACCTGCTAGAAATAAGTCAAAAAAAGTAAACAAATCCATGTAAGGATTAGCAAAGTGAAATAATGAAAATAGTATAGACGATATTGCAAGGGATGTATATTTATTAAATGAATTCATTAAATTCCGTAAAATATAACCACGCATCAAAAACTCTTCAGTAATTGCTACAATAGTAAAAATAAAGAAAGCATAGATAATTTCATATAAATCAAAATTTATTTGAGGAGAATATATACCATCATAATGTTTTAGAACAAAATACCCAAAAACCATTATTAAGGCACCTATTAAAATACCAGAAATCAAATCAAATATTCTATTTTTAAAATGAAGTCCAATATTAACAAAAGGTTCATTATCAATAAATTTCATAAAAAACCATAACAACAATAAATGACCAATTAAGTTTGCTATTCCAATTATTAAATGTTGTTTTGTGGCTAATAAATATAAGCCACTCTCATTCTTAACTCCTGATGCAACTAGCCCAACTAATTGAAAAACAGCAATAAAGGAAAAATAAGCAACTATAAGTATTATAACACGATTATATCCTTTTATTTCTGAATCAAAATCATTCATTTTGTCAACTTTCAGTAGTTTTTTAAATATTAATTTGCAACATTCAAAGTATTCTAAGCGATCAATGATAATCGTTTAATTTTAATTTAAGATGATTTAGTGGATTTGTTTTTTTGTATAAAATATACCAAAATAAAAACTACAGATAAAACATAATAAATTATTCTAATATACAGTATGCTGGTTTCAATTGATAAAAAACTTCCTCTTTGAGAATCCTCAAATAAAATACTCCAAATCAAAATAAAAGCAAAATATATTCCAAGAATAATACTAAATTTTTTCATTTTACGTCTTAAAAAAAATTTTAATTAATTGTTTTAGTTGAAGCCAATTAAATTTCAAATTTAATGTTTTTGATATTTAAAAGATTTAATAATATTCGATAATATTAAATTGGCTGTTTATTTATATAAGTCCTCATATTTTATAATTTTTCTATTTTTTTTTCGTTAAAATTTATTTTGGGTAAAGAATATTAAAGTAACACAAATAGATTTTAACAAATCATTTATTTTAAAATTTCTGTTTTTAAGAGAATACAATTTTTTTTGTAATTAAAAAAGCAATTTGCCTTGATTTTTAGCACATTGCCAATTAATCAATCAAAAAGATAAACTCAAAAAGAATTTTAAGATTTTAAATCTTTATAAGCTTCTTTCATTACAACTATAAAGGCATCTGTAGCATCCCAGACAGCTATGGTAACAGATATTGCAATACCAACTGGAGTCCACCAATAATAACCACCAGAAACCGTTTTCAATTGTTGTGATGTAAGTTCCACTAAATTTTTATCTAGTTTTTTCAAATTATTCGATATGTTCATTTTAACAATGTATTAAAATTATTTTAAAAGTTTTATTTTTTTCCTAAAGCATCAATATATCTAACCATAACTTGCTGTTCAGTCCCAACAGCATATGCATAATAATACCCAAGTGTAGCCCAAAAGCCTCTTCCTCCAAAAGTAGTTATCAATTGTTTTTTGTCCAACTCTTGAACGCCAAAACTCTGTAAATTTTTCATAAAAATACGTTTTTAAAATTATTAATTTGTTTTTTGGTTGTAAAATTTTTTTACAATCCATATCAAAAAAAAGTACCATGTGCACCCAATCTATTTTTTTAATAACCCAAAAGTAGGTTTGTTCACTGCAACTAACTTGCAACGAAGTATTTTTTTTGAAAATAAATAAAAAAGTACTTCATTTACATTTCTATTTCAACCCTTCTAATAATCGTTTTCAAACAATAATCCTGTGAAACAGGAATCGTTGTTTTAATTTTTGTGCCTATAAAACATAAAAACATACTTTTACGTTCTTTAGGTAACGATTTTATATGTTTCAAAAAGTACTATTTTTTGCTGTTTTCTTCCTTGGATTTTCCATCCAATCACAAACGATTTCAAGCGATTTTAGAACAAAAACGTTTGAAATCAAAAAAGACAGCATTCAACTAGATTCTGTAGCTATAAATCCTCAAAAATTCTTGGTTTTAGACAGCTTGAAAAAACCAATTCTTGTTAATGATTATACTATTGATTTTAGTAAGGCATTACTGATTATTAATTCCAAAAAATATCCAAAAATTACAGTTGAATATTTTCGTTTTCCTGAATTTATTACCAAAATTTATTCTCCTTTTGATGAAAGTCGCATTTTGCCAAACACCAATAATGACGGCATTTTATACAGTTTAACCACCAATAAAAAACCTTCAGAAGTCGTTCTTTTTGAAGGATTGCAAACGCGTGGTTTTATAACAAGAGGCATCACTTCTGGAAACAATCAAAATGCAGTGACAAATGCTTCTTTAGATTTAGAAATCTCAGGAAAATTATCAGAAAATACGAATTTGAGAGCGAAAATTTTTGACACCAATATTCCCATTCAACAAAATGGATATTCTCAAAATTTGACTGATTTTGACCGAATTTTCATTGAAATGTACAGCAAAAATTGGCGTGTAAAAGCTGGTGATATTGCTCTCGAAAATACCGAAAGTTTGTTTATGCCCATCAATAAACAAATTGCAGGTTTGCAAGTGGAAGCAAACATCAGTGAGAATTTTAAAATTGGTGCCTCTGGAGCTGTTGTGAGAGGAAAATTTAACAATTTTCGATTTACAGCTGTGGAAGGAAATCAAGGTCCATACAAACTTTTTGGGGCAAATAACGAAGCAGCGATTTTGATAATTGAAGGAAGTGAACGTGTTTTTGTAAACGGAGTTCAGCTAAAACGTGGAGAAAATAATGATTTTGTTATCAATTATAATCTAGGTGAAATTATTTTCAATACCAGATTTCCAATTACAAATGATATGCGAATTACAGTTGAGTTTCAATATGCTGAACGAAATTACACGCGATTTGTGACGTTTGAAGAAGCTTCTTATAAAAGTGAAAAATTTGCTATTAGTGGTTTTTTCTATTCAGAAAATGATGCTAAAAATCAACCTTTACAACAAAGTTTGACGAACGAACAAAAGGAAATTTTGGCAAATGCAGGAAATAATACTGATGCAATGTTTGCAGAAAGTGCTTTTTTAGACACGTTTGATGCCAACAAAATTTTATATAAAAAAACGATTCAAGGAGCTACTGAAATTTTTGAATATTCTCAAAATCCAAATGATGAATTGTATTTTGTTTCTTTCTCAAATGTTGGTCAAAATAATGGTGATTATCAATTGGATAGAACCACTGCCATTGGAAGTATTTTTGTGTTTGTTGGTGTAAATCAGGGAGATTTTAGTCCTATTATAAAATTAGTTCCTCCAAATAAATTTCAAACTTTTGTGGTAAAATCTGATTTTTCTCCTTCAGAAAAAACCAAATTCAATACCGAAATTGCCATTTCAAATAATGATAAAAACTTATTTTCATCTATTGATGACAACGAAAATGTGGCTGTTGCTGCAACAATTGGTTGGCAACAAACCTATATTGATAAAAAATGGCAGTTGAAAAGCAACCTGAATCATCAATTTGTGCAGCGAAATTTTTTAACAATTCAACGTTGGGAACCTATTGAATTCAACAGAGAATGGAATATTTTGACAAATGAACCTACCAAAAATTATTTCCAATCTGAAATTTTATTGCAAAAAAAAGACCAACATTTTTTATTGTATAAATTTGAAAATTTACAATATTCTGATGCTTATAAGGGTAATAAAAACGAAATTCAGGCAAAATTTCAACTCAAAAATACTACTTTTTCAGCAAAAGGAAGTTTCCTCACAAACACCTCAACTTTAGAAGACAATTCGTTTTATGTGGCAAAAGCGAATGTGGAACATCGTTTAAAAAAATCTTGGATTGGTGCTTTTGTAAACTTTGAAAACAATTCACGAAAAAATATCAATACAAACCAATTTGTCAATACCAGTCATCGTTTTAAAGAATATGAAAGTTATATTGGATTGGGAGATACCACAAAAATATTTGCAAAAATAGGTGTCAATTTTCGAAATAATGACAGTATCAAATCGAACCAATTTGCGGAAATCAACAATCGAAAAACGTTTTATATTGATAGTAAACTCATCAAAAATTCTCAAACCAATTTGAGCATTTTTGCCAATTATAGAATCACACAAAATAATTTTACGGAAGATGAAAAAACATTGAATTCAAGAGTTGTTTTCAACCAGAAATTGTTTGATAATTTTATAAATCTGACAACTATTTATGAAACTTCCTCTGGAAATGTTGCTAGACAAGATTATGTGTATGTAAAAACGGAGCCAGGTTTGGGGTTTTATACTTGGATTGATTATAATGAAGATGGAATTCAGGATTTTAACGAGTTTGAAATTGCCTTATTTCAAGACCAAGCTGAATATTTGCGATTGCCAAAACCAAACTTGCGATTTCTTGCCACTCAAAGAGCGAGTTTCAAGCAAACCATTGCCATAAATCCTAAAAATTGGGCTTCAAAAACGGGATTGAAAAAACTGTTTTCTCATTTTTATAACAATACATTTTTGACTGTTGAAAACGAACAAGAACGAACTGGAAATACGTTTCAATTAAATCCATTTGACATCAATAGTGATGCACTTATTGGATTGAATTACAACTTTAAAAACAGCTTGTATTATCACAAAGATTTACAAAATCACAGTATGACTTTTACGTATGGAGATTCGCAATTAAAACAACAGTATTTTATTGGAAATCAGGAAAATAAAATCAATTTATATCAATTGGATTATGCTCATAAATTCGCTAATTTTTGGCTGATTGATTTGACAGGAAAATTGACCAATAATGATTTGACAACCGAAAATTTTGATGACAGAAATTATGAAATTAATTCCTATGAAATGGAACCAAAAATCAGTTTTTTGCAAAGTCAAAACAACCGATTTTCCGCATTTTATCAGTTTAAAAACAAGCAAAATAACATTCAAAATTTAGAAAAATTGCAACAGCAAAAAATTGGGGTAGAGTATTTTTATTTAGGTGAAAATAACAACCAAATTTCCGCTAATATTACATTATTTTTAAATGATTTTACTGGCAATGTCAACTCGCCAGTTGCCTATCAACTATTAGAAGGTTTGCAACCAGGAACGAATTATACTTGGAATGTGTTATTCAATAAAAAACTGAATGCATTTTTAAATTTACAATTGAATTACTTAGGCAGAAAAAGTGAAAATTCAAAAACAATTCACACAGGAAATGTGCAATTGAGAGCTGTTTTTTAATGGATTTTAACATTTAAAAGACATTCATTCAATTCAATTGATTAATTTTGTAGCAATCATGATGAAAATAATTGCCATTTTTTTGTCGAACTTGGTTTTATTACAAAGTTTGCACGTTGATATAAAGGACATTAATAAAATTAATATCCTTTTTGAACATGCGCAATTTCATCAAGAAAAATATGGTCAAGATTTTGCTCAATTTTTGTATGAACACTATGTTGATCAAGAGGCTGATAAGAATCAAAACCACCAAGAACATCAAGAATTGCCTTTCAAACAAGGTTCAAGTCATTTCAATCACTTAGTTTCAGTTTTGGAGATTATTCCCTCTGTTTTCGAACTAAAAATCGCTAATAACTCTTTTCCTAAAAAGAATTTCTTTTACGAAGAATCGTATTCTGAATCCGTAAAGCCCGCCATTTTTCAACCACCCAAATTCGCATAATTTATTTTAGAAAAAGGAACCTGTAAAACAATTCAGGTTAATCATATATCTATTATTAATTATTAATTATTAATTATGTTAGAAAACATTATCAAATTCAGTTTAAAAAATAAGCTGATTATTTTCCTTTTTATTGCCTTTGTCATTGGTTTCGGAATCTTTTCACTGACCAAAATTCCAATTGGTGCAGTGCCTGATATTACCAACAATCAGGTGCAAGTCATCACCACTTCACGCAATCTTTCTACGCAAGATGTAGAACAATTTATAACCTATCCTGTTGAATTGGAAATGGCAAATTTGCCTGACGTTGAAGAAATTCGCTCGGTTTCAAAATTTGGTTTGTCAGTTGTAACCATTGTTTTTACAGATGAAATTGGCACGTATTTACCAAGGCAATTGATTGCTGAAAAAATAAAATCTGCCACTGAAAAAATTCCTCAAGGATTTGGAACTCCAGAAATGGGTCCAATTACAACTGGTTTAGGTGAAATTTACCAATATATTTTAGATGTAAAACCGGGTTATGAAAACCGCTATTCAACATCAGATTTACGCACACTTCAAGATTGGATTGTGAAGCGTCAATTATCGGGAATTCCTGGTGTTGTAGAAGTAAATACTTGGGGTGGAAATTTAAAACAATACGAAGTTGCCATCAATCCTGAAAAATTGACTGCAATGAAAATTTCAGTTTCAGAAATTTTTGATGCGCTCGAAAAAAACAACAGTGTTGCAGGTGGAGGTTATATCGAAAAAACCAATGAAACCTATTTTATCAGAGGTGAAGGTTTGGTAAAAAGCCTGGAAGATGTTGGAAATATTGTGGTAAAAAATGACGGAAATCCCATTTATATTAAAGATGTTGCCAAAGTAGGATTTGGAAGTGCCACTCGTTTTGGAGCCATTACTGGAAATGGTGAAGGCGAAAAAGTGTTGGGGCAAATCATGATGTTAAAAGACGGAAACTC
>DAIUBY010000001.1:46536-62475 GCA_036846425.1 Polaribacter sp.
ATTGATTTTGGGATTATCATTGATGGAGCTGTCATTATTGTTGAGTTTATCGCCTTTCGAATTATGAGGGAAAGTGAAAAATTGGGCATTCTTTCTAAAGAAGTAAAACAAGATGAAATTGATGCAATTACTTTAAAAAGCGCTTCAAAAATGATGAATTCTGCCATTTTTGGGCAACTTATTATTTTGATTGTTTTCATTCCAATTTTATCTTTGAGTGGTGTTGAAGGAAAAATGTTCAAACCAATGGCAATGACTTTTAGTTTTGCTTTGATTGGTGCTATGATTTTTTGTGTCACTTATGTTCCTGTAGTTTCAGCATTGTTTTTAAAACCTCAAAAACAAAGTGATAAAAATATTTCAGTTCGATTGATGAAGATGTTGAATTCGTTTTACAAACCTTCTCTTCATTGGGCGTTGCATAACAAAAAAATAGTTGTTGGTTTGGCAGCTTTTATGTTGTTTTCAAGTGTTTGGTTATTCAGTAGAATGGGAGGTGAATTTGTACCCACTTTAGATGAAGGTGATTTTGTGATACAACCCGTTTTAAAAACAGGAACATCACTTGGAAAAACCATTGAAATTACCACAAAAATCGAACAAATTTTATTGAAAAATTTTCCAGAAGTTGACCAAGTTATGAGTAGAATTGGTGCTGCTGAAGTGCCAACAGACCCAATGTCAATGGAAGAAAGTGATGTCATCATCAAATTAAAACCAAAAAAAGAATGGGTAAGCGCTCAAAGTAAAGACGAATTAGCCAACAAATTTAAAGAAGCATTATCCGTAATTCCAGGCTTAGAAATTGAATTTACGCAACCTATTGAAATGCGTTTCAACGAACTAATTACAGGTGTTAGAGCAGATGTTGCCATAAAAGTTTTTGGAGAAGATTTGTCAATTTTGGCAAAAAAAGCGGATGAAATTAAGAAATTAATTCAAAATGTAGCAGGAGCTTCAGATATTATTGTAGAAAAAGTAGAAGGTTTGCCTCAAATGAGCGTCAACTATCATCGTAGCAAAATAGCACGTTATGGTTTGAATATCGCTGATATCAATCAATTAATTTCTATGGGATTTGCTGGACAAGTTGCAGGCAATGTTTTTGAAGGTGAAAAACGTTTTGACTTAGTGATGCGTTTTGATGAAAATCATCGAAAAAATTTAGAAAGTTTACAAAATTTATATGTTGATACGCCCAATGGAAATAAAGTTCCTTTGAGTGAATTGGCTAGTATTCAATACACTACAGGTCCTGCAAAAATTTCAAGAGATGACACAAAACGTAGAATCGTTGTTGGAATTAATGTGAGGGATCGTGATTTACAATCAGTTGTTGATGATGTTCAAAAAATACTTGATGCAAAATTGAAATTGCCTGTTGGTTACAACATTACTTATGGAGGACAATTTGAGAATTTACAAAGTGCAAAAGCACGTTTGGTGGTGGCTGTTCCTATTGCTTTGGCATTGATTTTTTTACTGTTATATTTTGCTTTTGGTTCCGTAAAAGAAGCATTATTAGTCTATACTGCAATTCCGCTTTCTGCAGTTGGAGGAATTTTACTATTGTGGTTGCGCGATTTGCCATTCAGTATTTCTGCAGGAGTTGGATTTATTGCACTTTTTGGAATCGCAGTTTTAAATGGAATTGTATTGATTGAACATTTCAAAGAACTCAAAGAAGAAGGTATGGAAGATATTGAAGAACGTATCAAAAAAGGCACCAAAGAACGATTGCGTCCTGTAGTTTTAACAGCGGCTGCAGCAGCATTAGGATTTTTACCAATGGCAATTTCAACCAATGCTGGTGCAGAAGTTCAACGTCCTTTAGCAACTGTAGTTGTGGGAGGTTTGATTTCTGCAACTGTATTAACATTGATTGTTTTGCCAGTTTTGTATGCTTGGTTTGAAGAAAAAAAATCAATCAAAGTGAATAAAAATTTTCTGTTACTTTTCATTGGATTTTTCTCTTTTATTCCAATAAATGCGCAATCAAAACTTACCATTGATGAAACGCTCCATTTGGCTTTAAAAAATAATGCCAATTTAAAAGCCGCATTTTCAAAAGTTGATGAAAATAAAGCATTGATTTCTAGTGCTTTTGAATTCGATAAAACGTCCATTTATTACAGTTTTGATGAGAATAATTTAGCAGTAAATGTTTTACCTATCAGAGTTTTTGGTATTGCACAAGATTTCAAATTCCCTACTTTTTATTTTGCAGATAAAAAAGTAAAAAAAGCGCAATTGAGTATTGAAGAAACCAATTATAACATCGCTTTCCAACAATTGCAAAAAGAAGTGTATGCCAATTATTATCAATTGAGTTATGCAAAAAACAAGGCAAAAACCTATCAATATTTAGATAGTTTGTATCAAGATTTTGTAAAAAAATCCGAACGAAGATTTGAATTGGGCGAAACCAATTATCTAGAAATGATTACCGCAAAATCAAAACAAAAACAACTAGAAACGCTTTATAAACAGGCTTTGCAAGAAGTTATTTTGTCAACAGAAAACCTGAAAAGTGTGGTGCAAATTGATACCTTAATCACGAAGGATGAAGAATTATTTAAAATCCCATTGCAGCAATTAACAATCAATGACAATTTGGGTTTACAATATTTTGAAAATGCCAACAAATTTCAAAACGCTTTATACAAAAAAGAACTCCAAAATTTATTACCAGATATTAATGTAGGATATTTTCAAGGAACTAATAATCAATTGAATACAACATTGAGAGGATATCAAATTGGATTGAAAATTCCGCTATTTTTCTCAGGAAATGCTTCCAAAATTAAAGCTTCTAAAATTGCTCAAAACACGATTTTTGAACAACAACAAGATTATAAAATAAAATTGAAAAGCAAGTACAATTCACTTTTAGCGTCTTTAAAACAACATGAAGAAGCAATTCATTATTATGAAACGCAAGGAAAAAATCTTGCAAATGAAATTATCAAAACTGCCAATAGAACTTTTTCTGAAGGCGAAATTGATTTTTTTCAATACATCCAAAGTTTGGAAACAGCAAAAGATATTGAATTGTCATATTTAGACAATTTAAATGCTTATAACCAAATAGTTATCAACATAAATCACCTTATTTTAGATACATTTTAACGATGAAAAACGCAACCATTTTCTTACTTTCTTTGGCATTTTTTGCTTGTGGAAAAAAAGAAATCAAAACAGATACAAATCCTGAAAATTCAGAAATCAGCAATCAAATTGTCATCAACAAACAACAATTTGAAAACGAAAAGATGGCATTAGGAACTTTCATTGAACACGAATTTATTTCATTCGTAAAAGCAAATGGAATGATTGATGTTCCACCAGAAAACAGGGCAATTGTGAGCACTTTTGTAGGTGGTTATGTTTCTAAAATTCCGCTTTTAATTGGAGATTATGTAAAAAAAGGACAATTTGTAGCGAGTTTAACAAACACGGAATTTGTTGAAATTCAACAAAATTATTTAGAAATATCTTCACAATTAAACTTCTTGAAAAACGAATTTGAACGTCAAAAAACGTTGTATGATGAAAAAATTTCCTCTCAAAAAAACTATCTAAAAGCAGAAAGTGATTATAAAGGTAGTTTGGCAATTTATAGTGGTTTGCGAAAAAAATTGCAGATGATGCAAATCAATGCGTCAGAAGTTGAAAAAGGAAATTTCACTTCAACCATCAATATTTATGCGCCAATTGAAGGATTTATTAGTGATGTGAAAGTGAGCAATGGCGCTTTTGTTTCGTCTGCAAGTGAATTGATGGAAATTGTAAATACAAAACAAATTCACTTAGAATTGAACGTGTTTGAAAAAGATATTTTGAATATCAAAAAAGAGCAAAAAGTCAAATTCAAAGTGCCAGAAGCATCTGAAAAATATTTTGATGCCATTGTTCATTTGGTTGGAAACACAATTACAAATGACAGGACTGTGAATGTGCATTGTGATATTGATGAAAAAAATCAAAATTTTATGCTAGGAATGTTTGTGGAAGCGAAAATTATTTATGAAAATCAAAAAGAAATTGCGTTACCAAATGATGCCATTATTACAGAAGAACATCAGTCGTATATTTTAGTGGTTAAAGAACAAAAAAAAGAGGAAACTACCTTTAAAAAAATGCTTGTTTCTATTGGAAAAAAAGACGAAGATTTTTCACAAATTATCAATTTCAGAGATTTTAAAGACAAAAAAATCCTAATTAAAGGTGGATTTATGTTGTAATTATTTATCATTTAAAAATTTATTGACTAAAGATTTAGTATGTTTGTTTTTATTATTAAACCTAAATAATTAAGATGAAAAAATTGATTTTTGTTGTTACATTGAGTCTTTTAACCCATTGTTTAATAGCACAAGAAAAAGAATTTCCACAAGACATTGATAAGAAAAATGAATTTAAGGTAAATGGATTAACACTCATTGTTTTAAAATGGGTTGATGTTTCTTATGAAAGATTGATTAATGAAGAATCCTCATATGGAATTGCAGTTAATTTAAATACAGATACTTATGAAAGTGATTTAAAATATTCTTTTACACCTTTTTACAGAAGATATTTTTCTGGAAAATTTGCAAGAGGTTTTTTTGTAGAAGGGTTTGGAATGTTGTTTTCTGTAAGAGAATTTATAGTTAATAATTCTCAAGGTTTTGAAACAAATTTCGCAATGGGAATTTCTGTTGGAGGTAAATTTGTCTCAAAAAAAGGGTTTAGTACAGAATTGTTACTTGGTGTAGGTAGAAATTTTAACAACAATTCTAGTTATGAAGGTATAGGAAGAATAGGAATTTCAGTTGGATATCGATTTTAATAATAATCAATTTTAGTACATTTGTCATATAATTTTAAAAATCATGAAAAAAATATTTTTAGCAATAACAATCTTAATAAGTTCATTAGGTTTTTCACAACAAGAAATCAAGTTAGATGTTGCTGACGCATTGATTATTAGAAGTTTAGAATTTTCTTATGAAAAATATTTAACAGAAGAATCTTCTATTGGTGTTTCTGCTTTATTTAATTTAACAAAACAAGATGTTAGTTTTCGATATAATGAAAATACCATGATTACTCCTTATTATCGCCATTATTTCACCACAAATGCACAATGGAATTTCTTTGGAGAAGGTTTTTTAGGAATCAATTCTGGTAAAAAAGAAACAATAAAAGATTCTGGAGTTTACGATATTACCTACACAGATGGTGCACTAGGAGTTGCTGTGGGGATGAAATACATAGCAAAAGGCGGTTTAGTGATTGATGTTTATGGAGGTTTGGGACGAAATTTATTTGGCTCAGATTCTCCAGTAATTGTTCCAAGAATTGGATTGAACGTTGGTTGGAGATTTTAGATGTCTTTAGGCAAAAATATAAAAAAGTCAAAAACGATGTTTTTGACTTTTTTTTTATTAATTTTATTGGGAATTTAAATTACATGATTATGAAAAAAAATATGGGCTCAACAGACAAAATCATTCGAATTTTGATAGCGATTGTGATTGCAGTATTATTTTTTACAGAAACTATTTCTGGGACTTTAGGAATGATATTACTCGTTTTTGGCGGAGTTTTTCTAGCAACAAGCTTTATCAGTTTTTGTCCATTATATCTTCCTTTTGGAATTTCAACTTGCAAAATGAAGGAAAAATAACTCATAAAAAAAGCATCTTTTACAAGATGCTTTTTTTTATAATTCTATTGAGTTTACATTTTCTGTAACCACGTTTTTACATCAACTTCAGCTTTGATAATTGCTTTCAAATCTGAAATTGCAACACGCTTTTGCTCCATAGAATCTCTATATCTTATTGTAACTGAATTGTCTTGCAACGTTTCATGATCAACTGTGATACAAAATGGAGTACCATTAGCATCTTGTCTTCTATAACGTCTTCCAACTGCATCTTTTTCATCATAATCTACGTTGAATTCCCATTTTAAATCTTCGAAAATTTCACGGGCAATTTCTGGCAAACCATCTTTTTTTACTAATGGTAAAATAGCAGCTTTGTATGGTGCTAAAACAGCTGGTAATCTTAAAACAGTTCTTGAAGTTCCGTTTTCAAGCGCTTCTTCTTGCAAAGAATTTGAGAAAACCGCTAAAAACATTCGATCTAAACCAACAGAAGTTTCTACAACATAAGGCACATAACTTTTGTTTTCTTCTGGATCAAAATAGTGTAATTTTTTTCCTGAATATTGTTCATGTGCTTTTAAATCGAAATCAGTTCTTGAGTGAATTCCTTCCAATTCTTTAAATCCAAAAGGAAATTTGAACTCAATATCAGCAGCTGCATCTGCATAATGTGCTAATTTTTCATGGTCGTGAAAACGGTAATTTTCTGCGCCCATTCCTAAACTCAAATGCCATTTTAAACGGGTTTGTTTCCATTGTTCATACCATTCTTTTTGAGTTCCTGGTTTTACAAAAAACTGCATTTCCATTTGTTCAAACTCACGCATTCTAAAAATAAATTGTCTTGCAACAATCTCATTTCTAAAGGCTTTTCCTGTTTGAGCAATTCCAAAAGGAATTTTCATTCTACCTGATTTTTGAACATTTAAAAAGTTTACAAAAATTCCTTGAGCAGTTTCTGGACGTAAATATACTTGTGTCGAATTTTCAGCTGATGCACCTATTTGAGTTCCAAACATCAAATTAAATTGCTTTACTTCTGTCCAATTTCTAGAGCCTGTTAATGGATCTGCAATTTCCAATTCTTCAATCAATGCTTTTACATCTGCCAAATCTTCATTGGACAAAGATTTTGACATTCTTGATAAAATAGCATTGATTTTTTGTTGATATTCAACAACACGTTGATTGGTATTTAAAAAAGTTTCTTTGTCAAAAGCATCTCCAAAACGTATAGCAGCTTTTTCAACTTCTTTGTCAATTTTTGCTTCAATTTTTGCACAATATTCTTCAATCAAAACGTCTGCTCTGTATCTTTTTTTTGAATCTTTATTATCAATCAAAGGATCATTAAAAGCATCTACATGTCCTGAAGCTTTCCAAGTTGTAGGATGCATTAAAATTGCAGCATCAATGCCAACAATGTTTTCGTGCATTTGCACCATTGCTTTCCACCAATATTCTCTGATATTTTTTTTCAGCTCAGCACCATTTTGAGCATAATCATACACCGCACTTAAACCATCGTAAATTTCTGATGATTGGAACACATATCCGTATTCTTTTGCGTGCGATAAAACTTTTTTAAAGTGATCTTCTTGTATTGCCATAATGAGCGCAAAGATAAACGTTTGCGTGTTTTTTTCAAGAAAAAAGTACAGTAGTTTGATGGGATAAAAAAAGTTACAGTCCAAAATGGATATTTTTGAAAAAAAATGGTATTTTTAAACAAAAAAATTTGCGAAAAGATGTCTATTCTAAAAGATTTCTTCCATCTTTTTTATCCTAAAATTTGTGCTGTTTGTGAAGAACAATTGGTAGCAAACGAAAAAACAATCTGCACAATTTGTAGGCACGATTTGCCTTTGACAAATTTTACCAGTTTTAATGAAAACAGCGTTACTCAAACTTTTTATGGACGAGTTGAAGTGGAAAAAGGATATTCTTTGTTGTTTTTCAGAAAAGAAGGCATCACTCAAAAAATAATTCATGAGTTAAAATATCGTGGAAATGAAGAAATTGGTATTTTTTTTGGCAATTGGTTGAGTGAAATTATCAAAGAAAAAGAAGCATTTAAAGATGTTGATTTTATTATTCCTGTTCCATTACATCCAAAAAAACTGAAACAACGTGGCTACAATCAAGTTACAAAATTTGGAAAAACACTTTATGAACGACTAAATATCCCGTTTTTAGAAAATGAATTGACACGGATTTCTGCCTCAAAAACGCAAACTTTTAAAGCTCGTTTTGAACGTTTTAGCAATGTTGATACCAAATTTTTATTGAAAAATCCTTCGTTTTTCAACAATAAACACGTTCTATTAATTGATGACGTTATCACAACAGGCGCCACTTTGGAATCGTGTGCAAATGAGTTTCAAAAATCAGAAAATTGTAAAATCAGTATATTAACAATGGCTAGTTCAGATTTGATAATTTGATGATTTTTTAAATTTCAAATAAGAATTCAAGTTTTTGCATTTAAAATTACTAGAATAAATCGTTAATTTGTAACAAAATTAATATTGAGTGAAAGCATTTTATAGAATTATTGCACTATTTATTGTGGTGCTTTTTGTGGCTAATTGTGCAAGAACAGGAAGGCCTGAAGGAGGCCCAAAAGATGAAGATGCACCACTATTCGTAAATTCGATTCCACCTTATAACACTGTGAAATTTGACAAAAAAGTTGTCAAATTGAACTTCGATGAATTTGTTACTTTAAAGGAATTGAACAAACAATTGGTAATTTCACCACCAATGAAAAATCCTCCATTAATTTCGCCTCAAGGTTCGCCAAGTAAAGAAATTAAAATTGAAATTTTAGACACCTTACAAGACAATACTACCTACATTTTCAACTTTGGAAATGCTGTTCAAGATAATAATGAAGCGAATATTTTAGAAAATTTTAAATACGTTTTTTCTACAGGAACTTACATTGATTCTCTCACCACAAAAGGCACAATAAATGATGCTGTTTTACAGGAAATTCCAAGAAATGTAAACGTTTTGCTATACAGAATTGACAGTGCTTACAAGGATTCTATCATCTATAAAAAGAAACCAAATTACATCACAAATACACTAGATACCACCAATTTTAATTTCACGAATTTGAAAGAAGGAAAGTATTTTGTAGTGGCTTTGAAAGAAGAAGTTAGTGATTATTTATTCAATCCAAAAACGGATAAAATTGGATTTTTGACAGATACCATTCAGTTGCCAAGAGATAGCATTTTGACAAAACCTATTACTTTATTCAAAGAAATTCAACCTTATAAATTTGTCAGAGGAAGAGAGGTTTCTAAAGGAAAATTGCAGTTTGCTTTTGAAGGAAAACAAAAAGATATGAAAATTGAAGTGACTTCAAAAGTTCCTGAAAACTTTAAAAGTGTTTCCAAATTCGAAAAAAACAAAGATTCTCTGAATTATTGGTTTACGTCTTTTGAAGCAGATTCCTTAAACTTTATAGTGACCAATGACTTGTTTTCAGATACGTTGACTGTAAAATTGCGGAAAGAAAAAATGGATTCTTTATCAATTAATATTTCTCCAAAAACCGTGTTGAATTTTAGAGACACTGTTTTTGTAAGTAGCAATCATCCTATTTTACAAATTGATACCACTAAAATAAATTTGGTTGACAAAGATACGTTAGCAGTCAATTTCACTACATTATTTTCAGAAAAAGAAAATAAAATTGCACTTATTTTTGACAAGAAACCTTCTGAAAAATACACTTTAACAGCATTTCCTTCCGCATTTAAGGATATATATTCTTTTAAAAATGATACTATTACTGTAAAGTTTGGAACAAAGAAAGTAGATGATTATGGTAAAATTACATTGAATGTCAATAATTTCAAAGATGAAAATCTGATTGTAGAATTGCTTTCAGGAAACAAACAAGACATTCTTGTAGAGCGTCAACTGATCAATACCACTACAAAAATTATTTTTGATTTGTTAGAGCCCAAAAAATATACCATTAAAGTAATTATTGATAGCAACAAAAACAATGAATGGGACACAGGAAATTTTTTAAAAAAACAATTTCCTGAGAGAATTCTTTATCACAAAGAGCTCACAAATTTTGAATTGAGGGCCAATTTCTTTTTAGAAGAAACTTTTGATGTTGAGTAAAAGATTTTTTTTGAATTTACGTATATTTTTTAATGAGTTTTCCAACAGTCAATCCCTGAACTAAAATGGAAAAAACCACAACAATATAAGTAATCACTAAAAATAAATCACGATACATATCTTGAGTTAAACTCAAAGCCAATGCAATGGAAATTCCTCCACGCAAACCTCCCCAAGTCATAATTAAATTTGTTCTTGGTACAAAACCTAATTTTTTTGCGTATAATTTTATGGGTAATAAAAGTGATAAATATCGTGCAATCAGCAAAAAAGGAATCACAATAAAACCTGCTAAAATATAAGTAGTTTCTAGTGTTAACACTAAAATTTCCATACCAATTAATACAAATAATATGGTATTTAATAAAACATCAATCAACTCCCAGAATTTATCCACATATTGTTGTGTAATTTTACTCATTGAATTCTCCTTTAAGGAATCTTCTCCAATCAACAATCCTGCTGTAACCATTGCCAAAGGTGCAGAAACGTGTAGTTTTTGAGCAAGTAATGAACCTCCCATAACTACTGCTAATGTGATGATTACTTCTGTATCATAATCGTCTATTGATTTCATTAATCGATAACTTATCCAACCAATCAGCAATCCCAAAGCAAGTCCACCAACAACTTCTACCAAAAATAATTGAGTAATATCAGCAATAGAAACTGCTGTTGCTCCTTTGGCAATTTGATAGATTGTTAAAAAAATAACTACTCCAACTCCATCATTGAATAAAGATTCTCCCACAATTTTGATTTCTAAATTTTTTGGAGCACCCACTTTTTTCATAATTCCTAAGACTGCAATAGGATCTGTTGGAGAAATTAAAGCACCAAATAACAAACAATAAATGAAATCAACTGGAAATTGTATTAACTGTAAAAGATAATAAACAAAGATGCCTGAAAGAAATGTTGAAATCAAAATTCCTAATGTTGCAAAGGCAATTACTGGTTTTCTTTGCGCTTTTAATTCAGCAAAATTGGTGTGTAAAGCCCCTGCAAAAAGCAGAAAACTCAGCATTATATCCAATAAAACTGTCTTAAAATCAATACTCGAAATAAATTCTTTTTCTTGTTGCAAAAGTGTATCATCAAAAAAACTAATGATTACTACTGATAAGGTAAAAAGAATTGTTATCAGCATCAATCCAATAGCACTTGGTAATTTTATAAATCGTTGATTGATATATCCAAAAATAGAAGATAGCACAATCAACACTGTTGCAATTGAAAAAATATCCATGGTTTATACTAATTTTTTAATAGCTCTTATAATACCATAATGAATGCCTTCATGAAAATTATTGAAGGCAATTGCTTCATCAATAGAATGAATTACAAATCCTGTACTTGTTGGATATTCTGTGTAATTTTCGAAAATTCCTGCTTCATAATCTTCTTGTAACGTGTCAGGCAAACCTTCAAAAAGCTCTTTTATGTCTTCAAATTCTTCTTCAGAAAAAACTACTGTTGGAGAAGTTCCTTTTCTATGCGTTTCAATCAATTCATCTGGACACAAACAATGTAAATCTGACAATTTATAATGCAATAATTGTTGCGTTACCAAAACATGTGCTACATTCCAAGCAATGTGATTTTTAAAACCAGCAGGAATTGTATGCAATTGTTCCAAAGTTAATCCCTCAATTTCTTTTAAAAAAAGTGCTCTTGATTTTCTGAGAATATCGAATTCAGTTTTCATTATTAATCGTAATTTTGAGCTGCAAATATACATTATAATATGAAGAAAGTTTATTTTTTACAGACTTGTGACACGTGTCGTAGAATTTTAAAAGAGGTAAATCTAGAGGGTTTTGAATTGCAAGAAGTGAAAGCAAAACCTATAAATGTTTCTCAATTAGAGGAATTGTATGCGCATACAAAAAGCTATGAAGCGTTGTTTAACAGACGTGCAAAACTGTATAAAGAAATGGATTTAAAGAATCAAACCTTGTCAGAAACTGATTATAGACAATTGATTTTGGATGATTATACGTTTTTAAAACGGCCTGTTTTTATAATTGATGATGAAATTTTTGTAGGAAACAGTAAAAATGTAATTGAAGATTTGAAAAAGAAAATTGGTTGATAATCAGTTTGATTGATAGATTTTCATCAATTCAATTGCTTCTTTTTCAGCGCTCCAATTTTTCTGAATTTCGATTCTTGCTTCTTTTCCTAAATGTTGATTTTCTCCAGAAATTAATTTCTCTAAAATAATTGCAAGTTCATCTGAATTTCCAGCTTCAAATAAATAGCCGTTTTTTTGATGCGAAATCAAATCATCATGAACTCCCACATTTTTTGTGGCAATAACTGAGCATTCACAAGCCATAGCTTCAGCAGTAACTAACGAAAATCCTTCTGAAAAACTTGGGGCCACAAATATTTTTGCTGCTTGATAAAAAGGAATAATTTCTCTTGTTTCATCAAAAAAATAGACTTGCTTTTCGATGTTTAATTCTTTTGCAATTGATTTTAATTGAATTAAAAATTCAGGTTTGTCCACTTTTCCAACAAAAACCAAACACCAATTTTGATTATTTTTCAACACTTTTGCAGCGTTCAAAAGTGTAAGTTGTCCTTTTGCTCTTCTGATTCTTCCCGTATTTAAAATGATATTTTCTTGGGAAATTTTAGGAAGTTTTATTGTTGGATTTGGCACAAAATCTTGCACATTAATTCCATGCGCAATTAAGGTATTTTCAATTCCTAAAGTTTCGCTCATACTTTTTATCAAAGTGACTACTTTGTCTGCTTTTTTCAATAAAAAAAAAGTCAATTTTGAAGGTTTTGTGGCTGAATGTCTTGAAGCAATCAAATGGAATTTTGCGCCAAAAAATCGAAAAAACAACATTCGTAAAATTTCATTATTTCGATGACAATGAATTGTAATTTTTCTGTCAGAAAATAACAATTTTAAAAATTGAATTGTACTGATTTTAGTTCCATCAATCTTATTTCCATACACAAAGGTTTCAAAATTTTCTTCAAAAAAAGGAAGCACATTTTCTATACTTCTGGTAACTCCTGTTTTTCGATGATGAAAATGTGTGTGAATTAAAATTGGTTTCAAAAATTAGGCTTTAGGCAAATTTACGGGTAATAATTTCCAAAAAACGATTCTCTAATTCTTCATTTTCAGCCCAGTTATAATCTGGTTTCACTACTTTTTCAATAAATTTTTTAGCTTCTTTTTCAGATTCGTACGAATTTAGTTGAGAAATTACTCTGTTAAAATCTTCTTGTTCGCCATTGAAAAGGTGTTTTACAAAAGCAATTCTATCATTCAAACCAATTTGAATGCTGTTTACCAAACGATCATTGAGTGATTTTGGTTGCACATTTTCAAACAAATCTGCCATGATATCCACAGAAATGGTATCTACTAATTCGTCCTCTAAAGTTGTTACTTTGCGTTCTTCAGTTTGATTTATTTCAATTTCGGAATCAAATTCATCAATTTTTTCAGAAAAAATAAGTTCTTCCAATTCATCAAAAGGTTGTTCAATTATTGAATTTGTTTCAATAATTTCATCTTCTTCAAAAAGGCTGTTTACAAAATTCTCTTCACTTTCTTCAATTGCTACACTTTCTTCAACTTCAACAATAACTTCATTTTCAGCACTTATTTCTTCTTCAACTTTGATTTCTTTTACCTCAAAAGCTTTTTCAACAGTTTCAATCAAAGACTGTTTTGTGGTTTCTAAATTTGGAGTAGTATTGACATATTCTTCAATAAATGCCAACATAGAAATGCGTTCATAAACGTCTTTTGATTTTTCTTTCAAAGCAAAAATATCATCACGATTTTTCATTTTTAAAATATCATGAGCCAAACTGATTAAATCTTTTTCTAATTTTTTGTGCATAAGTTGTTTGTTGAAATCCATTTTTCAGTGTAAATATTTATAAATTTGTTGAAACTCAAAGTAACACAAAAATACAAAACTAGAACGCTTAAATTTACAAAATGTTTCTTGAAAATACCGTAAATCACACAGAACAATTTGGATGGATAGAAGTCATTTGCGGTTCTATGTTTTCTGGAAAAACGGAAGAATTAATCAGACGTTTGAGACGTGCTCAGTTTGCAAAACAACGTGTTGAAATTTTTAAACCCACTGTTGATACACGTTATGATGACCAAGAAGTGGTTTCGCATAATGATAGCAGAATTCGTTCAACTCCAGTTCCTGTTGCTTCTAATATTCGATTGTTAGCCAATGATGTTGACGTTGTTGGCATTGATGAAGCGCAATTTTTTGATGATGAAATTGTAGCTGTTTGCAATGATTTGGCAAATAGAGGAATTCGTGTTATTGTGGCAGGTTTAGACATGGATTTTAAAGGGAATCCTTTTGGACCCATGCCAGCCTTGATGGCAACTGCAGAATATGTAACTAAAGTTCATGCAGTTTGCACAAGGACAGGAAATCTAGCAAATTACAGTTTTCGAAAATCAGATAATGATAAATTGGTGGTTTTGGGCGAAACTCAAGAATACGAACCTTTGTCAAGAGCTGCCTATTTTAGAGCTATGAGATTACAACAATTCAGCCAAAAAAAAGACACTTCATCCGATTCTGAAAAAAGTGCAACAAATCATGAATAATCACGTAACTGTTCTAGAAATTGATGCAAAAGCTTTAGCGCACAATCTAAATTATTTAAAGAAAAAATTATTGCCAACAACTAAAGTTTTAGCTGTTGTCAAAGCATTTAGTTATGGAAGTGATGATGTGTTAGTAGCTCAATTTTTAGAGGATAAAATCGATTATTTTGCAGTTGCTTATGCACATGAAGGTATTGAATTGAGAGAAGCAAATATCAAAAAACCCATTTTAGTTTTACATCCTCAAATTGCTAATTTACAATCACTTATAGATTATTGTTTGGAACCCAATTTGTATAGTTTCGAGATTTTTATTGCTTTCTTACAATTGGCAAAAAGTAATTCATTAACTGATTATCCTGTTCATTTAAAATTCAATACTGGTTTAAATAGATTGGGTTTTTTACCTTCAGATGTTTCAAAAATAATTGAAAATCTAAAAGAAAATCCTCAAGTAAAAATCCAATCATTGTTCTCGCATTTGGTTGCAAGTGAAGATTTGAATGAAAAAGAATTTACGCTAAGTCAAATCGAAAGTTTTAAAAATATTGTAAAAGAGTTTGAAAACTATTTGACTTATAAACCGATTTTGCATATTTCAAATACTTCTGGAGTAATTAATTATCCTGAAGCTCAGTTTGATATGGTTCGAATTGGAATTGGTTTGTATGGTTTTGGAAATGATGATTTTGAAACTTCACAATTGAAAAATACGCACAATTTAGTGTCAATCATTTCACAAATTCACGAAATTGAACCTGGAAATTCTGTAGGTTATAACAGAGCTTTTATTTCAACAAAAAAAACACGTTCAGCTACAATTCCAATTGGTCATGCTGACGGAATTTCAAGAGCTTTAGGAAATGCCAAAGGATTTGTTACTATTAATAATAAAAAAGCACCCATTTTAGGCAATGTTTGTATGGATATGATTATGGTTGATGTTACCAATATTGATTGTAAAGAAGGTGATAAAGCCATTATTTTTGACAATCAAAAAACAATTGAAGAATTTGCAAATGCAGCTCAAACAATTGTATATGAGATTCTTACTGGAATTTCACATCGTGTTAAAAAAATATTGAAGCATTAAAAAAATATGTATTTTAGCAGAATCAATAAAAAAACTAACTAATATGGGAATGCTTAAAGAATTTAAAGATTTTGCAATGAAGGGAAACCTTATAGACATTGCTGTTGCTTTTGTGATGGGTGCTGCTTTTAACAAAGTTGTAAGTGCTTTTACAGGCGGAATTGTTTCTCCTTTAATTGGATTGATTTTCAAATCAGATTTTAAGGATTTAAAATGGACAATTAAAGAGGGTGTTGCTGATGCAAGTGGTGCAATTGTTGGAGAAGTAAGTGTGATGTATGGCGATTTTATTACAAATCTAATTGATTTTGTAATTGTTGCATTCGTGATGTTTATGATTGTGAAGGCTGTGAATATTACTAAAAAGAAAGAAACTCCTGCACCTGAAGCTCCAAAAGGACCAAGTCAAGAAGAATTATT
>DAIUBY010000001.1:62575-77355 GCA_036846425.1 Polaribacter sp.
CGCAAAGTTCCATAAGTTGGAAAAGCACTTGTAGCATAATTCCAATGAAAATCAAAACCAGCATTGACACTTAGTGATACTCTATTAAAAAATTCATACCCAAAACCAGCTCTGAAAAAAATGGCAGAAAGTTGTAAAAATGTTTCATCATTAGAATCATCAAACAGCACATAATTTTCATTTATTCCGAGAGTGAAATTGGCAGATCCTGTAAAAAAAGGTCTTCCCAATTTTTTTAAATTTTCTTGAGAGAATATTGTAAATGAAGTAAGAAAAAAAAGTAAAAAGAATAGTTTTTTCATAAAGTGATTGATTTTCCAAGCTAGAATCAAAAACTATTCCGCAGTTAATTTTTCAATAAAACTATCTACTGAAAAAGCATTTTCTACTGAAAATTCTCCAATTTTTGTTCTTCTTAAGGCTGATAAATGCGCACCAGAATTCAATGCTTTTCCAAAATCAAAAGCCAATGAACGAATGTAAGTTCCTTTGCTACAAATCACTCTAAAATGTAAATTTAGCATTTCAATTTTAGTGATTTCAAACTCGAAAATGGTAATTTCTCTTGATTTTATTTCGGCAGTTTCTCCTTTTCTTGCCAAATCATACAAGCGTTTTCCATCTTGTTTTATGGCAGAAAAAATAGGTGGTTTTTGTTGAATTGTTCCAATAAATTGCTTGGTAGTTTCTTCAATTAAATTTTGATTGATGTGCGAAACATCAAAAGTTTTATCAATGGTAGTTTCTAAATCGTAACTTGGAGTTGTAGAACCAATTGTAAAAATCCCTGTGTATTCTTTGATTTGTGCTTGATAAGAATCGATATTTTTAGTTTCATTTCCTGTGCAGAGAATCAATAATCCTGTTGCTAAGGGATCTAAAGTTCCTGCATGACCAACTTTGATGTTTTTGATTTTAAAACGTTGTTTGATATGCCAACGCAACTTGTTAACAACCTGAAATGAAGTCCATTGCAAAGGTTTATCAATCAATAAAACTTGACCATTTTTGAAATTTTCTTCGGTCATATTTACTGAATTAATTTAAAAATGCATACCCAATTGCAATAAAACCAACAATTGCACAGTATATTGAAAAATAAGATAATTTACTATTTCTTACTAAAGCAATCATCCATTTACAAGCTAATAAACCAGCGAAAAAAGCAGCGAAAAAACCTGCCAAAACTGGTGCCATTTCTGATGACTGAAAACTTAAATCTCCACTTAAAATATCTTTCCCAATTTTTCCAAAAATCAGAGGAACAACCATCAAAAAAGAGAATTTTGCAGCTCTAGTTCTATCTATCCCTAATAAAACCGATGTAGAAATTGTCGCTCCAGACCTTGAAATACCTGGTAACATTGCAATAGCTTGCGAGAGTCCAATTATAACAGCGTTTAAAAAAGATACTTTTTTATTTGTATTTTTTGCCTTATCGGCTAATAAAAGAAGTAAGGCAGTTATCAAAAGCATAAAACCTACTAATAATATTTTCCCTCCAAAAAAAGATTCTAGTTCTTTTTCAAAAAGCAAACCTACAATTACTGCAGGCACCATTGAAATAATTATTTTTAATGAAAATTTAAACTCTTCATTCCATTTGAATTGAAACAAGCCTTTTAAAATTTCTAAAATTTCATTTTTAAAAATTACAATTGTACTTAATGCTGTAGCAAAATGAAGAACAACTGTAAATGTTAGACTTTCTTCTGGTAAAGAAGTGTCCCCTAAAATAGCTTTTGCCAATTCTAAATGACCGCTAGAAGAAACTGGTAAAAACTCTGTTAATCCTTGAATTATCCCAAGGATTGTTGCTTCTAAAATATCCATTGCTAAACTATTTTTTAGGATTCAATAAAATGGCATAAATTTCAATTCCCAAACCAACAATTACCAATGTTGGCGCCAGACGAATTCGTTGCCAATTGTAAATTTCTTCGTTAAAAACATTCGGGTTTTCACTGCCACCTCCAGCCATAAATATAAATCCTAAAGCAATAAATGCAATTCCAATCAACATAAAAAGATAGTTTCTTTTTCCAAAAAGGAATTCCTGTTGAGGAGTAGTTTCGTTTTTCATATATTTTTAGTAATAAAGTTCGTCTGTTCTTAAATTCAAAAATCGTTGTGTTGCCAAAAATGTACTTATCAAAGTAATGATAAATGCGGTTAAAATTACTCCTAAAATTAATATTGATAAGGTTTCATAATCCTCTAAAATAGCTAAACTTGGAATGAATTTATCAACATAATATACCACAAAAGCTAATGCAATCAGTGCTAAAAAAGCTCCAATTAACCCTAATTTTATACTCGTTAAAATAAAAGGCTTTCTGATAAAACTTTTTGTAGCACCTACCATTTGCATGGTTTTGATGGTAAATCTTTTTGAATAAATTGTCAATCTAATAGCACTATTAATTAAAATTGTAGCAATAAGTGCGAAAAAACCACTAACAATTAACAACCAAAAACTGATTCTATTGATATTTTCAGTTAACAAATTTATCAAAGGTTTGTCATAAGAAACATCTGCAACAAATCCATTTTTTAGAAATTTTTTCTCCAATTCTTGCATTTTTTCTGGTGTAACAAAATCAGCTTTTAAATAAATATCAATGCCATTTTTTAGTGGATTTTTTCCTAAAAATTCTAAAAAGTCCTCTCCAATTTCTTCACTATATATTTTTGCAGCATCTTCTTTACTGGTATAAATTGCCGAATTTGTGAACGGTTCTTCTAAAAGTGATGCTCTAAAAGTGGCGATTTGTTCATTAGAAATATCATCTTTCAGATACACTGTAATGGCAACTTGTTCTTTCACTATATTGGCAACTTTGGTTGATTTTAGCAAAATCAATCCCAAAATTCCAACCATAAATAATACCAATGCAATACTAATTACCACCGAAAAGTAAGAAGACTGTAAACGTCTTTTTTGATATGAATCAACTTTTTTTGACATTGTTTTTTAAGTTATAAACGCTTGCAAGATACAAAAATTTGATGGCAGATTTTAGACAGATATTTACCTAAATTTTCGAGTATTATTGAATTTCTTGACACAATTCAATCAAAACACCATTTGTTGATTTTGGGTGTAAAAAAACAACTAATTTGTTATCTGCACCTTTTTTTGGTTTTTCATTCAAAACAATAAATCCCTCACTTTTTAATCTTGAAATTTCTGCATAAATATCTTGAACCAAAAAAGCAATGTGGTGAATTCCTTCTCCTTTTTTTTCTATGAAGGTTGCAATCGGGCTTTCAGGGTTGGTAGCTTCTAACAATTCAATTTTATTTGGTCCCGATTTGAAAAAGGATGTTTTCACGCCTTCAGAAGCAACTTCTTCTATTTTATAATGAGCTTCTCCAAAAAGTGATTCAAAAAGTGCATTTGATTTTTCTAAATCTTTGACAGCAATTCCTATATGTTCTATTTTTTCCATGTTGTAAAAATAAAAAAACCAGCAAACAAAATGTGTTTACTGGTTTTAAAATTTCCTATTTGTTCCTTTTATTTTCTAACTAATATTTTTACATTATCCACTTCGTAAGTTCCGTCAATGGTATTAGCGGCATTATCTCCTCCTATATATTTAAAAGCAATGTGAGCTGTACCCGAAAATCCGCTTAAGTCAATTGCACCAGAATCTACCCAATTTTGAAAATTTTCACTTCTAGAAACAATATTCGCAGGTAATTTTTGCCAAGTTGCTGTAGTTACATTTGCAGAATTTCCGTTCCAGTTTGTAGATATCAAGACCTCTAAAACACTTTCATCAGCAAAACTATTGGATGTTTGAAAGTTTAAAAATTCTAAATCTTGTGCATCCAAATTAATTCCTGGAGAAATCATCCAAGAAATATTACTTGGATCACCAGATCTAAATGCGCCCATAGAAGCAATCTTGCTGTTTGGATTTCCTGAATCAGTGGAAGTTAAAACTCTCCAATTAAAACGTCCTGCCTCTGTAAAAGTAATCCAACCATTTCCACCTAAAGGATTTGCAGATGTCATTGCCTCAAAGTCTTCCTCAAAAATTGGAGTAAAATCGTTTGCATCTAATGGAGTACATCTTGCTCCTTCCATAACTACATCAGTAGTTTTGTTTAATGCTAAAACTAAATTACTTCCATTAAATGTTTTTGAAACTACAGCAGAAATACTTCCTCCTCCACTTGGCATAACACTGAATTTAAATTCTGCAAAAGAACTAGTTTCTAAAATAAAGTTTGAATATCCAAAACCATCACAGCTTTCTAACAAACGTTGTGTATCAAATTGATCTGTAGCGTTAACATAGGTTTTTCCTACTAAAGAAGTTGGAAATTGTGCGTTTTCAACTTTTACAAAAAGACCAACATGACTGTTGCTAATTTCTCCAAATTTTACTAATGTTGGAATAATTTCTTCAGTATTTGCATTTCTAAACACATGACCTGTTGTTTGATTTACGGTTAAAGTTCCCAATCTTCCAGCAGAAAATTCTCCTCCTCCAATAGCAGTAACGCCATCACCTGTTCTAGTTTCGCCAATATATAAATCTTTTAAACGAATGTACACTTCTCTTCCAATATTGAATTTATTGTAAGAATCCACAAATTCAGTAACTATTTTAATAGCTGCAGTTGGATTTGAAGGCGCGTCTTGAATAAAAAATTCTTTAAAGAAATTACCAGTTTGATCAGAAGAGGTTACATATCCTTTTACATAGATATCAGAGGTAATTTGAGTTACTTGTCCACTAACAAACAATCCTTTTAAATTGGCTATTGAGATTTCTGTTAATGTTCCTGCTGTAACTTCAGCTTGAATTTTAGCAATTGCTGCATTTTCTTCAGTTCCTAATGCATTTGGAACTTCAAATTTTCCATCTTCTACGCATGATGTAAAAGTAATACCAGCTACAAATGCTAGCAATAAAATGATAAATTTAGTTGTTTTCATGTTCAATTATATTATGTTTTAAAATCTTATGTTTACGTTTAAAAAGTAAGTAGTTCCTCTACCATACCAATATTTATTCCCAAAAACTGGTGTGTCAAGGGCTTTATCATCTCTTAATTGACGGAAGTTTGCATTTCTTCCTTGCTCAAATCCACCAGATTTATATTCCTGATTGAAAAGGTTGTTTACCGTAGCAAAAACACTGATAAATTTATCGCCAATTTTCCATGATTTTCCTCCCATTAAATTGACAACCATATAATCATCAAATCGTTCTTGTTGTAATAATTCTCTTGCCAATTCTGGATCGTAATCGTTGAAAGGCAATCCATCAGCATCTGTGTAAAAATTGCTTGATCTATTTAATGGCGCAACATCTACATAAATATTACTGAAAAAATTTGTAGTTGCTCCAAAATACCAATAATCAGGATCTCTATATTCGAAACCAACTGAATATGCAGTTTGTGGACCTGATGCCAATCTTAAATCTTTTAATTTAGATTCTCCGAAATTTTTTGATCCGTTTGTAAATCCTGCAATTTGAGTTTGAGTATTATCTTCAGATGTTAAGTAAATATTTGGATTGTTGTCATACGTATATTGACCAATTGAAGCTGCTCCTTTCAATTTGATTGTTGGAGTAACTTGCGCTTCTAAACCTAATTCAACACCTAAATGTTTTTTATCTACACCATTTAGAACTTCTTGTACAAAAGCGGTATTATCACCTCCAATTCCGTCAGCAAAATAGAAAGAAATTTCTGTTGCGTCTTGAATGTATGAGTAAAAACCTGTTAATCTTGAAGTGATTATTGGGCTTCTTACAATATAACTTGCGTCAACAGAAAATATTTTTTCGCTTTGTAAATTCTCAACTACATTATTATTTTCTCTCGAATTTGAAAATGAATTTCTAATTGTTGGAGCTTGCGTCATGTAAGCAATATTCGCATCTAATAAGTGACGTCCTGTTATTTTATAAGTTGCTCCACCTTTTAAACCAAAATTGGTAAAATTTAATTTTTCTGATAATCCTAGCGAATTATTTGGAAAACCACCATTTTGAAACAATCCTTCTCTTTGATGTGTGGTTTGTGAGATAGATGCTGCTGCAAAGAAATCAACCTTGTTATACTTAAATTGACTTTGAATAAATGCACTAGTAACATCAGAATTGAAATTGAAATTGTAACGAAATTTGTCTCTTTCCCCAACAAGTCTATTTGGGTTTTGTAAATTATTTTGTTGTTGATCAGCTGTTTCGCCAAAATTATCAATATCCAAATATCCTATTCCACCTAATAAATCCATCACTTCAGCAAAATTGCTAGAACGCAAACGTCTGTATTCTAGTTTTGCATTTATCGAAATATTATTATTGATTTGCGAATTTAAAATTGAATTGAATGTCAATTGTTTGTCATCATTTCTGTCTTCATAAAGCACATAAGCGTTTTGAATTCCGACAGAAGCATTGGTAATATTGGCATCATAAATTCTGTTCCAATCAATTTGACCATTATTTTGGAAATTTTGCAAAGATTCGTAAGCCCCTGCTAAATTCTCATTTCTCACAAAGAAACTTGGTAAATTTTGATAATATATAGGACTTGGATTTGCGCCAGCATTAAAATCTAAACGACTATTTCCAATTTTACCAAATTGATAAGCAACGTTAGTATAAATGGAAGTGTTTTCTGTAACATCCCAATAATGATTTAACATCAAAATTGGCTCTTCAACGTCTTTTACTCTTGAGTTTGTTCTTCTTCCATTCAAATATCCCCAATATTCATTGTATCTAATATCTTTTAAATCATACACCTCTTGTGTGTTTGGTGATGATTTTCCTCTTTTGTTTGGTGCAAAAATTGAAGTAAAGTTGATGCTATGTTTGTTGTTAATTTTTTTCTCAATAGAGCCAAAAAGAGAATAAGCATCGTAACTAGAACCTTCGTTAAATCCTTCATTTCCTGCTCTTCTACTTCCTGAAAAAGTAAAAGACCAACCATCTTCCATGATTCCTGTAGAATAAGTTGCCATCATTCTGTGCACATAACTTCTGTTGGAAGAAGCGTATGAAATTCGAACTCCAGGACGTTGCTGAGAAGCTCTTGTATTGATATTTGTTGACCCTAAAACACCACCAAAAGTATAATTAGAAGCACTTAATCCATTGTTAAATTCTTGATTTCTAAGTACATCATTTAAGCCTCCCCAATTGCTCCATTGTGCTCTTCCATCAAACAATTTGTTCATTTCAATTCCATTAATCAACACTTTTCCATTTCCTGAATCCAATCCTCTAATGCTAAAAAATGAAGAACTGAACTCAAAAGCAGCTGTACGCAAAAATATGTCTTGTGTAGCTTGCAATAAACCTGCAATATTATCAGATGCACCTCCATCATCATTCAACTCGTCATCAGTAATGGTAATTAAACTCAAATCTAAATCTTCATTGATGTTTTTATAAAATAAAATAGTTCCTAAATCAACTGTTTTACCTGATAATTCAATAGGAAAATTTTGAGTTTCATAACCTACTAATTTCAACTCTACAATATAGTTTCCATTTGGCACGTTTTTCAAATTAAAAACCCCGTCAATACCGGTTGTTTGACTCGAAGTTGTTGATAAAACAGTAACCAAAACACCTTGCAGAGGTTTTTCAGAATCGCTATCAGTAACGATTCCTTTTACAATGTTTTGTGCATTAATTCCAATAGCTAGAAATAATGAAAAAAACATTGATAAAATAATTTTTCTCATAAATGTTTGTTTGATTTTTTTTAATTTTTTTTTAACAAAATACCTGCAAATTTAACTATTTTTAACAAATCCTAATGTTAAAATAACATTATATAATTATTTGTTTTATAAGTTTGCATCATAAATCAAAATAAATGAAAAAAGGAGTACTTTTTAATGTGCTATTTCTAGCAACATTCTCAGTGATTTTTTCTCAGGAAAATCCAAAACAATACAATATCAGAACAATTGCATTTTACAATGTAGAGAATTTGTATGACACTATAAATGATGTTACTATTAACGATGAAGCAAGTCCAATGATGGAATTGAAGTCAAATAAATCAAAAGTTTATTGGCAGAAAATTGAGAATATGGCAAGTGTTATTGCGCAAATTGGTGCTGAAAAAGCGAACACAGGTCCTGCAATTATTGGAGTTTCTGAAATAGAAAACTTGAGTGTTTTAGAGGATTTAGTGAAATCACCACATTTAGCAAAAATGGATTATGGGATTATTCATTATGATTCTCCAGACAAAAGAGGAATTGATGTAGCACTATTATATCAAAAAAGATATTTTAAACCTGTTTTTCATCAAGCTTTTGATCCAAATATTTACAGAGATGGAATTAAAGTTTACACAAGAGACCAATTGTTAGTTTCAGGATATTTGGATGATGAATTGATTCATATAATTGTAAATCACTGGCCTTCTAGAAGTGGTGGAGAAGCAAAAAGCAGACCTTCTCGTGAAAAAGCTGCTTATCAAAACACAAAAATTATTGAGCAAGTTCGCGAAAAAGACCCAAAAGCAAAGATTTTAATAATGGGCGATTTTAATGACGACCCAACAAATTCCAGTTTTAAAAGTGTGCTAAAAACAAAAGGAAAAAAAGAAGATGTTGTCGAAAATGATATTTTTAATCCTTATGAAGAAATGCACAAAAAAGGATTGAACACCTTGGGTTATCGTGATAACATCAATTTGTTTGATATGGTTTTGATTTCTGAACCATTATTAAATAAAGGAGAAAATGATTTTTCTACCTATAAAATGTTTAAAGCAATGATTTTTAATGAACGTTTTTTAACAGGAAGAAAGGGTCAATACAAAGGATATCCTTTTAGAAGTTTTGCAGATGGTGGTTTTACAGGTGGTTATTCTGACCATTATCCTGTATATGTTTATTTGATTAAAGAGAAAAAATAAACCACTATTTTTTAAAATACAAAACCCCGCAACTTAAAAAATTGCGGGGTTTTTTGATAAAAAATTATTGCCTTTTTTACACTACGTCTTTTTCTTCACCAGAAATAAATTCGTAATGCAGGTATGTGTAAGCATCTCTAGGTATAATTGAAATCCACTTTTTGTGTTTTAAATACCATTTAAAACGAATAGAATTTACGCCTTTTGTTAAATAAGCAGCAATAAAAGGATGAATATGTAATTGAATCTTCTTATTGGTTGATTTATCGCTTTTTAAATTGTAGAGATGTTTCTCTAAATCTGCTTCTATTTTGTCTAACAAAATAATGGGTGCTTCTACTTGTTGTCCATTTCCATTTGGATCAGTTTCGGTAGTTTTTATACTCAACTCAGGTCTTACTCTTTGTCTTGTAATTTGTACCAATCCAAATTTACTTGGTGGTAAAATTTTGTGTTTTGTTCGGTCCAAAGACATGGCTTCTTTCAAATGCTGATATAATTTGTTTCTATTATCAGCATTGTGCATATCAATAAAATCAACTACTATAATTCCTCCCATATCACGCAATTGCAATTGACGTGCTATTTCTGAGGCTGCAATTAAATTTACTTCTAAGGCTGTTTCTTCTTGAGAGCCTGCTTTGTTGGAACGATTTCCGCTGTTAACATCAATAACGTGTAACGCTTCTGTGTGCTCTATAACTAAATAAGCACCTTTACTCATTGACACTGTTTTGCCAAATGAAGTTTTGATTTGTCTTTCAATGCCAAATTTTTCAAAAATTGGCGTTTGTGCGTTGTATAATGTCACGATTTTTTCTTTTTCAGGATAAATTTCTTGTAAATACTCTTTGATTTCAACGTAAAGAGTTTCGTCATTGGTTACAATATTTGTAAAAGATTCGTTCATAACATCTCTCAGGATTGAGGATGCTCTGTTGAGTTCGCTTAAAATTTTGGTTGGTGTGTTTGTGTTTGCAATTCGTTTGCACATTGTTTTCCAACGTTCTAATGAGTTTTGCAAATCTTTGTCTAATTCTGCTACTTTTTTTCCTTCAGCAACAGTTCTTAATATAACACCAAAACCTTTTGGTTTGATGCTTTTTGCCAATCTTTTTAAACGCTCTTTCTCTTCTGGATCTTCGATTTTCTGTGAAACAGAAACTCGATTTGAAAAGGGAACTAACACCAAATATCTGCCTGCAATAGACAACTCTGAACTGAGTCTTGGACCTTTGGTTGAAATGGGTTCTTTTACGATTTGAACTAATAAATTTTGTCCTGTTTTAATTACATCACTAATACTACCGTCTTTGTTGATGTCTTCCTTGTACTGGAAATTTTTAAAAGTGAATTCTTTATACTTACCTGTGCTTACATTCTTAATGAATGAATTTAATGAGTTTACTTGTGGGCCCAAATCATGATAATGTAAAAATCCGTCTTTTGGAAATCCTACATTTACAAAGGCTGCATTTAAACCTGTTAACACTTTTCCTATTTTGGCTAAAAATATATCGCCTACAGAAAATTTGTTTCCAGTTGTTTCATTATTCAATTCAATAAGTTTTCCATCTCTTAATAAGGCAAAATCAATATCAGATGAATTTGAACGAATTATTAATTCTGTTTTCATACTGAACTGGATTTAACTCCACACTTTTCAGTGCAGATGGATTAATATTGTCAGGTATTTATAATACCATTTGAGGTTTTTCGTAACCTCGATGTCAATGAACTTTTTACTTTCGCTAAACTATAAATGAAAAAGTAAGCCAAAGCTTACTTTTTCTTTTTATGTCTATTTGCTCTTGCTCTCTTTTTTCTTTTGTGTGTTGAGATTTTTGATCTCTTTCTTTTTTTACCACTTGGCATAATTGCTTGCTGTTTTTTTAAAACCTAAAAAAGGTTTTGATTTGTACTTAATTATTTTACTAATACTTTATTTTTTACTCCTTCTGTAAACGTTTTTGCTGGTTTAAAAGATGGAATATTGTGAGCTGCAATTTTAATTGTAGTGTTTTTTGAGATATTTCTACCTGTTTTTTCTGCTCTAGTTTTGATGATAAAACTACCAAAACCTCTTAAATACACATTGTCACCTTGTTCTAATGCACCTTTCACTTCAGCCATAAAAGACTCAACTACGTTTAAAACGTCTGTTTTTTCAATTCCTGATTTGTCTGAAATTTTCGATACGATATCTGCTTTCGTCATGATTCTATTTTTATTAAATTATTTTCAAAAATGCGGATGCAAATATATGATAATTAATCGATTCCAAAAAAATAAACCTTTAAAATTATCTGAATTATAAACTGTAATTTTGCGAACCAATTTTTTATAAATGATTTTTTCTGAAATTTTGATTGCTTGGTACCAAAAAAATAAGCGCGAATTGCCTTGGCGATCTTCTAAAAACCCTTATTTCATTTGGCTTTCCGAGATTATGCTGCAACAAACTCGTGTTGCACAAGGATTGAGTTACTATTTAAAATTTACAGAAAATTATCCAACAATTTCTCATTTAGCAAATGCTTCTGAAACTGAAGTTTTAAAAATGTGGCAAGGTTTGGGATATTATTCTCGTGCAAGAAATTTGCATTTTACTGCAAAATATATTGCTAACGAATTGAATGGAAAATTTCCATCAACATTTAAAGAAATAATATCTCTTAAAGGAATTGGAGATTACACAGCATCAGCAATTGCCTCCATTTGTTTTGATGAATCCACAGCAGTTGTTGACGGAAATGTGTACAGAGTCTTAGGACGATATTTTGGAATTCAAACTCCTACAAATTCCTCTTTAGGAATCAAAGAATTCAAAGAATTAGCCCAACATTTGTTTGATAAAAATCAACCAGGAACTTTCAATCAGGCCATTATGGATTTTGGCGCGATTGTTTGTAAACCTCAAAATCCGTTGTGTGATGAATGTCCTTTTTCTAAAAGTTGTGTAGCGCTTCAAAAAAAAATCATTAAAGAATTGCCTGTAAAAGAGAAAAAATTAAAAGTAAAAAAACGCTTTTTTAATTATTTGGTAATCAAAACAGATGATGATAAAACGGCACTGATCCAGAGAAATGATAAAGAAATTTGGCAAGGTTTGTATCAATTTCCATTGATTGAAACTTCAGAAATTATCGATGAAAAAAAATTAGTTGCATCCAAAGAATTTACAGATTTATTTCCTGATGAAACTTCCATTTCTTTGTTCAATTCTAAAGAAATTGTTCACAAATTATCCCATCAACATTTACATACTCATTTTTGGATTGTTGAAACTGCATCAAACAAAAATGCTGAAATTCCTTGGAAAAACATTCAATCTTTTCCTGTTCCTGTATTGATTGCAAATTTTTTAGCACAATTCCAATTGGAAAAGTAATGGATATTTTTAGTACTTTTGATTCATAAAATTTGAAAGCCATGGCTGGAACTATCAACAAAGTTATACTTATTGGAAATTTAGGTGACGAAGTTAAAATGCACTATTTTGATGGTGGTGATTCTATTGGGCGTTTTCCATTGGCAACTAGCGAAACTTATATCAACAAAGTAAATAATCAGAAAATTACAAACACAGATTGGCACAATATTGTTGTAAAAAATAGAACAGCTGAAATTTGCGAAAAATATTTAGTGAAAGGAGACAAAGTATATTTGGAAGGAAAATTGAAAAATCGTCAATGGGAACAAGATGGCATCAAACGTTATGCAACCGAAATTTATGTGACAGAATTAACCATGCTATCCAATAAAAAGAATACTGAAAATAATACCAATTCAAATCAAAGTACGCAACCAACTTCTGCAATTAGCTCTTCAAATATTGAAGAAAATGATGATTTGCCATTTTAATTAACGAAAACTGTAACCTTTGGA
The DNA here is from genome assembly GCA_036846425.1 of Polaribacter sp. GTDB lineage: Bacteria > Bacteroidota > Bacteroidia > Flavobacteriales > Flavobacteriaceae > Polaribacter. The sequence goes on from DAIUBY010000001.1 coordinate 75,383, forward strand.
TCCAGATCCTGAACCTTTATTTTTAATTTTTACAACCTTCAATTTTCTGATTGTAATGAACGTATTTGCGCTCGTTATTTTGCTCATTGCTTCTGCATTAATTTCAGGAACTGAAGTAGCTTTTTTCTCCCTTTCTCAAACCGATTTGAATGTATTATCAAATCAAGCAAAAGGTGAAAATATTGTCGTGAAATTATTGGAAAGACCTAGAAAATTATTAGCAACAGTCTTGATTGCCAATAATTTTATCAACATTTTAATTGTACTATTATTTGCCACATTAGCAGAAAATTTATTTGGTGATTTTGATTACCAGTTAAACTTATATTACTTTCAAATTCCCATTCGTTTTTTGATTGAAGTAATCTTGGTTACGTTCTTAATTCTCTTATTTGGTGAAGTTTTGCCAAAAATTTATGCCTCTAGAAATGCACTGAATTTTTCGAGAAAGATGTCAAAATTCATAAATCTTATCAATACAATTCTGACACCTTTTAGCATGCCTTTAATTTGGTTAACCAAATATATTGAACGAAATTTAGGTAACATGAACTCTAATTTTAATGTAGAAACACTTTCTCAAGCATTAGAATTAACTTCTGAAGGCGCAACAACTAAAGAAGAACAAAAAATTTTAGAAGGAATTGTCAATTTTGGAAACACAGAAACTGTGCAAATCATGACACCTAGAATCGATATTTTTGCGATTTCTGTTGAGGAATCTTTTGAAGAAGTTTTGAAGAAAATTCTCGAAAAAGGATACTCCAGAAATCCTGTTTACAAAGACAATATTGATACTATCATTGGAGTTTTGTACGCTAAAGATTTGTTGGCTCACTTGAACAAAACCAGTTTTAAATGGCAAAATTTGGTAAGAGATGCATTTTTTGTTCCTGAAAACAAAAAACTAGATGATTTATTGGACGATTTTAGAGGGCGAAAAAATCACCTCGCAATTGTAGTTGATGAATATGGAGGAACTTGTGGCTTGGTAACTTTGGAAGATGTTATTGAAGAAATTGTGGGTGATATCAATGACGAATTTGATGATGAAGATTTATCTTTCACAAAGATTGATGACAATAATTATGTTTTTGAAGGCAAAACTACAATCAAAGATTTTTGTAAAGTTTTAGACGATGAAGATGAAGAAATTTTTGAACGAGAAAAAGGAGAAAGCGAAACATTGGCAGGTTTTATTTTAGAAATTTCAGGGAAATTTCCGAAAAAAGGAGAGAAAATAAATTTCAAGAATTACACGTTTACTATTGAAGCGTTGGATAAAAAACGCATCAAACAAATTAAAGCCACCAGAAATGCGTAATTTTTTTCTCTTTTCATTTTTCTCTATTCTCTTCTCTCTTTTTGCTTGTAATTCCGATTTTTTACCAAAACCAAAAGCCTATTTAAGTTTGGAATATCCTGCAAAAAAATATCAAAATTTAATACTTGAAAGACCTTATACTTTTGATATTCAACAAAATACAAAAATAATTGATGAAACAAATAATTGGCTAAAAATTCAATATCCAAACCTAAAAGCCTCTGTTGATATTACATACAGACCTGTTGAAAATAACTTGCAAGAATTGTTATTAGATGCTGAAAAATTGGTGTTTAAACACGCAGTAAAAGCTGAACAAATTATTCCAAAAGATTTTCTGAATTCCGAAAAAAGAGTTTTTGGAAGTGTTTATGAAATTACTGGAAATGCCGCTTCAAATCTGCAATTTCACATTACAGATAGCACGCATCATTTTATAAAAGGTGCTTTGTATTTTTATGCAAAACCAAATTATGACTCCATTTTACCTGCAGTTGAATATATCAAAAAGGATATTTTACAACTGATTGAAACGCTTGAATGGAAGAAATAACTTATTGATAATTCTCAATTCCACCAACCAAACTAAATACGTTCAAATCTGGAAAATGATTTTTTAAAATGGAAGTTGCTTTGTAACTATTCAATC
>DAIUBY010000002.1:0-29872 GCA_036846425.1 Polaribacter sp.
TGGTTGATTTGCCTTTTGGAAGTTATCAATCTGACCCAAAAGAAGCTTTGCGTTCTGCAATTAGAATAATGAAAGAAAGTGGTGGACATGCCATTAAATTAGAAGGAGGTAGTGAAATTAAAGAATCCATCAAACGCATTTTAAATGCAGGAATTCCTGTAATGGGACATTTGGGATTAACGCCACAATCAATTTATAAATTTGGTACGTATACTGTTAGAGCCAAAGAAGAAGAGGAAGCTCAAAAACTGATGGAAGATGCTTTATTGTTGGAAAGAATTGGCTGTTTTGCAATTGTTTTGGAAAAAGTTCCTGCAAAATTCGCTGAAAAAGTTGCAAAATCATTGACAATTCCTGTGATTGGAATTGGTGCTGGAAATGGCGTTGATGGTCAAGTTTTGGTAACTCATGATATGATTGGAATGACGCACGAATTTCATCCTAGGTTTTTACGCAGATATTTGGATTTATATGCAGACATGACCAAAGCTTTTGAACAATATGTTTCGGATGTTAAAAGCAAAGATTTTCCGAATGAAAATGAGCAGTATTAATAATCCCATCCTAACCTTCCCAGAGGGAAGGAACTTATTACGAAGAAACTATTTTTTAAAATGAAAATCCTTCACTTAGATACAAATCATCCATTATTACTCAATCAATTGAATGATTTGGGATTTCAAAATGATGAAGATTATACTTCTTCAAAAACTGATATCGAAGCAAAAATTCATTTGTATGATGGAATTATCATCAGAAGTCGATTTTCAATTGATAAAGCTTTTTTAGAGAAAGCTACAAATCTGAAATTTATTGGAAGAGTTGGCGCAGGTTTAGAAAATATTGATTGTGAATTTGCTTCGTCAAAAAATATTCATCTCATTGCTGCTCCTGAAGGCAATAGAAATGCTGTTGGAGAACATACCTTAGGAATGTTATTATCACTTTTTAACAAACTGAATAAAGCAAATTCTGAGGTGAAAAATGGCATTTGGCAACGTGAAGAAAATCGCGGTATTGAATTGGATGGAAAAACTGTGGGAATTATTGGTTATGGAAACATGGGAAAATCATTCGCAAAAAAACTAAAAGGTTTTGATGTTGAAGTGATTTGTTATGACATCAAACCCAATGTTGGTGATGAAAATTGTAGGCAAGTTTCTTTAGCTGAATTGCAAGAAAAGGCGACAGTTGTAAGCTTACATACACCACAAACTGTAGATACAAAAAAAATGATTTGTGAAAGTTTTATAAATTCTTTTCAGCATAATTTTTGGTTGTTAAACACTGCAAGAGGATCTGCTGTTATAACTGCTGATTTGGTAAAAGCACTAAAATCAGGAAAAATTTTTGGAGCAGGATTGGATGTTTTGGAATATGAAAAAGCCTCTTTTGAAAACTTTTTTTCTGATGAAAATTTCCCAGAAGCTTTTCAATATTTGATACATGCTGAAAATGTAGTTTTAACACCTCATATTGCAGGTTGGACTTTAGAAAGTCATGAAAAATTGGCGCAAACTATTGTCGATAAAATCAAAAAAATATTCATAAACAATTAATAATGTGTTTCTTATGGTTTCAAAAGCGATTACAATAGATGATTATATTTCGGAATTATCAGATGAAAGAAAAAAAATCATAGAAAAGCTAAGAATTTCTATTATAAACAACCTTCCAAAAGGTTTTGAAGAAGGAATGCAGTATGGAATGATTGGGTATTTTGTTCCCCACAAAATTTATCCAAATGGCTATCATTGCAATCCTAAAGAGCCATTGCCATTTATGAGTATTGCTTCTCAGAAAAATTCTGTGAATATTTATCATATGGGATTGTATGCGAAAAAAGATTTGTATGATTGGTTTGTAACTGAATATTCCAAACAATTTTCAAAGAAATTGGATATAGGGAAAAGTTGTATCCGTTTTAAAAATGAAGCAGCTATTCCTTTTGAAATGTTAGAAGAATTAGTTCAAAAAATAGCTGTTGATGAATGGATTTCTATCTATGAAAATACCATCAAAAAATAAATTTATGAAAAAAAGAGTTACAGGAATTGGCGGATTATTTTTTAAAACCAAAGATCCAAAAGCAACCAAAAATTGGTATCAAAAACATTTAGGATTTGACACAGATGAATGGGGCTGCACATTCAAATGGAAAGATGATTCTGGAAATTTAGCTACAACTCAATGGTCTCCATTCTCAGAAAAATCAACCCATTTTGAGCCCTCTAAAAAAGAATTTATGTTCAATTACCGAGTTGAAAATTTAGTTGAGTTGCTTGAAGAATTGAAAAAAGAAGGTGTAACTATATTAGGCGAAATTCAAGAATTTGAATACGGAAAATTCGGTTGGATTTTAGACAATGATGGCAACAAAATTGAACTTTGGGAACCTAATGATGAAAAATTATTCAAATAAAAAATTATGAAATTATTTAGTGATTATCCAACAGAGATTTTAGTACTGCTATTTTTGATTGTTACTTTTTTACAATCTGGAGTTGATAAATTATTGGATTGGAAAGGAAATGTTTCCTTTATCAAAGGACATTTCAATAATTCGCCTTTAAAAAATAATGTACCTTTATTATTGGGTGTTATTTTGATTTTAGAAATCGCTGCAAGTATTTTGATGATTATTGGAATCTTTCAATTGTATCATTCAGGTGAAAAAGAAATGGCTCTTTTAGGGATTGAGCTTTGTGCAATTACCTTGATTTTTTTATTGATTGGACAACGTTTGGCAAAAGATTATGCAGGCGCTATGTCTTTAACCGTTTATTTTATTTTGACCGTTTTTGGTGTTTTTTTATTAAATAACTAAAACTTATATCAACAAAATATTGCTATAAGAATTTCTTATAAAATTCAAGTCGAAATGAGGCGTTTTGAGGCGTTTTTTAAAAAGACGAATATATTTGCTTGGATTTTAAATTTAACCGCAATTAAAGCTGTTTAAATTTGTTTTAGCTCTTTTTTATGATGTAAATCAAAGAAGAGTACTCAGAAGTTGAGCGAGCTTTCCAATTGGAAACAAAACCTCGCCAAAAACCATTCAAAAAATTCATTTTTCCTGTTTTGTATTTTTCGCTTAACATCGAAACATAAAAAGAATCAAACTTCATAGGAAGAGTTTTTTCTACAATGAAATTTTCAGCTGTAAAAATTTTAGAAATGGATTGTTGCGAAAAATGCCATAAATGTCTTGGTACATCAAAAGCTGCCCAAAACTCTCTATAATACTTTGCATCATCACTTTTATAATTTGGAACAGCAATAATCAGTTTTCCGTTTTCAGAAAGCAAATTATTCAATTGATAAATAAATTCTGATAGATTTTCTACATGTTCCAAAACATGCCAAAGTGTAATTACATCAAATTTTTGATTTGAAAAATCAGCTACATTTTCATGCAGAAGAATTCCTTTTTGATCGGCAATTTCTCTTGCTTGTTGATTGGGTTCTGTTCCAAAAACTGTCCAATTATTTTGCAAACACACTTTTAAAAAATCGCCTGTTCCTGCTCCAATATCTAAAATTGTTTTGTTTTCAAATCCAAAAGAATTGATTAAATCAACTTTTTTTTGAAGTGTAAAATTTTTTACGAATTGATAAATTTTATCAAAAAAGCTTTTTTTACTATCGGTATGTGAAATGTAATTTTCGCTCTTATAATAATCTTCTAACTTTTCAGGAACAGGAAAAGTAACCAACATATCATAGGTTTGATTTTTTTTTACATCATACAATTCTTGCGAAACTGTATAATCTTTACATTGTAAAAAGGGTTCTAAATCGCTATAAAAATCAGGTTGTTTTTTCATTTTTTTGGAAATGTTCCTCGTGGAACATTTTAAAAATTCAAGAAAATTATCTTCCCATATACACTAACAACACAGAAATATCACTTGGTGAAACACCACTAATTCTGCTTGCTTGTGAAATGGAAGTTGGTTTAATTTTTGTTAATTTTTGTCTTGCCTCAATTGACAAACTATTCAGTTTATGATAATCAAAACTTGATGGAATTAACACATTTTCTAATCTGTTTAATTTATCAGCATTATTTTTTTCCTTGTCAATATATCCAGAATATTTCAAATGAATTTCAGCTTGTTCAATAATTTCTGCATCAATGAAATTGTCATTTATAAATTCCTTTAAAGCAGCAATATCTTTTAAATCATCAAAAGCCAATTGTGGTCTTGTCGCAATTTTAAATAATTTTAAAGATTGAGAAACTAATGCCAATTCTTTAGCGGCTAAAATAGGATTTACCTCTTCAGGTTTTACACTCGTATTTTCTAAAAACGCAATCAATAAATCGGTTTTACGTTGCTTTTCTAAAACTCTTTCCATTCGTTCTTTTGATGCTAAACCAATTTCAAAACCTTTTGGAGTGAGACGTAAATCAGCATTGTCTTGACGCAATAATGTGCGATATTCAGCTCTTGATGTAAACATTCTATAGGGTTCTTCTGTGCCTTTTGTAATTAAATCATCAATCAAAACTCCAATATACGCTTCATTTCTTTTCAAGATAAAAGGGTCTTTTTCCTGAACTTTTAACGCTGCATTAATTCCTGCCATCAATCCTTGAGCAGCAGCTTCTTCATAACCAGTTGTTCCATTTATTTGTCCTGCAAAAAACAAGTTTTTAATCAACTTGGTTTCTAAAGAATGTGTGAGTTGTGTTGGCGGAAAATAATCGTATTCAATGGCATATCCATATCTGAAAAACTTTACGTTTTCAAAACCTTCAATAGCTCTTATGGCTTTGTCTTGAATATCTTCTGGAAGCGATGTTGAAAAACCATTTACATATATTTCAACAGTATTCCAACCTTCAGGCTCAACAAAAATTTGATGTCTTTCTTTTGTTGCAAAACGATTGATTTTATCTTCTACAGAAGGACAATATCTTGGTCCTGTTGATTGAATTCGACCATTAAACATTGGCGAACGATCAAAACCTTCGCGTAATAAATCATGTACTTTTTGATTCGTATAAGTCAAATAACAAGAACGCTGTTCTGTTAATGGCTTTGTGGTTGGCAAGTATGAAAATTTTACAGGAAATTCATCTCCAGGTTGTTCTTCCATTTTTGAATAATCTAAAGAACGACCATCAACTCTTGGTGGCGTTCCTGTTTTCATTCTTCCCGCTTCAAAACCTTTTTTAACTAAATCTTCCGTAATTCCTGTTGAAGAACTCTCTCCTGCTCTGCCTCCACCAAATGTTTTTTCACCAATATGAATCAATCCATTTAAAAAAGTTCCTGCTGTAATGACAACAGATTTTGCTTTAATTTCAATTCCCAAAGCTGTTTTAACACCAACAATTCTATCATCTTCAAACAACAATCCATTCACAGAATCCTGAAAGAAATCTAAATTTTCTGTTTGTTCTAACATCATTCTCCAACATTCAGCGAATTGCATTCTGTCAGATTGTGCTCTTGGACTCCACATTGCAGGACCTTTTGATTTGTTGAGCATTTTAAATTGAATCGCCGTTTTGTCAGTTACAATTCCACTATAACCTCCTAAAGCATCAATTTCTCTTACAATTTGTCCTTTTGCAATTCCTCCCATTGCAGGATTACAACTCATTTGAGCTATATTTTGCAAATTCATTGTAATCAATAATGTTTTTGCGCCCATGTTTGCTGATGCAGCTGCAGCTTCACTTCCAGCGTGACCACCTCCAACTACAATTACATCATATGTTGTTGTAAATAAACTCATTTTTTAATGTTTCACGTGAAACGTTTACTATAGTTAATTGAATATCAATTATTTAATAAAGATAAAGCGTTGTTTTCTTCTTGTCTCATTAATTTTTCATCTTCTAGAGTTTTATCTTTAAATCCTAAAAAGTGTAAAATTCCATGAATCATGACTCTGTGTAATTCTTCGTCAAAAGTAACATTGAAATCTGAAGCATTTTCTTTAACTCTTTCCACAGAAATAAAAACATCTCCAGAAATTAGTTTACCAAGAGAATTATCAAAACTAATTACGTCTGTTAAAGTATCATGTTGTAAAAACTCAACATTTAAACGATGTAAATATTCATCATCGCAAAATATAAAATTGATTTCGCCAGGTTCAAATCCTTTGTTTGAAATAATCTGTTCAACCCAGGTTTCTAATGCAACTTCATCAGAAAGTTCAAAATCAGTTTCGTAATTAAACGTTGTCATTGTTATTGTTTTTTTTCTTCAGAAAAATACGTTCGCACTTTATTTTTATAAATTTGCTGCAAAGGTAATGATTGTCGATTTAATATTTCTATTTGATTGTAGAACTGCTTTTTAAATTCTAGCGCCTTCAAATTATTTCTTTCGTTAATAATTTGATTGGTATTTGATTTTCTGTTATTGTCTTTTCCTTGATCTAACGTTGCTTTATCCAACTTCAATAATTCATAATTCAATTGTTGCATTTTTTGAAGAACATCCTTATTAAATCCTTTTTCAAGAATTTCATTTTCCAATTCTTCCATCGTTTTTAATGCTTTTTTAGCAGTACTTTCCCCAGGTTTTTCAGAATCATTTTCATTGATTGCATCTTTTAATTGTTGACGCAATTCACTTTGCTGTTTAAAAATTTCATACAATTCACCATTCAAATCATCATTTTGATTTCCTTCTCCTTGACCATTTTTTTGTCCATTTTTTTGATCTCCTTCTTTTTTACCAGATTCATTTCCTTTGCCTTTTTCATCTCCCTTTTTCATTCCATCTTCCATTTTTTTTGATAGACCTTCTTGCTTTTTAATCAAATCTGGCAGACTAAATTCTAATGATTTTCCCTTTCCAGGCTTCATTTGCATGGACATATTTTGCTTCATATTATTCAACACATTGCTCAAATAATCAGCCAAATTGTTGGTTGAAGTCATCACATAACGCTGATTAGAAATTCCTTGAGAAAATCGATTTTCCGCAAAATTTTCTAAAGATTGATCTAAGTTATAATGAGCCGTTGACAAATCATTTTGTATTTTTGTAGAAATTGTTGGAACACGCATAGAAAGCACATACAAACTATCATCAATATGTTCAAAATACTTTTTGATTTCGTTTTGCTTTTTCAACTCTTTTCCATAATCAGGATGTGAGGTAGAAATTTGATTGAATTTATTCATCAACTTTTCTTGCTCTAACGAAAACAACACTAAATTTTTTAGGATTTTTCGCAAATCATCCATGTTTTCTTCCATAGATTCTCCTTGCATTTCCATCATGGATTTTTGCATTTTATCGCTCATTTCTTTCATTTTTTGAGCAGATTTTTGCTGATTTTTTTTCGCTTTTGAAGATTCTTTTTTGTTTAAGTTTTCTTCTGCATTTTGCAATTCTTTATTGATATTTTCTGATTCCTCTTCAACATCTGGCAATTCCATGGGTTCTTTTAATTTTTCATTATCCTTTTTTACTTCTTCCAATTCTTTTTCAATTTCCTGAAATTCCTTTTTTATTTCATTTTGCTTAGAAGTTGCGTTTGTAGAATCTTTTGCAACAGCTTCTTGCTTTTTAGAGAGTTCATCTACTTTTGATGCGATTTGCATTGTTTTTTGCTCCACATAAAAACGTTTCACCAATTCTAACGTTTTCTCTAAACTTCGCTGTTGTTGTTTGTTTTGTTGCGCCAATTCTTTTGCTTTATCAACCAAATCTTCTTTGTTGAGTTTTTCAGCCATTTTTTGAATTTCATCTAATAATTTTTGTTGCTTTTCCGAATTTTTCAATTCTTGGATTCGCTCTTTTAAAGCTTCTTTCTTATCCTGAAGTGATTGATTTTCTTCCTTTTTTTCGTCCAAATTTTCCTGCAACTTATCAGTTTGACGTTGCATCATTTCTTTGTATTGTTCTTGACGTTTGATGAAATTTTCAATCTTTTTTTGATCGTTCCAATTGGCGTTCTTTTTTTGTTGCAAATCTTGCTGCAAAGATTCTATTTGCTTTTGTTCTTTTTTTTGAGTTTGAACAGCATTTTCTAAATTTTGAATCGTCTTTTTTTGTTCTTTCAACAATTCCTCTTCTATTTCATCAGATGATTTTTGTCGATATTGAAACACTTTTGAAGTTGATTTTTTTGAACCATTTACACCATCATTATCAAAAATCTGAAAAAACAATTCGTAATTTTTTCCTTCAGTTAAATTTATTCCATTTGGAAATTGGTAAAAAAAAGTTTGAATATTATCAGCAGTAATTTGAATATCAATCGTTTTTTTGATTTGTGGATTTGACTCATCATAATACACCAATTGCAATTTTTTCAATCCATAATCATCAGAAATTTGTCCTGCAAATTGCGCTGTTCCACGTGAAATACTATCAATATTTGATACTACAGAAATCGTTGGAAATTCATCAGAAATGACATTTACAGCAAAAGAAAGCTTTTCAAAATCACTCAAATTTACGTTTGATGATGAAATTTGATAGTTGAAAGGTTTTCTGATTTGCTTCGAAAATTCAAATTTTTCAGAAGAAGTTTTATTGAAATTAGAACGATTGTTTTTTTCGATAAAAACGATTTTATCAGCATTTGAAGCAGTCACTTTCCAATTAATTTTTGTGCCTTCTGGAACTGAAATATTGCTAGCATTTTGAATGATTTCATTCTTTTTTCCGAGATAATTTGGATATGAAATATCTAAAAAAATGTTGTTGATCATTGGGGCATTAATCACTTGAATTTCATACAAATTGGATTCAACACCATTTGCTTCCACTTGAAATTCGATGTTTTCTTTAACATCTGAAAAAGTATAAGAAAATGTTGTATTTCCTGATTGTTGCATAAAATATTGTTGTTCATTGAACACAATTTTTACTTCATCAGGAAGCAAAGAACCCACAATTTTAACCTCAATTTTTGCGTCATTTCCTTGAACGATTTTTAGATTTTTTGAGAGCAACAAAAACGAAAAAGGTGCAGGAGGTAAATAGGCTGTTTTATAATTTACAACTCGTTCCAAGCTTTTAGTTAGTGCACCATTTGTGGCAGAAATGAAACTTAAAAACCAAATAAAAATTGGAATTAATCCATATTTTAAATACTTTTTGTTTTTAGAAAAATCAATCGCTTTTACAAAAGGAATTGGTTGCAAAGCCGCAGATTTTTGGTCAATACTTGCCAACAATAAATCTGATTGGTTGGTTTGATTTTTTAATTGTAAAATATTGAGCAATTTATCCTCTACTTCAGGAAAATGATTCCCAATAATTTTGGATGCTTCTTCAAATGAAATTCCTTTTTTTAAACCAACGATTTTAAAAATCGGTAAAAGGATAAATTTGGTCAATAAAAAAAGTTCTACGAAAATAAAAATCCAAAATAAAATAGTTCTTTGAAGTGGTTTTAACCACAAAAAATATTCAATAAAAAGCGTAAAAAATAGATATAAAACGCCAAATGAAAAGAATAAAATACTGCCTCTAATCAATTCATTGGTGTAGAATTTTAGAGAAAATTGACGTAATTTTTGGGTTATTTTGGTAAACTCGTTCATAATCAACTCATAAAATTACAGTATTTGAAGGAAAATGCAATCAAATATTTGTTAAAAACGATTTTGATTTTATCTTGAATTTGAAAAAAGTATCTTTGCAGCACAAAAAAATCATATGAATTCATTAGTACGCGTTCGTTTTGCACCAAGTCCAACAGGACCTTTACATATTGGAGGTGTAAGAACGGCATTGTATAATTACCTTTTTGCGAAAAAAAATAACGGCACTTTTATTCTTAGAATTGAAGATACAGACCAAACTCGTTATGTGCCAAATGCTGAAAAATACATCATAGATTCGTTAAATTGGTGCAATATTCCTTTTGATGAAGGTCCAGGAAAAAACGAAAAATTTGGTCCTTATAGACAATCTGAACGTAAGGAAATTTATAAAAATTTCGCAGCTTTTTTATTAGAAAAAGATTGGGCATATTATGCTTTTGACACTGCTGAATCTTTAGATTTTTTGAGAAAAGAACATGAAGAAAATGGCAAAACTTTCATTTATAACTGGCATAATAGAAGTAAAGGAAAGTTAGTCAATTCGTTGATTTTGAGTGATGAAGAAGTTCAAAAAAGAATTCAAAATGATGATGATTATGTAATTCGTTTCAAAACTCCTCAAGATGAAATCTTGGAAATGGAAGATGAAATCAGAGGAAAAATTAGCATTGATACCAATACGTTAGATGACAAAGTGTTGTTTAAATCTGATGGAATGCCAACTTATCATTTGGCAAATATTGTAGATGATCATTTAATGGAAATTACGCATGTAATTCGTGGTGAAGAATGGCTTCCTTCTATGGCTTTACACATTCTTTTATACAAAGCTTTTGATTGGAAAGCTCCAAAATTTGCGCATTTACCATTGATTTTAAAACCAATTGGAAAAGGAAAATTGAGCAAACGTGATGGAGATCAATTAGGATTTCCTGTGTTTCCTTTGGCTTATAAAAACGATGAAACTGGAGACATTTCTAGGGGTTATAAAGAAGATGGTTATTTTGAAGACGGATTTATAAATATGTTGGCTTTGTTAGGTTGGAATCCAGGAACTGAGCAGGAAATTTTTTCATTAAAAGAATTGATTCAAGCATTTGATTTAAAACGTGTTAGCAAATCTGGAGCAAAATTCAATCCTGATAAAACAAAATGGTTCAATCAACAATACATGCAGCAAAAATCTGTGGTTGAATTAGCAAATTTATACGAACCTATTTTGAAAGAGAAAGGAATTGTTGCTGAAAAAAATACGATTGAAAAAGTGATTTCATTGATAAAAGAAAGAGCCATTTTTGTAGCTGATTTTTGGGAATTATCAAATTTCTTTTTTCAAGCACCTACAACTTTTGATGAAAAAGCCATTGCAAAAAACTGGAAAGAAGACACGTCTTCATTAATGGAACAGTTATTGAGTATTATCATCAAAATTGATGATTTTTCATCTCAAAATACTGAAACAATTATCAAAGATTGGATTACTAAAAACGAAATTGGTTTTGGAAAAGTGATGCAACCTTTGCGATTGAGTTTGGTTGGCGAAATGAAAGGACCTCATTTATTTGATATCATGGAAATTATTGGAAAACAAGAAACCATCCAAAGAATTGAAACAGCAATTAAAAAATTTTAACTCATGAAAAAAATCGTATTTCTAGTATCAATCATGACATTTTGCAGTGTAAATGCACAATTTATGAATGGAGGATTGCAGAATCAACGCCAAAGACAAATGATGCAAACTCCAGAAAAAGCTCCTGAACCAAATTTTGATGTAGATCAATATTTGGGAATTGTGGTGTATGACATAGAAAAAACAGCTAAAAAATCGGGGATAAAACTAGATTCTGATGAAGGAAAAAAGTTCTCAGATATTTTGACAGCATACAACAATAAAATAAAACAAATTAGAAGAATCAACACTTTTACATTGAATGGGGCAAAAGAAATGGTGGAAAATTTTCAAAGAGCAGTAATTAAAAATAGAGATTATTCAAATCAGGCAGAGGTTCAAAAAAAATTAGCAGCAGATTTGAAACCCATTTCAGAAGCAATGAAAACAGAAGATCAAAAATTAGACGAAGACATTAAAAAAATCCTCTCTGAAAAACAATATGGAAAATGGCTTAAATTCAATAAAAGCTTGAATAAAACTTTTTCAGAGGAAGCATAGTTATCTCCTAACAAATCTCAAAAAAATCCTGATAATAATTTATCAGGATTTTTTTGTAACATCTAAAAATAAATACGTCAAATAAGTTGTATATTTACAAGAAATCAAATTCATAAAAAACTATTATGCTACCAACTATTCCGTTAATTATTTTAGTTCTTATAGGCCTTATTATTTTTGCTTCTTACTTCATAGTAAAACAACAAACTGCAGCAATTATTGAAACTTTTGGAAAATTTACAAGTATTCGTCATTCAGGATTTCACCTAAAAATTCCAGGAGTACAAAGAATTGCAGGAAGATTAAGTTTAAAAATTCAACAATTAGATGTTATTATCGAAACCAAAACTTTAGATGATGTATTTGTGAAACTAAAAGTTTCTGTTCAATTTAAGGTAATTAGAGAAAAGGTTTTTGAAGCTTTTTATAAATTAGACTATCCTCATGATCAAATCACTTCGTATGTTTTTGATGTGGTAAGAGCTGAAGTTCCCAAGATGAAATTAGATGACGTTTTTGTAAAAAAAGATAGCATTGCTATTGCTGTAAAAACAGAATTGAATGACGCTATGATGGAATATGGTTATGATATTATCAAAACTTTAGTAACAGATATTGATCCTGATGCGCAAGTAAAAGCTGCAATGAACCGAATTAATGCTGCTGACAGAGAAAAAACTGCAGCACAATATGAAGGAGATGCTCAACGAATTCTAATTGTTGAAAGAGCAAAAGCTGAAGCAGAAAGCAAGCGTTTACAAGGACAAGGAATTGCTGATCAACGTAGAGAAATTGCTCGTGGTTTAGAAGAATCTGTTGAAGTGTTGAATAGAGTTGGTATAAACAGCCAAGAAGCTTCTGCGCTAATTGTAGTAACACAACATTATGATACGTTGCAATCTTTGGGTGAACAAACCAATAGCAATTTAATTTTATTACCTAATTCGCCTCAAGTTGGAAGCAATATGCTAAATGACATGGTTGCAAGTTTTGCTGCAAGCAATCAAATTGGCGAAGCAATGAAAAACAAAAAGAAAAATAGCTAAAAACAAACTATGAAATCTGTTGTAAAATTGCTTGCAACACCTTATTATTTTAACCATTCAAGCTGGTTTCGATTTAAAACCAGCTTGACTACTGGGTTATTAGTTTTTGTTTTTTTTTATACTTTTAGACCATTTACAATTTCTTTTTTTTGAAAAGAATATTTTTGAATACTGTGTTTTAGTCAGTGTTGTAACTTTTATTAGTTCTGTTTATGTTTTCTTTGTCCTTCCATATCTTTTCAAAGATTTTTTTAATGAAGATGAATGGACAATTGGAAAAAATTTTATTTTTATTTTCATTGGAATTTTTTTAACTGGAACCATTTTGTGGTTTTTTGCAGATTACTATAAAGCAAAAAACAATATAGAAAATGTCAGTTATCCTGTTTTTATTGTTTATAATTTTTTAGTGGCTTTGTTTCCTGTTTCAATTGTAATCGTTTTTAATGAAAAGAAAATTCGATTAAAAAGAGAGAAAAGGGCTGAAGAAATTAACAACTTGAAAAAATCGCTACTTGTTAGTGAAAAAGAAGTGGTAATTTTTGCTGATAATAATAAAGAATCAATTGTTTTTACTATTAATTCATTGGTTTATATCACTTCACAAGGTAATTATGCAAGTTTCTTTTTAATGAAAAATGGCGATTTAAAGGAGCAAATATTGCGAGTAACATTGTCAAAAGTTTCAAAGGAGTTACAAAATTACCCAAATTTTATTCGCTGTCATAAATCCTATTTTATCAACAAAAATTACATCCAAAAAATATCAGGAAATGCAAGAGGATATTTAATTCACTCAGATGTTATCCCTTTTCAAATACCTGTTTCAAGGAATTTTAGCAAAGAATCTTTTGATGGCTTTTTGAAATAAAGATTCCCATTCGTCCCAAAAACTGCAAAAAACTTCCATTTTATAACAAACTATCTCATTTTCTTGAATAACAAATAGTGCTATATTACATTTGTCGTTAATATAGAATTATAGATTGGGGGATTTATTAATTCGAAAAGAAAAAAGCTCTGTAAAACACAGAGCTTTTAGTTTTTATACCAAATAACAAAAAAATTGTTACTTTTTGTCATCTAATTTATCAGCAGTATCTTCTTTTGTAGCGTTTTTAAATTCTTTGATTCCATTTCCAATTCCTTTCATTAATTCTGGAATCTTTTTTCCTCCAAATAAAATCAATACAACTACCAAAACAATGACTATTTGAAGACCACCTGGTATTAAAGGGATGAATAAATTGTTCATAAATAAAAAATTAACTCCACAAAGATACAAAAAGGTTTCTATTAATTTCTTTTTTGAATAATTCCTCCTAGTACTTTTTTGTCTTTTATTACTTCAGGTTCACCTTTATAGAAAACAGAACCTCCAAAACTCACTTTTGCATTTAACGTTTCGCCTGCAAAAATTTCAGCTTTTGCGCCAGTTCCAGCTTTTACGATTGAATTTGCGCTACATTCCAAATTAAAACCATTGTAAACACCGTATAAATCCAAATCAACATTTTGGTTTTTTGCAGTTCCTGTAAGTTTTATAACACCTCCTGAAGAAGCTCTTACGTCTAAATGTTTCACTTTTACAACAAGATTTATAAACGATTTTTCTTGCGAATTTACTACTAGTTTGTCTTGTTGAATTTCTTTTGCTGTAATTGTTGATGCTTCATTCGCATCAATCACATCAATGTTTTTGTTATAATAAATGGTTACTAAAACTTCTCTCTTTGCTAAATTTTTATCAGGATTTAATGAAAATGGTAAAGAAATCTTAAGTGTATTATCTGCGTTTTTTATGACAACATTTTCTGATTTTTCTCCTGTAATTTCAATTTTTTGATCTGTTGATTTTATCAATTCAACTTCAATACCATTGTAAACTTTTAAAATAGAAAAATCACCAGGATTTTTAGTAATTGTAGTTTGCGCATTCATTACAAATGCCAAAAATACAAGTGCTGTAAAAATTATTTTTTTCATGTTTTTATATTGAAACAAATAGTAATCAAAACATATTCCGGATTTAAAGAATTTTAGTTTTTATAACGAATTATGCAACAAAAAAAATTATTCTTCAATCAAATTAAAATCCAATTGTTTTCTTTCTAAATCGGTTCTTTTCACTTGAACTTTTACATCATCCCCTAATTGATATAGCTGTTTTGTAGATTGACCAACAATGGCATATTGCTTTTCATCAAACAAATAATAATCGCTTTTGATATCGCGAATTCGAACCATTCCTTCGCATTTATTTTTGGTAATTTCCACATAAATTCCCCATTCTGTAACACCTGTAATTACGCCTTCAAAAATTTCGTCTTTATGATTTTGCATGTATTTTACCTGCATATATTTGATAGAATCACGCTCAGCTTTGGATGCCAATTCTTCTCTTTTAGAAGAATGTTTGCATTTTTCTTCATACAATTCTGCTTTTGGAGAGCTTCCTCCATCTAAATAATGTTGCAATAATCTGTGTGTCATTACATCAGGATAACGTCTAATTGGCGATGTAAAATGGCTATAATAGTCAAAAGCCAATCCATAATGACCAATGTTTTGTGTGGTATAAACAGCTTTGCTCATTGAACGAATTGCCAATGTTTCAATCATGTTTGATTCTGCTTTTCCATGAACATCAGCTAATAATTGATTTAACGTTGCTGAAGTAGATTCTCTTGTATCAGTGTTGATTTTGTAACCAAATTTACTGATGATATTTTGTAGTGATGCCAATTTTTCAGTATCAGGTTCGTCATGAACTCTGTACACAAAAGTTTTCCCTGAAGGATTTTTGTTTTTTTGACCAATAAATTCTGCCACTTTTCTGTTGGCAAGCAGCATGAATTCTTCAATCAATTTATTAGCATCTTTTGCTTCTTTGAAATACACACTTGTTGGATTTGCATCTTCATCTAAATTGAATTTTACTTCTACTCTATCAAACGAAATTGCTCCTTGATTCATTCTGCGTTTTCTAAGAATTTTTGCCAATTCATCCATTTTTAAAATTGCTTCTACAATAATATCATCAACTGTATAATCATAACCAGTTAAAGAAACATTTGATGGAACTAGATTTCCTTTAGTTTCAATAATAGCTTGTGCTTCTTCATACGCAAAGCGTTTATCAGAATAAGTAACTGTTCTTCCAAACCATTGATTTATCAATTCTGCATTTTCATTCAACTCAAAAATGGCAGAAAAAGTTAATTTTTCTTCTTCAGGACGCAAAGAACAAACGCCATTACTCAATATTTCTGGCAACATTGGTACTACTCTATCAACCAAATACACAGAAGTTGCACGTTCGTAAGCTTCATCATCCAAAATTGTTTTTGGATGTAAATAATGCGAAACATCTGCAATATGAATTCCAATTTCATAATTGCCATTTTCAAGTTTTTTGAAAGATAATGCATCATCAAAATCCTTAGCATCTTTTGGATCAATAGTAAAAGTGAGTGTATTTCTGAAATCTTTTCTTTTGGATATTTCTTCTTTGGTAATTTCAATAGGAAGATGTGACGCCTCTTCTTCAACTTCTCTTGGAAATTCGTAAGGCAAATCATATTCCACTAAAATGGAATGCATTTCTGTGGTTTGATCTCCTGGTTTTCCAAGAACTGTGGTGATTTTTCCAAATGGATTTTTTGAATTTTCTGGCCAATCTAAAATGGTAGCTTGCACTTTATCTCCATGTTCAGCGCCATTCATTTTGTTTTCGGAAATGAATATATCTGCATACATTTTATTGCTATCAGGAATTACAAAACCAAAACTTTTACTTTTTTGTAATACACCAACAAATTGTGTTTTGGCTCTTTCTAAAACCTCCACAACATCTGCTTCTAATTTATTGCTTCTTCGTTTTTTGTACACATAAGCTTTTACCAAATCATTGTGCAATCCTTTACCAAGATTTACATTTGGAACAAATATATCATCTTCGTAATCTTCAGTAATAAAATAACCATTTCCATTAGAGGTAATGTCTAATTTTCCAATAGAATATTTGCGTTCTTCATTCACTTGATATTTTCCTCTATCAACTTCTTTCAGTTTTTTAGCCGCAGTTAATTCCGCTAATTTTTGAATAATTTGATTTTTTCCTTCAGAATCTGTAACATGAAGTTTCGCTGCAATTTGTTTATAATTGAACTGTTTTGTTGCGTCTTCTTTTAAAATTCTGAAGATATTTTTAGTTAAATCTTTGATGATATTTCCTTTCTTTTTGAATATTCTTTTACTCGATTTTTTCATAAAATGAACTATACTAGTTATAACAATGCAAATTACAACTTAATAATGTTTTATGCTATTTAAATTTAATTTGGTTAAAATAAAGAATTAGTGTAAACGTTATAGTTTTAAATAAGATGTTAAAAAAAACTTAATTTTTTTGTAACGAATTGAAAATTAAAGCGTCTATATAATAGTTGAAACCAAACTTAAATGAAAAATCTTAGAAGAATAATCGCTTTATTCCTTTTCATTTTTATCACAGGTATTGTTGTGACTTTTAAAACTGTTCAAAATACGTTACGTAAAACAGAACTTCCTCAAAAAAATGTAGATGCAAAAAAAGATTCTATTTGTATTTACAAAAACAAAAAATCTACTGTTTAAAAATTTCACTTTTAAAACTTATAAACACTCTTTATAAATATTATTTCTTTTAAAAAATTTTAAAAATCTTTTTTATTTATATTATTGTTTGTTAATAATGCTAATAATTTTTTTTTTTTCATTTTCATATATGAGTTATTAAAAAATATTGACATGTTATTAGAATTCTAATGAGTTAAAAATCAGTAAATTTTAGTAGTTATAAACAATACTTATAAACAGCTATTAACTTAAAATATGTTATAAGTTTTAAATTTTTCAATGTAAATAAATTGTAAATTTTGTGTTGATAAATTATTATTAAATTCTAATAATTTTTTATTGATTATTAATTAAACCTTCTGTATTGTAAAAAAAATAGAAACAACCAAAATTAGTTATCAAATTTTAATGATAAGTTCTTAACATTCTATTAATATAGATAAAAGCTTTATATTGAATTACTTATTAAAAAAATATAAATTTTGATTGTTGATAACTGTAGAAACGAGTTAGAATCTTTATTTTTGTAGTTCTTAAAGCCATAAAAATCAATCTACTATGACAATTGCTATCGGAAATGATCACGCAGGAACTGAGTATAAGTTCGAAATCATCAAACATTTAGAAAAAAAAGGATATTCAGTTCTTAACTTTGGAACAGATACAAATGATTCTATGGATTATCCAGATGCAATTCATCCAACTGCAACTGCTGTTGAAACTGGAAAGGCTGAATTAGGAATTATTCTTTGTGGATCAGGAAATGGCGCACAAATGACCGCAAATAAACACCAAGGAATAAGAGCAGCTTTGTGCTGGAACAACGAATTAGTAGCCCTTACAAGACAACATAACAATGCAAATGTATTGACGATTCCTGCGCGTTTTGTGTCATTACAACAAGCTTTGGGTTTTGTAGATATTTTTCTTTCAACGGATTTTGAAGGAGGAAGACATGAACAAAGAGTGAATAAAATTGGCTGTGTTTAATGGAATTCCAGATTAAAAAATTTACTGATTTATCAGTTACAGAATTGTATCAAATATTACAATTGCGTTCAGAGGTTTTTGTAGTTGAACAAGATTGTGTGTATCAAGATATCGATTTTAAAGACCAAAAAGCACTGCATATTTTAGGATTTAAAAACGATAAAATCATTTCCTACACTCGAATTTTTAAGCCTGGTGATTATTTCGAAAATGCGAGTATTGGAAGAGTAGTTGTGAAAGAAAGTGAACGAAAATATGGATATGGACATGAACTAATGAAAGTTTCAATTGATGCTGTAAAAACGGAATATCATCAAGAAAAAATCACCATTTCTGCGCAATTATATTTGAAAAAATTCTATGAATCTCATGGATTTATACAAATTCGAGACTCATATTTAGAAGATGGAATTCCACATATAAGAATGGATAGAAACTAATCCATAATTTTTATTTCAACCGAAAAATAATTTTTTCCTTTAGACAAAAGCATATTTTCTTCGGAGAATTTTTGGTCTGTGAAAGAGGTATATTGTGTAATTGGCTCAATACAAATCATGTTATTTACCTCCGTCCAAAGCATAAAATTTTGAAAGCCTTTTGTGTTGATTTGTAGATTATTTTTATCAAAATTAATCAATACAATTTCTTCGGAATTCAACACAGGAAAAGCATTTGAACCCGCTTTTAAAATCTCGTTCAACGTTATTTTTTTTTGATTTGAAATTAGTGATTCTTCACCAGTATCAGACAACAAAAAAGCAGGATGATAGCCTAACATAAAAGGCATTCCTTCTTCTGATTGTATAAAAAATTCGATGAGTAAAGCATCTTTTTGAAGTGTAAATTTTTTTTCAAAAACAAAATCAAAAGGCCAAAACAGAAATTCTTCTGGAGATTTTGATGGAAATTTGCTGTTTTTTACCCAAGTATTTTTGGTATAATTTTTCTGAAATTTTACCTGATTTTCACTTTCCGAAATCAATGTATATGCCAATTCTCTGAGCAATCCATGTTGGTCTTGAACAGCATCACCATGTTTTGTGTGAACAATAAAATCGTTTTTTTCAGTGGGACCAATTACAGGAAACATTTCATCATCTGATTTTCGCCAACCTTTATTTCCTTTTTGATGAATATACTCTTTCCCATCAAAAACGTAACTCACCAATTCTCCTTCATCTATGGTTACTGTTCTTTTATAATTTTTAAGACGTATCATAATTCAAAATTTAGGATTACAACAATATTACAAAATTGTGGCTGATTTTCTGAATTTTTCAGAATACTTTTTTGTAACTTGCTTCACTTTAAAAATGTTAGAAAACTAGTAAATATGTCAGAAGATAAAGAAAAATTAGCCAAATTAAAAGCCTTGCAACTTACATTAGATAAGCTAGATAAGACTTATGGAAAAGGAGCTGTAATGAAAATGGGAGATGTTGCTGCAGAAGATATTGAAGCCATTTCATCAGGTTCTTTAGGTTTGGATTTAGCACTTGGAGTTGGAGGATATCCAAGAGGAAGAGTTATTGAAATTTACGGGCCAGAATCATCAGGAAAAACAACCTTGTCATTACACGCCATTGCAGAAGCTCAAAAAGCGGGTGGAATTGCAGCATTTATTGATGCAGAACATGCATTTGATCGTTTTTATGCAGCAAATTTAGGTGTTGATATTGATAATTTAATTATTTCACAACCTGATCATGGAGAACAAGCGTTGGAAATTACAGAAAATTTAATTCGTTCAGGAGCTATTGATATTGTTGTGGTGGATTCTGTAGCTGCATTAACGCCAAAATCAGAAATTGAAGGTGAAATGGGTGATTCTAAAATGGGATTGCACGCACGTTTAATGAGTCAGGCTTTACGTAAATTGACAGGAACCATTTCAAAAACAAAATGTACTGTAATTTTTATCAATCAGTTAAGAGATAAAATTGGGGTGATGTTTGGAAATCCTGAAACAACAACTGGAGGAAATGCATTGAAATTTTATGCGTCAGTAAGATTAGATATCAGAAGAAAAACGCAAATTAAAGATGGTGAAAAAGTGATTGGAAACAGCACTAAAGTAAAAGTGGTAAAAAATAAAGTTGCACCACCTTTTCAACAAGCAGAATTTGACATTATGTATGGAGAAGGAATATCAAAAGTTGGTGAAGTTTTAGATATTGGTGTTGAACTAGGTATTGTGAAAAAAAGCGGTTCTTGGTTTAGTTATGGAGATACCAAATTAGGTCAAGGTAGAGATTCTGTTAAAGACATAATCAAGGATAATCCTGAATTAATGGATGAAATAGAGGCAAAAATTAAAGAGACAATAGCTAATCAATAATAATAAAAAAACACCTTATTAAGGTGTTTTTTTATTTACAATCGATTCTAAATTAATATCGACGACAATGGCGTCTTTTACTTTGATTAAACCCATTATTTTCTTGGGTGTTGTCAAATTAAAATCTTGCAAACTAAGGGCAATACTTCCTTTAAAAATCATTTTATTGTGCTGATTAGAAATAGAAATTGGCACTGTATAATTTTTGGTAATTTCACAAATCGTAAAAGAAAGTTCAGCATTCACAGTATTTTTTCCTGATAACGCTACTTTTCTTAAATTCATTTTTATGTGTGGGAAATCTTTTGTTTGTAGAAATTTATGAAAATCTTTGTTAATTCCTCTTCCTCCACAATCAAACTCTGTTTTTTCGAGAAGTAACTGAGTATTCTCAAAAACAATCATATTATCAAGTTTCTTAAAATTTACTTTTAATGAATCTGTTAATTCATACGTATTATAATCGCATTCAAATTCGTGAACGTTTGATTTTCCTTTGATAATCAAAGAGCTTTTTGGTGTAAAAGACAATGTTACAATTTCTTTTCTTGCAGATGAAAAGTAAAAATTTGCTATCAAAAAAAGATTTCCAAGAATAATTATTAAAGGTCTCATAGGTTCTTGATTTTAAAAATAAAGGTCTCTAGTAACGATTAGAGACCTTTAAATTGCTAAAAAAACATTGAAAAAAATACTTTTTTTTTAGAAACTGATTACGGTTTCAAGCATAAATCCATTGAATTTACCTCCATCAAAAATACTTGCAGCATTGTAACCAGAGTGTTTTTGGCTCACATATTCAAGTTTCAACATCATGTTATTGGTTAAAAACCATCCACCAGAAAGATTGAATCTACTAATTTCGATATTGTCTCCATTTCTTTCTTCAGAATCTACAGTGTTGTAACGAGCACCAATGTATAGGTTTTCATTTTTTCCAAATCTGTAAATTGATTCAAGAGCCCATTGAGTTGCAGTTCTGTTATCAGCTTCTGCAGATGCTTTTCCTGTTGCATTTTCATAAGTTCCAAAGAACTCCCATCCTTTATATCTTACAAAAGGGTTAATCATGATGGCACGAATTTGATTTGTTAAATTTGGATTGTAACGACCTGATCTAAAGTTGGCAGCAGCAGTTGCATTTTCTGGCTCTAAAACTAAATAATATCTTGATCCAGCTCTATCAGCAGAATATAAATAAGATGTTCTAACTCTTCCTGTGTTGTATAAAGATCCTGTTAATCTAAATCTGAAATCCTCATTTATTTGTTTGTCATACCCAAATTTTGCTAAGAATGAAGCGCCACCAGTATCAGGATTTGTTACATCTTGATTTAATTTTCCATTGGTAAAACCAATCATTGAGATAAATCCATTTCTTCTATATTAAAGCTCTGCACCAACTTCTGTTGTAAAAGCATCCATAATTAAGTTTCCAACAAAAGGGTTGTATAAAGCTTGCGCGTTATCAGTACGTCTAAAATGTGCATCACCATAGTTGTTTTCCATGTGACCAATTTTCACTGTGGCATATTTCATGAAGTTTTCCATAAATCCTTCTTTGATAAAATCTAATTTATCAATTTGGATATAACCACCTTTTACATAAGGTTCTGGGTGGTGTCTTGATGATAAATAAGTACGTAAATGCATACGTAAACCTTCACCTAAAACTACGTCCATATCTAAGTTTGCAGCGGCTAAGTTGAAGTTTCCTCCAATTTCTTTTAATGGAACTACACCTGAATTGCTGTGAGATAATGATTGATATTGCAATGTTGATGCACCACCCATTCTTACATATACACCATCAAATTTTGTGGTAACTGTATCTTTTGCGTCTTCAAAAACATTGATGCCGCGTTTGTCTGGACTTCTATAATTATCTAAATCTCTTTTTGATTTTTGTGAGAATCCGTTTATACTAGTTAATACCATAACTAATAAAACTAGTTTTGCTAAATTTTTCATATACTAATAGTTTATTGATTTAATAATTGTGTTTAATACTTGTGATTAAAATTAATTTTTGAATATTGATTTGAATTTGATTTCGATTTCGTCACCAGTTTTTATGGTTCCTAATAAAGCTTTTGGTGGCGCAATTCCAAAAGTGGTCATCAAAAGTTTATGAGATCCTTCTAGAATATACAATTTTTCACTTTTTTCAATAGAGAACTTTAATGTAATTGGTTTTTTTACACCATTAATAATTAAGTTTCCAGAGGCAGAAACATCAAATCGTTTTTCTGATTTTTTATTGACAGACAAAACTTCGGTTAATGTAAATTCGATTGTTTTAAACTTCTTTGTATTTAATGCTTCAAAAGTTTTTTTGTCCATGCCAGATTTTCCGCTTTTCAAACTTTCACTTTCCACTGAGAATGTAAGAGAACTAATTGCTAGTTTATCTGCATCAGAAAAAACGAGGTTACCACTTTGCTTTTCAGCTTGAACATGCCAATCATGCATAAAAGAAGTTCCTAAAACTTGTAAAAAAGACGTTTCGTTATCTAAAGTTAGTTTTTGTGCCTGAACGAAAAAAGGCGTTGTTATAAATACGAATAACAACAGATAGGGTAGTAATTGTGTTTTTTTCATCATAATCGTGTTTAATTATGATGCAAAGATTGGCCTATTCTAAATCTTAAAAAATGATAAATAACATGTTCGCATTTTTATTAAAAAAAAACGAAATATTTTTTTTACAGTCCTGTACTGCCAAAACCTCCTGCTCCACGTTGTGTTTCATTTAAAATTTCAACTTCTTGCCAGGAAATTCGTTCGTGTTTTGCGATGACTAATTGTGCAATTCGCTCTCCATCATTAATAATAAAATCCTCCTTAGAAAGGTTCACTAAAATCACTCCAATTTCTCCTCTGTAATCTGCATCTACAGTTCCAGGAGAATTTAAAACGGTAATACCTTTTTTTGCAGCCAAGCCGCTTCTAGGCCTTACTTGCGCTTCAAATCCTTGAGGTAAAGCAATAAATAAGCCTGTTTTTACAATAGCTCTCTCTAAGGGTTTCAGAATAATTGGAGTATCAATATTTGCTTTTAAATCCATTCCTGCAGCACCTGCTGTTTCGTAATTTGGTGTTGCGTGTTTTGATTTATTGATAATTTCTACGGTCATAAATTGAATAAAAAAGTTATTGTTTCTAAAAATTCTGATTTCCAAAAAGCTTCATTATGTTTGCCTTCAGGAACAATTTTTGTTTTCATATTTTTATTTGGAAAACCAACTTCTGATAAAAGGTGCACCATTTTTTCGGTATCAGAAACCATATTTTCTCCTTCTTTTCCACCAACTAAAAAGTAGATTTTTTGATTTTTTTGATTTCCATTTTTTGTTGCAAATTCATAAATTTCATCAGAAAACCAAAATGAAGTAGAAAGTGCGCCAATTTTTCCAAATACTTTTGGATATTTTAAACCTCCATAAAACGAAATCAAACCACCTAAAGAGCTACCAATCAAAGCAGTATTTTTAGCATCTGATTTTGTACGGTAGTTTTTATCTACAAAAGGTTTTAATTCATTTGTTGTAAAATCAATATAAATACTTCCTTTTCCTCCTCCGTATTTTTCATTTTTAAAAGGCGTGTATTCATCCAATCTTTTAGCGCCCGAATTTTCAATTCCTACAACAATAAATCCTTTTCCTGTTTTTTTAAATAGCTCATTCAACGTTTCATCAATACTCCATTCACCAGCATAAGAAGTTGTATTATCAAACAAATTTTGAGCATCATGCATATAAATTACAGGAAATTTTTTGGATGATTTTTCATAATTAGGTGGCAAATACACCCAAATTTTATGAGAAATTTCCAATGATTTTATTTCAAATTGTTTTTCTAAAATAGAAACATTTGAAGCTTTTGTACTTATTTTTTCCTGAGCATTCAATCCAAAGAAAAGCAAAAGAAAAATACTTATAAGTATGAACCGAAAACGTACTTTTATCAATTGATTGATTTTTCACAAATATAATAAATGAATGAAGTATTCTTGAAAAGTTAATACTTTTCTTACTTTTGACGTTCAAAATTATTTTTATGGACAAGCAGCAAAAAATTGCCGTTTTAGGAGGTGGAAGTTGGGCAACAGCGATTGTAAAAATGTTATCCGAAAATTTAGAAACGGTTGGTTGGTATATGCGTGATAGCCAATCTATTGAGCATATCAAAGAAAATAATCACAACCCAAAATATTTAAGTTCAGCTGAATTGGATGCAAATCGTTTGGATTTGTCAGATGATATCAACGAAACAGTTTCAAAATATGATACCTTGATTTTTGCAATTCCTTCTGCTTTTTTAGAAAGTGAATTGGACAAACTTTCTATTTCTTTGGAAAATAAAATCATTTTTTCTGCCATCAAAGGAATTGTTCCAGAAACAGGCTTGATTGTTGGTGAGCATTTTAACAGAGAATACCAAATTCCGTTTGAAAACATTGGTGTTATTACAGGACCTTGTCATGCTGAAGAGGTTGCTATGGAGCGATTATCGTATTTAACACTTGCTTGCCAAGATGTAAAAAAAGCTAAAAAAATGGCAAAATGTTTAGAAAGTTGGTACATCAATGCCAAAACTTCTGACGATATTATTGGCACAGAATACGCTGCAGTTTTGAAAAACATTTACGCTGTTGCTGCTGGAATTTCTCATGGTTTGGGTTATGGAGATAATTTTCAGGCAGTTTTGATTAGTAATGCCATTCGCGAAATGAAACGTTTCATCAGAAAAGTGCATAAAATGAAACGAAACATTAATAATTCTGCGTATTTGGGCGATTTATTGGTAACAGGATATTCCACTTTTAGTAGAAATCGTCATTTTGGAAACATGATTGGAAAAGGATATACTGTAAAATCTGCTCAATTAGAAATGAGTATGATTGCTGAAGGTTATTATGCAGCAAAAAGTGCCTATAAAATTTCTCAAGAAAACAAAGCAAAAACACCCATTATTGATGCTGTTTTTTCGATTTTATACGAGCAAAAAAGTCCAAAAAAAGAATTTAAAAAGTTGACAGATAAATTGGATTAATTGTTTAATTTTGCACAATTAACTTTAATTTTCAACTTTAAGTATGAAAACAATACAAGAAGTCGTTGAAAGCACTGTTCGAAAAACGCCTTTTATAGAAGAAGCACTCAACGAAAAACTCATTAATGTTTCTTCATTAGCAAGAATTATTTTGCCAGAAGTTTCTGCAGCTCTAAAAAAAGACGTAAAAGTTGGCGCAGTTATGATGGCAATCAACAGACTTTCTCCTGCAAGTGAGTTGAGAATCAGAAAAAACATCAAAAAATTAGCATTGGACTTGGGTGATGTAATTGTTCGTTCAGATTTATGCGATTTTACATTTAAAAACACTCCTTCATTATTGAAAGAAATTTCAAG
This sequence comes from Polaribacter sp., assembly GCA_036846425.1. Classification (GTDB taxonomy): domain Bacteria; phylum Bacteroidota; class Bacteroidia; order Flavobacteriales; family Flavobacteriaceae; genus Polaribacter. Next base: position 26,121 of record DAIUBY010000002.1, read on the forward strand.
AATTTTAAACAAATCATCAGAAAGCGCTGATTATTTTCTAACAGTTTCTCAAGGAATTTTTGAAACAAATATTGTAACTAGCAAAAATTTAAGACCTTTTGTAGAAGAAATTTTTGAAAAGGAAGCTTTGTTGAAAAGCATGTTAGAATTGGCATCAATTACCATCAAATTACCCAAAGATAATCAAGAGCAGTCAGGAATTTATTACTTTATTTTGAAGCAATTGGCTTGGGCAGATATTCCATTGCAAGAAATTATTTCTACAACCAATGAAATGACAATTGTGGTGAAAGAAAAAGACATCAATCAGACGTTTGCCATTTTAATGGATATGAAATTGAGCTAATTTATGGCAAAAACAAATCCTTATGCAGCTTTAAAAATAAAAGAATTCAACATCTTTTTATTGATGCGCTTTTTTTTGGTTTTTGGTTGGTCAATGCAATTTATTGTGATTGAATGGCAAGTGTATAGCATCACAAAAGACCCACTTTCATTAGGAATTATTGGTTTAATGGAAATAATCCCTGCGTTTTCAATGGCGCTATTTGCTGGTCATATTGTAGATCAAAGAGAAAAAAGAAATTTGTTGGCCATTTGTATTGCTACATTTTCACTAATTAGTTTAGGGTTGTATTTTTTAACAACCGAAAGCATTCTTGCAAGTTGGTCAACTAATAAAATTTTATATGCTATTTATGCATTGGTTTTTTTTGGAGGCTTTTTGCGTTCGTTTTTTGGGCCTACAATTTTTTCTTTAGTTGCTTTGATTGTTCCCAAAAAAATCTATCACAATGCAGCAACTTGGAGCACAAGCACTTGGAAAACAGCGGCTGTTTCTGGAGCTTTATTTGGAGGATTTTTAATCAGTTGGATTGGAGTTGCAAACACATTATTACTGGTTTATATTTTAGTGGTACTTGCATTTATCATCACTTTTCAAATCAAAAAGAAACCAATTTTGAACACCAAAATTGGCGAACCAATTAAAGAAAGTCTAAAAGCAGGAGTCACTTTTGTGTTTCAAAACAAAGCGATTTTAGGAGCTTTAACATTGGATATGATTGCAGTTTTGTTTGGAGGAACTGTTGCAATTTTATCGGTTTTTGCGCAAGATGTTTTACAAGTTGGCAGTGAAGGTTTTGGCATTTTAAACGCTTCAATTTCAATGGGAAGCATTGTAACAATGTTCATTACAACCTATATACCTATCAACAGAAAAACGGGTAAAAAACTTTTATTTTCTGTGTTAATTTTTGGACTTAGCATTATTGCTTTTGGATTGTCATCTATTTTTTGGGTGAGTATTTTAGCGCTGTTTATAAGTGGTGCAGCTGATGGAATTTCGATGGTAATTCGTCAAACCATTTTACAAATCAAAACTCCTGATGAAATGCGAGGTCGTGTTTCATCAGTAAACTCGATGTTTGTTGGCTCTTCTAATGAATTAGGCGCTTTTGAAAGTGGTTTAGCAGCAAAATTGGTTGGTCCAGTTGTAGCTGTTGTTTTTGGTGGAATTATGACATTGGTAACTGTTGGCGGAACAGCAATTCTAAATCCAACTTTAAGAGATTTGGATTTAACTGCTGATATTGAAGCGCATGAAAATGCGGAATAGATTATTTTAGGATTGTTCTAAAATTTCCTAATAACAACGTCCAATCATATTCTTTAAATAGTATTTTTTCTGGAATTTCAGGGGTAATTTTATAGTTAAAGAGTATTTTTTTAGCACCATTTATTCCACCAAAATCGCCACGAAACCAAGATATTAAAACAACAGAAGTAGCAGTTTTCGTTTCAGATTCATAAGAAGTTTGTTCTTTTAAATAGGCTTTTGCCATAAAATCAAGTTCATTATCTAAGTTTTCTGGAGTATAAATCGCTACTGGAGGACAACTTTTTGCACCACAGTTTAGCGCAAAATGAATTCGCCAATCAATGTCATTTACACGTAATTTTTGTTCCCAATTAGCGACAGAAAATTTTTTTAAATACCCCAAACTAATTTTCATTCGAGATTTTCTTAAAATTCCATGCTCAATTTCGTCAAAAGACATGATTTGTCCAGCAATTTTTACTCTTTTTTCACCGAAAAAAGCAGATCTATTTTTATATAAATCAGGGTTTTTGGTGAGAGAAATTTGTATAAATGAATTATAAATATTTATCCAAAAAGCAATTTTTTCTTCATCTGTTTTTAACTGTTCTGTCAATTCATCTAGAGTGCTTTTTGAAAGCAAGTCAAGTTCTTTTTGAAACGATTTTCCTTGCATTATTTGAGTTAATAAATCTTGAGAAATTTTACTATAATTTTCTTTTGATTGAGAATTCATCCAAAAAGGAGATAAAAAAAGTATGAAAATAAAAAAGTGTCTCATAAAAAATTTCGTAAGTTTAAGCATGAAAATAGCGGTTATAATTCCTGTTTATAATGAGCAAGAAAACCTTGCAAAGAGGTTGTCGTTTTTATGCGAACAAGCTAACAAATTTCCGATAGAAATAATTGTTTCCAATTCTCCAGAAACGTTTGATGAAACGCCAAAAGTATGTGAAAATTTTTCAAATATACGTTTTATAAACAGTCCCCAAAAAGGCAGAGCTTCACAAATGAATTTTGGAGCAAAACAAGCAATAGGAGATGTTTTGCTCTTTTTACATGCAGATGTTTGTTTGCCAAAAGATTTTTATGAACAAGTAATCAATGCCATTAAAAAAGGATTCAAAGCAGGATTTTTTGCCTACAAGTTTGATAAAGAAACTCGATTACTGAATTTAAATAGTTCATTCACTAAAAACGATGGAATTTTTGCTGGAGGTGGAGATCAATGCCAATTTTTTACTAAAGAAACCTTTGAAAAATTACAAGGTTTTAATGAAGAATTTTGCATTATGGAAGATTTTGAAATGATTGATAAAGTGAGAAAAGCAAAAATTCCATACACAATTATTCAATCAAAAGCGATTGTCAGTGCTCGAAAATACGATCAAAATTCATGGCTAAAAGTCAACTTGATTAACGGCTATGTTTTTTTAAAATATAAATTAGGAGTTCATCCAATTCAATTAAGAAAAACCTATAAAAGTTTGTTGAGAGAGCAAGTTTAGCTAAAGTTAGTGGCTAATTTTAATTGATTTTCCAATTCATTTTGATGAAAACTAGCTGTTTTTTCATCCCAAAGAAAATGTTCTTTGAATAGTTTCAAAACAATATTTTTGTATAAATCAACACTTGGTTTGTCAAAAAATAAACGTCCTGTTCTTCGCATAAAAAAATCGGTTGGATTGCAAGCCATTTCATAATGAATAGTGAACCAAACTTCTGCTTTTAGTAATTTTTCAGTTTGATTTTCATCCATAAATTCATCAAATTTTTTTAAAATGATGTCTGTTTGTTTTCCATAATTATGCACTAAATATTCAGCATCTTTTTGGTTAAAATCAACTTCATTAATACGATTGTAAATGGCATCTGTATAACTTTTTACTTCTAATGAATTTTTAAAAGTTCCTCCAGAAAGCAAAATTTTATCGGTTTTAATTGTATCAAAAGTTTTTTCAAATCGGTTTTCATATTTTTTGGCAACCAAATCAACAATGCGTTCTGCCATTTTTCTATAGCCTGTTAATTTTCCTCCAGCAATGGAAATTAATTCAGAATCTGATACAAAAATCTCGTCTTTTCTGGACAATTCAGACGCTGATTTTCCTTCTTCATGAATCAAAGGACGCAAACCTGCCCAAGAAGATTG
>DAIUBY010000002.1:29972-31985 GCA_036846425.1 Polaribacter sp.
ACTCTTTTTTCTTTGTATAAAAAGTCGATTGCTTCTATATAATTAAGAGCTTTCACATCATAATTTAGCGAAGTTTTTAAAATTTCGATGGTCAAACGTGCGTCATCAGTTCTGTACTCTGCATAAAATCCTGCGCCATTTAATATATTTTCTGGCAGCAAAGGTTCTTTTTCTAAGGTCTCTTCTTTTGTGAGCATTTTTCGTTTGTCATCACCTTCAACAGACGCCAAAATATCATACACTTTTAGTCCAAAAGAAGTCAACCAAGAACCATAAGTTCCGCCATCAATTAATGGTAAAATCATTTTTTCAGGAACCACTAAATGTGGCGCTAATTTGTGCACAATTGCACGTTCAGTGCCAACTTCTTTTACCAACCAAAAATCAAATTGTTTCAAATAGCGCAAACCACCATGAATCAATTTGGTTGATTTGCTTGACGTTCCAGAAGCAAAATCGTTTTTTTCTATTAAAGCCACTTTCATTCCTCGTGAAGCAGCATCAAGAGCAATTCCTGCACCAGTGATGCCACCTCCAATAATTAAGATGTCAAACTCATTAGTTTCTAATTCTTTTTGAATTTTTTTTCTCTCGAAAAAGGAAAAGTTTTTCATGCAAATTTTAATCTAAAATATGAGTTGGCAAGCCATCAATAGTGGTTTGGTTTTTTCTTTCCAATAATTTGAAATTCCTGATTTTCCTTGTTTTGAAGCCCAATCATTCAGTTCATTTCGCTCGCCCTTATATTCAAAAAATGGAATTGACATTCCGCAAGAAGTTTGAGCTGATTCAATAGAAATATCAAAAATTTGACGCGTTCCTGGAGTTTCAGGAAAAAAAGAAATTAGTTCTTTCCAAGAGAGATTTCCTTCTTTAATTTCTTTTCCTTTTCCATACAAACGCAAAATATTGGGTGTTTTTTCAAAAGAACAAAACATGATAGTAATTCGTTCATTTTCAAGTAAATGAGCTGCAGTTTCATTACCACTTCCAGTAACATTTAACCAAATAACTCTATTTTCTTCTAAAATACGAAACGAATCCATACCTTTTGGAGATAGATTTATTCTTCCAGAATTAGGAGCTGTAGCTACAAAGAAAATATGTTGGTTTTCAATAAATTCTTGCAATTTGGGAGTAATTTTTGTGTAAAATTTTGACATATTTATTCAATCCAATTTTTAGTTCGTTCAATGGCTTTTAACCAATTTTTATACATTCTTTCTCTTTTTTCTGATGAGAAATTTGGAATAAATTCTCGCTCAATTTCTCTTTGAGCTAAAATAGCTTCTTGATGCCAAATTCCCACACAAATTCCTGCTAAATATGCAGCTCCCATTACTGTAGTTTCTCTATTTTTTGGTCGCTCAACAATCGTGTTTAAAATATTCGCTTGAAATTGCATCAAAAAATTATTGGCACTTGCACCACCATCAACTTTTAAAGATTTTAAAGGAATTGTGGCATCTTGTTGCATGGCAATCAAAACATCTTTGGTTTGATAGGCTAATGATTCTAAAGTTGCTTTGACGAGGTGATTTTTTCCTGTATCTCTGGTCAGCCCAAAAATTGCTCCTCTTGCATACATATCCCAGTATGGAGCGCCCAAACCTGCAAATGCAGGAACTACAATTACTGTGTTTTCTTCGGAAATTTCTTGTGCAAAAAGTTCGCTTTCTTCTGCAGTTTTGATGATTTCTAAACCATCTCTAAGCCATTGTATTGCAGCTCCTGCCACAAAAACGCTTCCTTCTAATGCATAAAATATTTTATTATTAATTCCCCAAGCAATGGTTGTTAACATTCCACTTTTCGAGAATTGAGGTTTTGTGCCAGTGTTCATTAATAAAAAGCAACCTGTTCCATAGGTATTTTTAGCATCTCCAGAATCAAAACAAGCTTGGCCAAATAATGCAGCTTGTTGATCGCCTGCAATTCCTGCAATTGGAATTTTAATCCCATCCAACTCATAATTTCCAAAATAATATGAGGATGGTTTCACTTCTGGTAAGA
>DAIUBY010000002.1:32085-36468 GCA_036846425.1 Polaribacter sp.
TTCAAATCTTCACAAATGGAAGCAGTTCTTTTGTCTTGCCAAACAATCGCATTGTAAATTGGGTTTCCTGTATTTTTATCCCAAATAACGGTAGTTTCTCTTTGGTTTGTAATCCCAATTGCAGCAATATTTTTGGCATTAATTTTTGCTTTTTCAATGACTTTATTTAAGGTTTGTATTTGTGAAGTTAAAATTTCAATTGGATCATGTTCTACCCAACCAGATTGAGGATAAATTTGCGGAAATTCAAGCTGTTCTGTTGCAATTATTTTTCCTTTTTCATCTACAATCACAGATCGTGAACTTGTGGTTCCTTGATCGAGTGCTAAAATATATTGTTGTTCCATGGAATTTTTCAATCATTTAGCAATTTACAAAATTTGACATTACAAATATTGATAAATTAGTACCTTGTCAGCAAATTAAAATCGTTTCTATGGAATATGGATTTTTATCAGTAATACCTCCAGTTGTTGCCATTATTTTGGCGTTAAGAACTAAGCAAGTTTACATTGCTTTGTTATTTGGAATTTGGTTTTCATGGTTAATTATCAATCATTGGAATCCAATATCTGGAACAATTGCTATGATTGAAGCAATGGTTGATGTGTTTCAATCTAAAGGAAATACACGAACAATTATGTTTAGCGCATTAGTTGGAGCGCTCTTAATTTTTATTCAATATTCAAAAGGTGTTGAGGGATTTGTAAATTTTTTGAACAAAAAGCTAGTAACATTAGAGGCAAAAAAATCGGGATTTGCTAGAGTGATGGTTCAGATTTTGGCAATGTTTACGGGGATTTTATTGTTTGTTGAAACAAGCATCAGTTCGTTAACAGTTGGAACTTTGTATCGTCCAATTTTTGATAGACTAAAAATTCCAAGAGAAAAATTGGCATACATTGCTGATTCCAGTTCTGCACCTTCATCCATTTTAATTCCTTTTAATGCTTGGGGAGCTTTTATCATGGGTTTGTTGATAACTCAAGGAATTGAAAAACCATTTTCAATGATGATGGCATCCATCAAATATAATTTTTATCCATTATTGGCAATTGTTATTGTTTTTGTGGTGATTTTATCAAAAAAAGATATTGGTTTGATGAAAAAAGCAGAAAAAAGAACGCTTGAAACAGGTGCTTTATTAAACGAAAATGCAACTCCAATGGTTTCTGAAGAAGTTACTTCTTTTCCGCCAAAAGAAGGAATTGAAGCAAAAGCCTACAATATGATTGTGCCACTTTTGGTGATGGTTTTAATGATGCCTATCAATTTAATTTTTACAGGTTGGAATTCCGTAAAAGAATCTACATCTTTTTTAAATCATGTATCTCAAGCAATTGGAGAAGGTTCAGGATCATCATCCGTTTTATATGCTGTTATTACAGCTATTTTAGTGGCAATTGTGATGTATTTTATCCAAGGAATTTTAAAACCAACAGAAGCAATTTCTCTAACTTTAAAAGGAATTAGCGAATTAATGCCACTAGCTTTATTGATGTTATTGGCGTTTGCAATTGGTGACGCTTGTAAAGAATTGGAAACAGGAATGTATGTGGCAAATGTTACAAAAGGTTGGTTAACAGCAGAATTATTACCTGCAGTTATTTTTGTTATAAGTTCGTTTATTGCTTTTTCTACAGGAACTTCTTGGGGAACTTTTGCAATTATGTTGGCAATTTCAATTCCGATGGCAACTATTCATGGTGCAGATGTTACTATAATTGTTGCAGCCACTTTGGGTGGTGGAATTTTTGGTGACCACTGTTCACCAATTTCAGATACTACCATAATTTCCTCAATGGCATCTGCAACAGATCATATTGATCACGTGAAAACGCAATTGCCTTATGCAATTATTGGCGGAATTGTCACAACAATTTTGTATTTGATAATTGGATTTTTAGGATAAATTAATTCGCTAAAATCCCACGTTTTCCCAACTCAGGAATCATTCTTAAAGTGCCTTCTTTGATGGTATTTTCTTTAAAAATAAATGTTTTTTCAAACAACGTATTTCCTTCAAAAAACGAAACTTGAAAACGATTGTTCAATTGAAATAATTCGGGTTGAATTAGTTCAATTTTTGCGTAAGAATTTGCTGGCAAAACGTCCATTTTTTTTCGAAATAATGAGGTCGTTTTTTTATCAGAAAATCCTTGAGAAACAATCACAACCAACTCTAAATCAACTGATTTTTTATTGATGATATACACATTCCAATCATCAGTTTTATAAATATCATTGTACTCAAAAACCACAGCAATTGCTACTTCTGTAACTTCAGGAATGTGAATGTCTTTTTTCAAACTAAAATTTTTCTTGAGCAGTTGATAACGACATATAAGTTCTGTACTTTTTACAATTTAGAGCTAAATAATTATTAAGACTTTTTACCACTTCTTTTGGGGAGGAATAAATTTTTAAAAGCTGTTGCTGGTTTTTTTTCAAAAAAGGAACTGAAGATAATCTAACGCTGTCGTCATTTAATTCTTTTATTGAACTTAATTTTAAACAAACTTCATCAGCTATTGATTTTATAATAGGGGGAAAAGATTGATTTTTGTCTATAAAACTTTCCATTATTAGAATATTATAAGAATCACAATTTGATGAAAGCAAAAGATTTACTTTAGACCAGTACTTATAATTTATATTTCCTTCGCTATCACCTATTTTTTTAACTGTTTCAATAAGTTTTGAATCTTTGTTTGCTAATTCAAGTACACATTTTTTTAGAACTTCATATTTAGTTCCAGTCATTTTATTAATACAATTACATAAGCTTTCTGTAAAATTATTTAACTCTACTTTTTCTTGAGATGAGATAGAAATAAAACAAAAAAGACCAAAAACAAAAAGTAAATTTTTTTTCATAATACTTAAAGAGTATTAGTTCCTTCCCTTTGGGAAGGTTAGGATGGGCTAAATAATTGATTTGAATTGCTCTAAAAAACGCTTGTCATTTTCGTAAAACATTCTGATATCAGGAATTTGATACAATAACATGGCAATGCGTTCAATGCCCATTCCAAAAGCATAACCAGAATATTTTGTTGGGTCTATATTGCAGTTTTTCAATACATTAGGATCAACCATTCCACAACCCATAATTTCTAACCAACCTGTTCCTTTGGTGATTCTGTAATCAATTTCAGTTTCTAAACCCCAATAAATATCCACTTCTGCACTTGGTTCAGTAAATGGAAAATAAGAAGGACGCAAACGTATTTTCGATTTTCCAAACATCTCTTTTGTAAAATATAAAAGCGTTTGTTTCAAATCGGCAAACGAAACATCTGTATCAATATATAATCCTTCAACTTGATGAAAAATACAATGCGCTCTTGCAGAAATATCTTCATTTCTAAACACTCTTCCTGGAGAAATTGTTCTGATTGGAGGTTGATTTTTTTCCATATAACGCACTTGAACAGAGGATGTGTGCGTTCTTAATAAAATATCTGGATTTTGCTCTATGAAAAACGTGTCTTGCATGTCTCTTGCTGGATGATATTCTGGCAAATTTAAGGCAGAGAAATTATGCCAATCGTCTTCAATTTCTGGACCTTCAGAAACTGTAAAACCAATTCTATTAAAAACTTCAATAATTTGATTTTTTACAATAGATATTGGATGACGCGAACCCAATTCAATCGGTTCAGAAGGTCTTGTTAAATCGCCATAAATAGTTTTTTCTTCGACTGAATTTTCAAGAACTTCTGTTAATTGAATCACTTTCTCTTCAGCAGTTTTTTTCAAATTATTCAATGCTTGCCCAAAATCTTTGCGCAATTCAGCATCTACGTTTTTAAACTCGGCAAACAAATCTTTTAGCAATCCTTTACTTCCTAAATATTTAATTCGGAAAGATTCTAATTCCTCTTTGTTTGAGGCATTGAAATGACCAACTTCAACAATCAATTCTTTTACTTTATCTAACATTTTATGCGAAAATTAGACTGCAAATTTACAGTATTTAAAAGAGTTTTTCAGATGATTTTTTATGGATTCTAAACCACTCAACGAAATCGATTGAAAATTGGGGTTTATACAAAAAATTTCACATTTTTTTAATTTTGCGATATTGAAAATTACATATCTTTGCCACGTTAATTTTTTAGTAATCTCATAAAAAAACATGGAAGAAAGTATCAAATCCAAAATAGATGGCTTCATGAAACTCGTTGAAAAACGAAATGGTCATGAACCCGAATTTTTACAGGCTGTTCGTGAAGTAGCAGAAACCGTAATTCCTTACATTATTCAACACGACATTTACAATGGAAAAAATATTCTATTAAGAATGGTTGAACCAGAAAGATTGATTTATTTCAGAGTTTCTTGGGTGGATGATAGTGGTGAAATTCAAGTGAATAGAGG
>DAIUBY010000002.1:36568-43408 GCA_036846425.1 Polaribacter sp.
GTTGGCGCAAGAGAAATTGGTTTTATGTTTGGAATGTATAAAAAACTAAACAACGAATTTACTGGAGTTTTAACTGGAAAAGGACAATCTTGGGGAGGTTCTTTAATCAGACCAGAAGCAACAGGATATGGAACTGTATATTTTGCTCAAAATATGTTGCAACGTAAAAACGAATCTTTTTCAGGAAAAAGAGTAGTGATTTCTGGTTCAGGAAATGTGGCTCAATATGCTGCTGAAAAAGCAATTGAATTGGGCGCAAAAGTGTTAACACTTTCTGATTCAAGTGGTTATATTCACGTTGAAAGCGGATTTACAACAGAACAATTGCAACATGTAATGCATATCAAAAATGTAAAACGTGGCAGAATCTCTGATTTTTTAGACAAATATCCAACAGCAAAATTTGTAGAAGGAGCTACACCTTGGTCTGTTGCTTGTGATATTGCTTTGCCTTGTGCTACTCAAAACGAATTGAATGGAGAAGATGCAAAAACTTTAATCAAAAACGGTTGTATGTGTGTTTCTGAAGGAGCAAATATGCCTTCTACTCCAGATGCAATGCACGAATTTCAACATGCAAAAATTTTATTTGCACCAGGAAAAGCATCAAATGCTGGTGGAGTTGCAACTTCTGGCTTGGAAATGAGTCAAAACTCATTGCGTTTAAGTTGGTCAAGAAAAGAAGTAGATGAACGTTTGAAAGAAATCATGGAAAATATCCATAATTCTTGTGTACAATATGGTCAAAATGAAGATGGTTCAATTGATTATGTAAGAGGTGCAAACATTGCTGGTTTCGTAAAAGTAGCAGATGCAATGTTGGCGCAAGGAGTTATTTAAAAAATAGTTTTTCAATTTAAATTAAGAAAGCACACTAATTTTGGTGTGCTTTTTTTATTCTTTAAGATTTTAAAATGATAGCGTTAATTTCCTTATTTTCGAAATATGGAATTACAGCCTCCTTTTCGCAAAATAATTCACGTTGATATGGATGCATTTTTTGCTTCTGTAGAGCAATTAGACAATCCTGAATTGCGTGGAAAACCCATTGCTGTTGGTGGAGGAGAATCAAGAGGAGTAGTTGCTGCAGCTAGTTACGAAGCTCGAAAATTTGGCGTAAAATCAGCCATGAGTGGAGTTTTGGCGAAACAAAAATGTCCGAATTTGATTTTCGTAAAACCTAATTTTTCTAGATATAAAGAGATTTCATATCAAATCAGAGAAATTTTTTACGAATACACAGATTTGGTTGAGCCACTTTCTTTGGATGAAGCGTATTTGGATGTTACCGAAAATAAAAAAGGAAATCCTTCAGCAAGTTTGATGGCGCAAGAAATCCGAAAACGTATTTTTGAGGAAACAGGTTTGCATGCTTCTGCTGGAATTTCCATCAATAAATTTATTGCCAAAGTTGCTTCTGATATTAACAAACCAAATGGTCAAAAAACAATCAATCCTGAAGAAGTTATTCAATTTTTAGAGGAATTACCAGTACATAAATTTTATGGAGTTGGAAAAGTAACAGCTGCAAAAATGTACAATTTAGGCATTTTTACAGGCAATGATTTGAAGAAAAAATCAGTTGATGAACTTACAAATCTCTTTGGAAAATCAGGATTGCATTACTATCATATTGTTCGTGGAATTCATAATAGCAAAGTAAAACCAGACAGAATTCGAAAATCTGTTGGCGCAGAAACTACTTTTTTTGAGAATATTTCTTCAGAAATTTTTATGATAGAAAAACTCGAAAAAATTGCAGATGAACTTGAAAGAAGAATGAAAAAGTCTGATACCAAAGGAAAAACCATCACCTTAAAAATAAAATATTCTGATTTTTCACAACAAACCAGAAGCAAAACTATGGAGTATTTTATGCAAGAAAAGTTCGAATTTTTCCCAATTGTTAAAGAATTGCTTTTTCAAGAAAAATTAAAAAATTCGGTGCGATTGTTAGGAATTTCTTTCGGAAATTTAAACACAGAAAAAACAACGCCAATTTGGGTACAATTGCGATTTGACTTTTAAAAATTTATGAATCTAAGTTATTGGGAATTGAAAGAGTGGTTTTCCAACATCGATTTTACGATTGTTGGTAGTGGAATTGTGGGTTTGAATTGTGCTTTACAATTGAAAGAAATTCACCCAAAAGCGAATATAGTTATCTTAGAGAAAGGAGTTTTGCCTCAAGGCGCAAGTACCAAAAATGCAGGTTTTGCATGTTTTGGAAGTTTGTCAGAAATTATTGATGATTTGCAAACACATACTGAAGAAGAAGTGTTTGAATTGGTAAAAAAACGTTGGAAAGGATTGCAATTATTGCGGAAAACATTGGGGGATAAAAACATCGATTTTCAACAAAATAAAGGTTTTGAATTGTTTGATTCTAAAGATTTTTTTGAAGAATGTTTATCACAAAAAGAAACGATCAACAAACTTTTGCAACCAATTTTTTCATCAACAGTTTTTAGCGTTTCTAAAAATATTTTTGATTTTCAAAAAGTACATTCTAGTTATTTAGTCAACAATTTTGAAGGTCAAATTGATACTGGAAAAATGGCTTTTGAATTGTTGAAAAAAGTGCAAAAAAAAGGTGTTAAAATCATCAACTCAATTTCTTTGGAATCGTTCCAAGAAAATCAAGATAAAATTCACATAAAAACCAATATATTAGAATTTTACACAAAAAAGTTAATCATTGCAACCAACGGTTTTGCCTCGCAATTGTTGCAAGAAAATGTGCAACCTGCAAGAGCGCAAGTGTTGATTACAAAACCGATTGAAAACCTGAAAATAAAAGGCACTTTTCATCTTGACAGAGGCTATTATTATTTTAGAAATATCGACAATCGGATTTTGTTTGGAGGAGGCAGAAATTTAGATTTTAAACGTGAAAATACCACTGAATTTGGCGAAACAAAACTCATTCAAAATCAGTTAGAAAAAATGCTAAAAGAGATTATTTTACCAAATATTCCCTTTGAAATTGAACAGAGATGGAGTGGAATTATGGGTATTGGCTTTAAAAATTTTTCTGGGCAGAAAAATCCGATTGTAAAACAAGTTTCAAACTACGTTTTTTGTGGAGTTCGTTTGGGAGGAATGGGAGTTGCTATTGGAAGTTTAGTTGGAAAAGAATTGGCTGATTTGGCAACAAAATGAAAACACAACTAACAACATTTGATGTACTTATTATTGGTGGAGGTTTGGCTGGTTTGTGCAATGCAATTCACTTGTCAAAATTTGGAAAAAAAGTGTTGTTGATTGAAAAAAATACCTATCCAAAACACAAAGTTTGTGGAGAATATATTTCTAATGAAGTGTTGCCTTATTTGGCTTTTTTAGAAATCAATCCTTTTGATTTTGGCGCTGTAAAAATTGATGAATTTCAACTATCAACAACCAATAATAAACTGATTTCATCAAAATTACCTTTAGGAGGATTTGGAATTTCGCGCTATAAATTAGATTTTGAATTGTATCAAAAAGCACAACAAAATGGCGTTGAATTTTTGCAAGATACAGTTACAAAAATCGATTTTAAAGACGAATTATTTTTTTTACAAACCAACGAAAACAAACAGTTTACATCAAAAATTGTTATTGGTGCTTTTGGAAAACGTTCTTTGTTGGATGTAAAAATGCAGCGTGATTTCATCCAAAAAAAAGCGCCTTATTTGGGAGTTAAAATCCATGTGAAAGGAAATTTCAAAGAAAATTTAGTGGCTCTTCACAATTTTAAAGGCGGTTATTGTGGTGTTTCAAAAGTAGAAAATGATACCATTAATTTGTGTTACATCACCAATTTTTCGGCATTTAAAAAATTTAAAAATATTGATGATTTTCAAGAAAAAGTTGTTTTTAAAAACACGTTTTTAAAAGAAATATTTACCAATACGAATCCTGTTTTTGAGCAACCTTTGACTATTAGTCAAATTTCATTTGAATCCAAAAAACCTATTGAAAATCATATTATTATGTGCGGAGATGCAGCAGGAATGATTCATCCTTTGTGCGGAAATGGAATGAGTATGGCAATTCAGTCAGCGCAAATTGCGTCTAAACTGATTCTAAATTACCTTGAAAATAAAAATTACACGAGAGAAATGCTCGAAAACGACTACCTTTTGCAATGGAATCGTCAATTCAAATGGCGACTAAAAGCGGGAAATTTTATTGCAATGTTATTTAGAAATGATGCAGTTGCAAATGTTTTATTACGGATTTTGCAAAAAATTCCGTTTGTAGTTCCCATAATTATTCAACAAACTCATGGAAAACCAATAAAAATCTGATGGATTTTTTTATCAGCACAAAATACAGAACAGACAAAGAAGAATTGATGGATGATTTTTCTGTTGGAGGTGATTTATTGCGAGATACATTAGACAAATTAGAAAATATAAATCGTTGGTTAGGAGGCAATAAAGTCACAATTAATGGATTAAAAAGTATCTTGAAAAATCATCCAAGACAAAAGGAAATTACCATTATTGATATTGGTTGTGGTCATGGAGATATTTTGCGAGATGTGGCAACTTTTGGAAGAAAAAGTGGTTATAATTTCAAATTAATTGGTGTAGATGCAAATCCAACAGCCATTCAATATGCAAAAGAATTATCAGTTAATTATTCTGAATTGCATTTTGAAACCCAAGATATTTTTTCTGAAGAATTTCAAAATCGGAAATTTGATATTGTTTTAGCAACCCTATTTTTACATCATTTTCAAGAAAAAGAACTACTTTTATTTTTGAAGAAAACAGTTCAATCTGCAAAAATTGGATTGGTAATCAATGATTTACACAGGCATAAATTAGCCTATTATTTGTTCATGTTGTTGTCTCTTTTTATTAAAAACAACATGATTATTGAAGATGGTTTAACTTCTGTTTTAAGGGGATTTAAACGAAATGAGTTGGAAAAAATGTCCAAAGAAATCCGAATCAAACCGCAAATATCATGGAAATGGGCTTTCAGATATTTATGGATTATACAAAAATAAATGAGTGTAAAAATTATATCTGTTGCCAAAGAGTTGCCTTTGTATTTCAAGGAAACAAAGGATATTATTCCTTTTGTAAATCTATGGATGCAGGGTCAAGAAGCTCGTTTTCAACGAAAAGTAATCAAACTTTTTGAAGGTGCAGGAGTTGACAAACGTTATTCAATTATGAGTCCTGAAGAGGTTTTTACAGCGACTTCTTTTGAAGATAAAAACAATATTTACAAACGTGAAGTCATTAAATTAGCGACAAACGCTTTTCAAAAATCTCTTCAAAAAGCGAATTTAAAACCTACTGAAATTGATTACATAATTACTGTAAGTTGCACAGGAATTATGATTCCTTCTTTGGACGCATATTTGATAAATTTTCTTGGTTTAAAGCAAGATATTGTGCGATTACCAGTTACAGAAATGGGCTGTGCAGCAGGTGTTTCTGGGATGATTTATGCCAAGAATTTTTTAAAATCAAACCCAAACAAAAGAGCTGTTGTGATTGCTGTTGAAGCGCCAACTGCTACTTTTCAATTGGATGATTTTTCAATGGCAAATATTGTAAGTGCAGCCATTTTTGGAGATGGTGCAGCAAGTGTTATTTTGTCTTCTTATCCAGAAGATGAAGGTCCAGAAATTGTGGACGAATCTATGTATCATTTTTATGACGCAATTCATATGATGGGTTTTAATTTGGTAAATTCGGGTTTACAAATGATTTTAGACAAAGAAGTGCCACAAAAAATTTCAGATCATTTCCCTGCAATTATTCATCCATTTTTAGAACGAAATCAATTGACAATTCAAGATATTGATTATTTAATTTTTCATCCAGGAGGAAAAAAAATTGTGCAAACTGTAGAGGATTTATTCGGAATTTTAGGCAAAAATATTGATGACACAAAAGAGGTTTTGCGTTTATACGGAAATATGTCAAGTGCAACTGTGCTCTATGTTTTAGAACGATTTATGGATCAAAATCCCAAAAAAGGAGAAAGAGGTTTGATGTTGAGTTTTGGTCCAGGTTTTTCTGCTCAACGAATTTTATTAGAATGGTAACAACATTTTGTCATGCTGAACTTGTTTCAGCATCTCATAAAATATAGTAACATGTATAAAGATTTTCAAGACAAAAACGAATGGGCACTGATTTTAGGAGGCTCCTCAGGTTTGGGTTTAGCAACTGCAAAAAAGTTGGCAAAGCACGGCATGAATATTTGTGTGATTCATAGAAATTCAAGAACGGAAATGACTGCTATTGAAAAAGATTTTGAAGAGGTTAAAAAACATCAAATCAAATTTTTATCTTATAATATTGATGCATTAAACACTGAAAAAAGAACTTCAATTGTTGATGAACTTAAACAAGAAATAGGAACTCAAGGAACCATAAAAACCTTGAATCATTCCATTGCAAAAGGAAATTTAAAACCGATGTTTTCGAAGGAAAATGATTTTTTACAAAATGACGATTTTCAGATTACCATCAATGCAATGGCGGTTAGTTTGTATGATTGGTTTCAAGCAATTTTTCAGCAAAAATTATTTGCTGAGGATGCAAGAATCATCAGTTTTACAAGCGAAGGAAATGTAAAACCTTGGGAAAATTATGCAGCAGTTTCAGCAGCGAAAGTAACTTTGGAAGCAATTACAAGAAACATCGCTTTAGAATTTGCAAAATTCGGAATTAAAGCCAATTGCATTCAAGCTGGTGTTACAAACACGGAATCTTTAAATAGAATTCCTAATAGCGATATAATTAAAAACCATACATTGATGAGAAATCCTTTTGAACGATTAACAACTCCAGAAGATGTTGCAAATGTGGTCTATTTGATGTG
>DAIUBY010000002.1:43508-45003 GCA_036846425.1 Polaribacter sp.
AAAGAAAATGAATATTTTTATGAAGGCCATTTTAAGGAAAACCCAATAACTCCAGGCGTAATTTTGACTGAAACTATGGCACAAATTGGGGTTGTTTGTTTGGGAATTTATCTATTAAAAGATGAAATTTCATCAGATAAAAAACCTCAAATTGCCTTAACATCCAATGAAATAGATTTCTTTTTGCCTGTTTATCCATCAGAAAAAGTTACTGTTATTTCAGAAAAAGTGTATTTCAGATTCAATAAATTAAAGTGCACTGTAAAAATGTTTAATGCAAAAAACGAATTGGTTTGTAGAGGAAGTATTGCTGGAATGATTATCGCAAAATAAAATGAAAAATAGAGTCGTAATTACAGGTTTAGGAGTTGTTGCTCCAAATGGAGTTGGTTTGCAAGAGTTTACGGATGCTATAAAAACTGGCAAATCTGGGATTGCATTTCATCAACATTTGAAAGACAAAGGATTCTCTTGCTGTATAGGAGGAATTCCAACAATTTCAGATGAAAAAATTTCGGAATATTTAACGCCTTTGCAACTTCGTGGATTCAATAGCACTTCTATTTTATATGGTTGTTTAGCTGCAATAGACGCTTGGAAAGATGCTGGTTTTTTGATCGATGAAAACTCAAATTTAGATTACGATTCAGGAATTATTTTTGGAACAGGAACTTCAGGGATTGAAAAATTTAGAGAAGCTATTTATCAAATCGACAATCAAAATGTAAGACGTTTAGGAAGCACTTCTGTGGTACAAACAATGGCAAGTGGTATTTCTGCTTATTTAGGTGGAATTTTAGGTTTTGGAAATCAGGTTACAACAAATTCTTCAGCTTGCACAACAGGAACTGAAGCCATTTTATTGGGTTTTGAACGCATTCAAAATGGCAAAGCAAAACGAATTTTGGTGGGCAGTTCAAGTGACAGCAGTTTGTATTCTTGGGGAGGTTTTGACGCTATGAAAGTGATGACTTACAAACACAATGAAACTCCCGAAAAAGGCTCAAGACCCATGAGCGAAACTGCCTCAGGTTTTGTTCCTGGAAGTGGAGCAGGAGCATTGGTTTTGGAATCTTTAGAAAGTGCTTTAGAACGAAATGCAACCATTTATGCTGAAGTTTTGGGCGGCAATATCAATGCTGGAGGACAAAGAAATGGCGGAACTTTAACAGCGCCAAATGCTGAAGCAGTTCAAAAATGTATAAAAGATGCATTAATTGATGCCAATATTTCTGCTGATAAAATTGATGCAATTAACGGACATTTAACAGCCACTTCAAAAGACAGTTTGGAGATTGAAAACTGGACAAAAGCGCTGAACAGAAAAGGGGTTGATTTTCCATATATAAACTCATTAAAATCGCAAGTTGGTCACTGTTTAGCGGCTTCTGGAGCTATTGAATCTGTGGCTGCAGTTTTGCAAATTAAAGAACAATTTCTGTTTCCAAATATCAATTGCGAAGATCTTCATCCTGAAATTTCAGCATTGATTTCA
>DAIUBY010000002.1:45103-47804 GCA_036846425.1 Polaribacter sp.
AAAAAAATGAATAAAGAGGAATTAATTTCAAAATTGAAAAAGATTGTAAAACCATATATTCAAGATGAAGAGGCTTTTGCAAACTTATCAGAAAACACTGATTTTATTAAGGATTTAAAGATAAATTCAGCCAATTTGGTAGATGTTATTTTGGATGTTGAAGACGAATTTGACATCGAAATTGACAATGAAGCTATGGAAAAAATGCTGTCTGTAAAAGCAGCTATGGAAATTATTGAAGCCAAATTAGCCAACAAATGATAGGCAATGATTTGATTGATTTGCAACTCGCAAAAACCCAAAGCAATTGGTTGCGAAAAGGCTTTTTAGAAAAACAATTTACCGATTTTGAAATCGAAAAAATAGTCAATTCTGAGAATCCTTTTTTACAAGTTTGGTTATTTTGGAGCATGAAAGAATCAGCCTATAAATTGCACGTTCAACAATATCAAAGACGATTTTTTGCACCTAAAAAGTTTCAGTGTGCAATGATTTCCAACACTTCAGGAATCATAAAATTTGATGAAGAAACTTATTTTTCTTCATCAACAATTACAGGAAATTATATTCACACAATTGCTCTGAAGAATTATGATGAAATTCCAAACTCAAAATTGTTTTTGATGGATGAAAAATCATCTCAAACTGTTCAAGTTTCTGAGCAATTACTTTCAAGTTTTTCTTTTGCAACTAAGGTTGAAAAAGATGAATTTGGAGTTCCTTTTTTGTATCAAAATGATAAAAAATTAGCCCTTTCAATTTCTATTTCTCATCATGGGAAATTTGGTTCATTTGTAGTTTTATGAAATTATGAGTATCAAAAACGAATTACTAGAAACGTGCAGAAAATTTGTTGAAAATCGATTAAATACGGTTCAAGAAACGTTACTTTCCTATGAAAATGATTTGCAATCAGAAACCAAAAGTTCAGCTGGTGATAAACACGAAACTGGACGTGCAATGTTGCAATTGGAAATGGAAAAAACAGGACTGCAATTGATAGGAATTAATCAAATGATATCGGTTTTAGATAAAATTGACATCTCAAAAAAATCAAAAAAAGTTCATTTAGGAAGTTTAGTTTTCACAGAAAAAGATACTTATTTTTTGAGCATTTCTGCTGGAAAAATAATTGCTGAAAATGAAGTTTTTTATGCAATTTCAACGTCATCTCCTATTGGAAAATTGCTGTTAGGAAAACAGGAAAATGACACCATTTTCCTCCAAGGAAATCATTTTAAAATTCAAAAGATAGTGTAACTTTTTCTCCTATTTTGAGTTCATTTTGATGATTAAAATAAACTTTTTGAGAGTCAAATTCGGCTTCAATCAACCAAAATGAACCTTTAAAATAAGCTTGTAAAACGCTTGCTTTCAGTGTTCCATTTGTATCAATTTTTAGTTGATGTGGATACAATAAATGCGTTTTTCCTTCCCAAAAAATTTCGTTGACATCATCAAACAAACTAGCAATATATTTTTGAGTTGGGTTGTTGTAAATTTTGATTGGCGAATCAAAAGCAATGATTTTTTCATCTTGAATTACCATCAAATAATCAGCAAAAGAAAGCGCATCATTTTTATCATGAGTTGCTACAATACAAGCAATATTTTTTTCTTTCAAATATTGAAACAAATTTCTGCGTAAACTGTTTTTTTTGAAGTTGTCAATCTGACTAAAAGGTTCATCCAACAATAACAATTCAGGTTCGTTTGCCAAAGCTCGCGCAATGGCAACACGTTGTTTTTGACCTCCACTCAAGTTTTTTACCTTGGTATTTTCAAACGCTTTCATTTCAATAACCTCCAATAATTCTTGCGTTCTTTTTTCACTTTCTTCAGGATGAAAACGAGACAGAAATTTTTTAATGTTCTCTGAAACAGAAGTATAGGGCATCAAATCAAAATCTTGCGCCACATATTTAAAGAATTCCATGCCAGGAACCAAGTGAAATTTGGGTCCTAAAACTTGTTTTTCATCCCAAAAAATGCTGCCTTCATTGGCGTCTAACAAACCGTAAATGAGTTTTAGTAAGGTCGATTTTCCACAGCCACTTTCTCCCATTACACATAAATGTTCTCCTTTTTTTAGAGAAAAATTGATGTTTTTTAAAACATTTTTTTTGGCAACATATTGAAATGAAAGATTGGTAACTTGAAGCATAAACTACTATAAAAATCGATTATACCAACTTTCTTCCATAGGAATTTCCCAGTAATTTTCGAAGTCGAATTTGGTGTTTATCAAATTATCAAAAACAATACTTTTTCCTGTAACAGCTTTATTTTTAACGAGTTGTTTAAAATCTTTTAGTTCTTTATATTGCACAAATTCACCTTGTTTAAAGCACACGTTCATTTTATCCAAAAGCATTACATCGTATTTTTCTTGCAATTCTAAAATAAAAGAAACAGACGCATCAATATCCGAATTAGACAATTTTGATTCGGAATCATCAGCACATAAAATGATAAAACGATTGTATAAAAATTGATAAGAAGCTTTGAAATTTTCGTCATCAACTTTCCAATTTTCGATAAAATTTTGAATCAAACTTTCGATTTCAGGAGTTTCAGCATCATAAAATTTTCTGCTAGAAGGATAAATCCAAATTTTAGCATCTTCAGAAATTGACGAAAAATCTACAAACATAATTGATAAAATAGGTTGCAAAGATACGCAAAGAAAAACCGCAAAAAA
>DAIUBY010000002.1:47904-49772 GCA_036846425.1 Polaribacter sp.
TGTAGATTTTCCTTCAGCCGTTAATTGATGCATTAAATCTCTATAATCTTGGTATGAAAGTGCCTTTTTTAGTGCGTTATCTATAATATTTTTCATGATAAATACTTGTTATAAATTCGATTTTTTCTTGAATTGGTTGATATAAAAAAAACTATTTCAATGAATTAATTTGACGTTTATGCAACTATTCCCTTACAATTCATTTTTTGATACGATGTTTATAATGCAAAAGTTCTTTCTACGGGCCACTCGTCTTGATACCCTTTTTTCCAGAGATTTTCTTCTAATTCATCAGTGGTAGCTAAACAAGTGTTTAATTGATTTCTAATTTCAGTTTCATTCATGTCTTTGCCAATAAATACGATTTCAATTTTTCGGTCACCAAAAATGGGATGCCATTTAGATTCTATATCAGATTGATTTTCAACAAATGATGGATATTGAATTCGTTTTGAAAACGGCATACTGCTCCACCAAACACCAGCATTGTCAGTTTTTATAGAGCCTCCAGCTTGTCCCCAAATTAAGGCTTGTTCAGAACGAGATGCTAACCAGAAAAGCCCTTTACTTCTGATAATTGATTGATTGAATTCTGTTTGAATATAGTTCAAAAACCTATCAGGATTGAATGGTTTTTGACTTCTATAAACAAAAGAAGTAATTCCATATTCTTCAGTTTCGGGTGTGTGATGGTCTTTTTTTAGTTCTTCTAACCATCCTGCACTTTGTTCTGCTTCTTCAAAATTAAAAAGGTTTGTGTTTAGGATTTCAAAGGAATTAATTTTACCAAAACTTGACTCTATAATTTTTGCAGATGGATTTAATTTTTGAATGATAGCTTTTAGGATCTTTAAATTTTTTTCGCTCACCAAATCTATTTTATTAAGAACAATAACATTTGCAAATTCAATTTGGTCTGTAAGTAGATTTACAATAGTTCTAAAATCATTTTGCATATCTGATAGTTTTGATTCTGCTAAAGTTTGAGAACTTCCAAAATCTTTAAAAAAGTTAAAAGCATCAACCACAGTAACCATAGTGTCAATATAACTGAATTTACTTAAATCGATAGCCCCATCTTCGCTTTCAAAACTAAAAGTTTGAGCAACAGGTATTGGTTCGCTAATTCCAGTACTTTCTATTAATAAGTAATCAAATCTATTTTCTTTTGCAAGTCGTTCTACTTCTATCATTAAATCTTCACGAAGAGTGCAGCAAATACATCCATTGCTCATTTCTACCAATTTTTCTTCTGTTCTTGAAAGGGTGTTTTCGTTTTTTACCAGATTAGCATCAACATTCACTTCGCTCATGTCATTGACAATCACAGCAACTTTTAATCCTTCTTTATTGTGTAGGATATGATTGAGTAGTGATGTTTTTCCAGCGCCAAGAAATCCACTAAGCACGGTTACAGGTAATTTTTTTGTAAGATTCATTAGTATAATTTTTGTGTATTTTTTTAAAGTTTATAATTCAATAGCTTCTCTTAAAATGTAATAAAAATTGTTTGGGTCATCATAATTAAGATAGATGATTCCTTTAAATTTTTTAAAATCATCTGTTTTATATCTTTTTTTTTCATTTTTTAAGTACACACTTATTACAGAAGCAGGACTTGCTTGCCCACAAAAAAAGCACGATGAAAAAGGATTTGATGATAAAGCAATTGGATTTTGATTGTCTTCTAATGGAATAACAAATCCTTCAACAATCACCTCTTTTTCATGTAAGAATTCTAAATTGCTGTTAAAAATTGGGGCGTAAGCAACCAAATCAAATTCCTCAAAATATTTTTGTTTGTATTGAATGTCTGTTAATATTTGCCATTTAATTTCAAAAGGTTTTAAAATGCTATCTAGTTTTAT
>DAIUBY010000002.1:49872-75001 GCA_036846425.1 Polaribacter sp.
CTGTTAATATTTGCCATTTAATTTCAAAAGGTTTTAAAATGCTATCTAGTTTTATTAGATTTTTATTAGATTGTTTTTTATAAATTTCACCACCTTTTTTCGCAATCCAATCTAGTTTTTTTTGGTTCCAAATAAATATTGAATCATTTAATTTTTTATCATTTTTTTTCTTAGTGACTGTCGTATCTTTTTGAATTATTTTTATTGGTTTTTGTTTTTCAATGGGTTTTTTTGAATTGTTTATTAAAGCAATTGTAATAACGCTAATAGATAAAAAAACAATAATTAAAAGTCCTATTTTTCTTTTCATCTAAAATTTTATTTTTTTGAAAGAATTTTAGAAACATCCATTTTCATAGCTTTCCAAGCAGGAAAAAGGGATGAAATTACACCTAACAAAATAGTGATTAGTAACAACCAAATTTCTTCAACAATCCAATTGTTATAAAACTGAATATTATAATCTTGTTTTGCTTGAATATTAATAATAAATAATCCAATTCTGCTAAAAATCCAACCAAAAATATATCCAAAAAAAGTGAGAAAAAAGCCTTCAGTTAAAAGCATGAAGAATAAATCTCTAGGTTTATAACCTAAAGTGCGCATCAAAGCCAACTCATATTGACGGTCTTGTAACCTGCTAAAAAGTACAAAAAAGATACTAAAACCAGCCAAAAAAATGATACATCCTGCAATAAATTGCAAGGTTGAAATACCAACTCCAATCAAATAAAACAATCTATTTATTTCTAAACCTGGTAAAACAGCCTGCATTTTGGTTTGTTCATTGATATATCTAGGCATGGTTAAAGCCATAATTTTTGATTTATATTTGATTAAAACGGCTGTAATTTTTAAATCCTCTTCATGATGGTCATTATCTTCGGAAGAATCATGTAGTTGATTCAATTCGTTTTCTTCCTCATGAACATCAGATTTATGATGGTCATCATGAACACTCCAAACACTTTCTAGATTTGTTAAAATGAGGTTGTCTAACACAGTGTTTGATTTTTTTAAAACTCCAACTACAGTATAGTGTTGATTTTCGTGCAAAAAGCCTTCTTCCATTTCTCCATGAGTTCCTTCAAAACGACTGCCAAAATCTAACCCCGTTGTTTTTGCAACATTCGCGCCAATGGTAACTTCCATAGATTTTGAAAACACTTTTCCTTTTTTAAGTTGCGCGTCATAGTTGGTTATATAATCTTTGGTAGTTCCTAAAATACGGAATCCTTTGTGCGAATCACCATAAGACAATGGAATCGCTTTTTTAACCATTTGATTTTCTGTAATTTTTTTTACTTCATCATAATCGATATTTCCTGTGGGAGAATCTAAATGATATACAGCAGAAAGTACTAATTGTAAAGGGCTTCCTTTTGCACCAATTACAACATCAATATTTTTTAAATTTTCTTCAAATCTTTGTTCCAATTGATGTTTAATGACTATTAATAAAGAAATTATACTTACTCCAAAAATTAGTAAACATAAGCATAATGCTGTGTTTAAGGGTTTATGAATACTATTTTTCCAAACTATTTTTCCTAGCATTATTTATGTAATTTTAACTCAATGCAATTTTTAATTTTTTCTTTTAAACGGTTATCATGAGTAACAATTATTAGCTTTGCGTTGTTGATTTTTGATTCTTCCAATAAAAGAGTTAAAACTTTTTCGCAATTCTCATCATCCAAAGAACTTGTTGGCTCATCAGCTAAAATAAGAGAAGGATTATTGATAACTGCTCTTGCAATACCAATTCTTTGTTGCTGACCAACACTTAATTGATGTGGTTTTTTTTGGAGAGTGTCTAATATATCAAGTCTTTTTGCAATTGTAATTGCTTTTTTATTATTATTTGCATAAGGAGACAGTAATAAATTATCTAAAATAGAAAGTGATTCAATAAAATAGGATTTTTGAAACACAATTCCCATATTTTTACCTCTTATTTGGTCCATTTTAGACGAACCAAGATTTGAAGTTATTTTTTCATCTAAACAAATTTCTCCAGTTGTTGGAGAAAGCAATCCTGCTAATAAATGTAATAATGTAGTTTTACCACTTCCTGAAGCGCCACAAACTAGTAAAACATCAGTATCTTCTAGAAGTAAATCAGGAAAAGATAATACTAAAGATTCATTGTATTTATATGATAAATAGGTTGTTTTTAACATTTAAATTTATTTAAATATTCTTTATTTCACATTTTTTACAATATCTATAATTTATAGAATGTCCAATAATTAAGCAAAACGAACCAATATACATTAACCATATTCCGTAAGAGAAATCATAATGCTCTGACATTAAGCCAACAGAAAAAACGAGCCATGATAGCCACAAAAACCATTTAATAAATTTTTGAAAGCTATGGATACTTGAATACCAAACTGCCACTAAGCTTAAAATTAAAAATATATAATCTAAGCTTTCCCATAATTCACTTTCATTTTGATGAGTAATATTTGAACTTTCTAGCAATGGTTTTGCTGCAAAAAAAACAGGCATCAATGTACAATGAATAGCACATAATCCACTTATAAAAACTCCGAAAATATCGGATTGAATTTTTTTTCTAATATTGATAGTTTTTGACATTTAAGTAGCAGTTAAAAATTATATTTTATAATATGGAATAAGGATTGTAGTTCGGGATTAAAATTCAATTTTTTAAGATTTCAAAATATTCTAAATATCGTTCTTTATCAACACTTTTTTCATTCCACATATCCAAGACCATCATTTTAATTTGAGCATCAATTTTCAATTGAATATTTTTACGATATTCTTGATAATCAATATAATGAGTTTTAGTAATGCGGTTAAATTTATTTTGAAAAAATGGGATTGGGTTAAACCAAAATGTAGCACTAATCAAGTCATTTTTTTGTTGATTCTCTGTTTCTATTTGCTTTGAAGCTTCTTTTACTATAACATTTGCAAGCGCTGCACCAGATTGATTTACAGCCAACATTGTTTTAACACTATCATTGGTTACTGAGGATTTTGTTAATTCAGGATATAAAAGATATAATTTTGATTTTAATTCATTTTTAGGGATTTCAAATAGTGCTTTTTGATCATCTCTTTGAGAATCTATAAAGTCAATCATTAAATTAGCAGGTTTTACAATTCCTACATATTGATGAATGCAAGCAGGAATTATAAATGCGAATACAATCCAAAATCCAATCATTTTAAGAGTATTGCTTACAATGGTTTTTCCTTTTTTAATGATACTGAAGAAGATAATTGACCATAATAAAAGATATAAAACGGAGTATAAAGAGATATTCCAAAAAGCCATGAAATCTTTACTAAAAACGCTAGTAATTGTAGCTCCATAGATTAAAAGAAATAAACAAATAATGAAAACGATAAAAACATAAAAGCTCATTTTAGCAATTATCCAAGAGTTTTTGGAAGCATTTTGAACTTCAATAATCGATAAAAAACCTTGTTCAGTTTCAAATGATTTTAAATTATAAACAAGAACAAGAAGCAGCAATGGCATTAGAAACAGCAATACAAACGAAAAATCTAGCGAACCAATTTGTATTCGCTCAGGATTAGAAATTTCTTGAGTCATATCTGCATCATAAGTGCTTGCCCAAAATGTTACTCGTTTATAAAATCCATATTGTTCAGTTTGTCCTATACTATACACCATAGTTGGTGAGGGATTTTTAAAAGCATAAACAGGTGTATTCCAAATCGCCCAAAAAGGAGTTGTTACATTTATCCAAGGTCGATTTGCAGGGCCATTCTCTCCTTTTGTATAGTACTCTAAAATTTCGTTTTTTTGTTCCTCAATTTTAAGATTTATATTCTCAATTTCTTTTAATTGTTTTTGATATACTGAAGCGCCATTATGCAATCCATAAATGCCAGCAACTAAAAATAGAAAAGTAGCAACTACCTTAAACGGACTCCTTAAAAAGTGTTTAAATTCAAATAAAAAAATACCCATAGCTTTCATGTTAATTGCACTTTTTTAGTTTTGTTCAATAGTAAAAGGAGAACGAAAATACTCCAAAACATTAAAATTAATAAATCTGAAAAATAAGTAAAAACGATTGTTTTAAAAGCAGGCGTTTGATAATCAAAATCTTTGATTGATTTATAAAAATTAGCATCCTCTTTCCAACTCCAATCACCAGTCATTGAGCCACCATAAGCATGTTTATCATTTAAAGTTTTGATAAGTACTCTTCTATAATTTTCTGCTTGCAATAAAAATTCTTGATGATGTAAATTATCACTTCCACTCCAGCCCATACTTGTATTTTGTAGCGAGATGAAAGGATTGACAATTCCCGCCAATTGATAGGTTTGTTTTTGCTTACTGTAAATTTTGCGCAAATTTCCAAAGTGTTTATCCCAAACTTTATTTCCATATTCTTCATCAGCTTGCATCACTAAACCATCAAAATTTATGGGTAGTTGAGAGATACTATCAACTCCATATTTTTTAAGGACTTTATCTTCCAATTCTTTAGAACGGTCATCAGCTGGATTGTGACCATCCAAGCCTTTTGAACGATCTTCTTTCATGGCTGTTTTAAATTCATTTCTGCTTGGCAACTCATGAATTTGTTCTACAGAACTCATCCAAATGTTTGGTAAAAAAATTGTCCATAAAATCCAAATACCCAACATAGACGTTAAAGCAACTGTTGCATTTTGCCATTTAGCAGAAAAAAATATGGTTAAACCACTAATTACAAAATAATATAAAGCATAAGAAAAAAAGAAGAATACACTTCTGATGATATTGTCTGAATTTAAATTATGAAAATTTTGAAATATGTAAAATAATATTACAATTGATAAAAGTGTTATTCCATAAAGCCAAACTGAAAGCATTTTTGCCAATAGCAACGTTCTAATTTTAGCACCTTGTAAAACCAATAATTTTAAACGCCCACTTTGTTTTTCACTGCTAATAGCATTAAAAGCTAAAAAAATCAGGATTAAAGGAACAATATATTGTAATAGCAGTGAACTTTTTAATTTCCCAAACTTTGATGAAACTTGCATTTGCGAAGCTTCTGAATATACAATTTCATTTTGAACATGACCTTCTAAGCGAAGCACTTTTCCAGTAACACTGTTTACCCCATCATCCAAACTACTCAATAAATTGTTTGGTTTAAAAACATAGGTACCATAATGAGCAGCGCTATGAGGATTCATTGCATCAATACTTTCCCATTGCTTTCGTAAATGGTTTTGAGCAATTTTATTGGTTTCGTTTTGTTTTTCGGATTCCATATTTCCCAAAACAATTGAAAGATTCAGTATCAAAATAAACCCAAGACTAATATTTAAAAAAGTTCGATTTCTACTTAAAAAAATCCATTCGTTCTTAATAATCTGAATGATCATAATAAATTAATTTTGCATGTATTTTAAATACATATTTTCTAGTTCATTAGCAGTTACTTCACTGCTTAATAGTTCTTTAACTAGTTTTCCGTTTTTCAAAATTACAATTCGATTACAAACCTCTCTTACTCTAAAAAGATCATGTGATGCCATTAATATACTTGCGCCTTCATTTGCTAATTTTTTCAATAATTGAGATAATTCATTACTTGCTATTGGGTCTAATCCACTTGCAGGTTCATCTAACAAATACACTGTTGCTTTTTTTGCATAAGCAATGGCAATTCCAACTTTTTGACGCATGCCTTTAGAATAATCAGACACTTTTTTAAAATGAGCCTCTTTTTGTAAACCGCAAGTATCTAGAAAATCATGTAATTCTTTTTTACTGTATTTCAAATTAGCCAATTTGCAGAAATAATCTAAATTTTCAAGTCCTGACAAATATGGATATAGATTTACACTTTCAGGAATATAACCAATAAGTTTTCTTGCTTTATTTCCATCAGAAATTGTGTCAATATCGTTTATTTTGATATTTCCAGAATCTGGTTTTAAAAATCCTAAAAGCATATTTATTGTAGTGGATTTTCCTGCTCCATTAGCCCCCAAAAGTCCAAGAATTTCGCCAGAAGCAATGTTTAGTGTTAAATCATTTATAACAGAAACGCCTTTAAATGATTTATTAATATTTTGTATTTGAATCATAAAAAATTAATTTATTAACGCAACTAAGTTGCAAATATAAAATAATAATCCATATTTTTGTAGAACAAGTAATTATTTTTAAAATGGTGCTATAAATATGAAAAGAAGAGATTTTTTTAAGAATAGCCTTTTAGCAACAGCAGGATTAGGACTTACAAGTTCCGCCAATATTGTGGCTAATGTTAGACCTTCAAAAGATTTTGAAATTAAAACGGCTAAAAACATTATTTTTATGGTTAGTGATGGAATGAGCCAAGGAACGCTAACCATGGCAGATACTCTAAAACAACGTATGTTTGGAAAACCCTCTGTTTGGATGGAATTATATCGTCAACAAAAAGTAAAACGAGCTTTAATGGATATGGCTTCAAAAAGTTCTTTAGTAACTGATTCAGCAGCAGCCTCTTCTTCTTGGGGAAGTGGATATCGTGTTTCAAATGGATCCATAAACGTTGGAGCTGGAGGAATTGAATACCAACCAATTTGGCAAAAATTCATGAAAGCAGGAAAACAAGCTGGAATTGTAACTTCAGTGTATGCAACACACGCAACCCCTGCAGGATTTTGTATAAATAGTAAAAGCAGAAACGATCAAGAAGGTATTGCAGAAAAATACCTAGACTTAGATTTAAAGGTAATTATGGGTGGAGGACAAAAATATTTTGATCCAAAATATAGAGAAGACAAAAAGGATTTATATGAAGCATTCCGTAAAAAAAATTTCAATATAATTACTTCCAAAACTGATTTACAATCAAATATTACCGATTCCAAACCATTACTCGGACTTTTTGCTGAAGAAGCATTACCTTATGAAATTGACAGACAATTTAATAGCATACTCCATTCTCATGTACCAACTTTAAAAGAAATGACTGAAGCCGCAATTAAAAAATTAAAAAATTCATCAAATGGTTTTGTTCTTCAAATTGAAGGTGGAAAGGTAGATTGGGCAGCACATGCTAATGACGCTGCTGCGTTGTTATTTGATCAAATTGCCTTTGACGATGCCATAGAAGCTGCCATAAAATTTGCGGACGAAGATGGAGAAACTCTTGTAATAATTACTTCAGATCATGGCAACGCAAATCCAGGTATGATGTATGGAAAAGATGTAAATAAAAATTTTGATAGACTTCAATCTTTTAAACACACAAATGAGTTGATTTTAAATACTATTGAAAAAAATAGTTCTACAGAATTTGTAAGGGAAATTATTCAAGAAGCCAATAATTTTACAATTTCTTCAGAACAAGCTCAATCAATTTTAAACTATTATAATAATATCGAAAAATCGGAAACAGGACTTTATAATTACAAAAACTTACCTTTCAAACTTTTATCAAAAATGCAACAAGAATATCATTCTGTAGGTTGGATTTCTGATAATCATACTGGTGATTTTGTAGAATTAGCAGCTTATGGTCCTGGAAGTCAATTGTTAAAAGGATTTATGTTGAATACTCAACTACATTATATGTTATTAGAAGCATGTGAAGTAAAAGGCTAAAATAATATCGTAAATTTGCATCATGGGAATTGTCAGAAAAACGAAATCAGTTGCAACAGTTATAGAAATTTTTCAGCAAAATAAAGTTGCATTATCGGCAGTTGAATTGGTCACATTGCTTAAAACCAATATGAACAAAACAACCGTTTACAGAATTTTAGAACGCTTGGAAAGCGAAGGTGTTTTGCACTCGTTTACTGATAATGATGGCTTAAAATGGTATGCGTCTTGTGTTGATTGTTCAGAGCATCATCATCAAGATGCTCACCCTCATTTTCGTTGTAAGAAATGCAATAAAGTAGCATGTCTTCATATTCAAATAACGATTCCATCAACGAAAATGCTACAAATTGAAAATTCTGAAATTTTTCTAATAGGAACTTGTGAATCCTGTTTAGAAGTCAGTGTATAATTTATTTTTTCAATTGCGATAACATTTCTTTTGTTATCAATGACAAATCAAATTGATGTTGCCAATTCCAATCATTTCTTGCTTCAAAATCATCAATTGATGATGGCCAACTATCTGCAATTTGTTGTCTGGAATCGGGTTCATACTCAATTGTAAAATCAGGAATATGTTTTTTGATTTCATCTGTAATTTCTTTTGGAGTAAAATCGATTGCAGCCAAATTATAACTCGTTCTAATTTTGATTTCACTTGATTTTGCTTGCATCAATTGAATAGTTGCATTGACAGCATCTTCCATATACATCATGGGCAAACGCGTGTTTTCGCTTAAAAAACACGTGAATTTTTTCTCTTCAATTGCTTTAAAATAGATGTCCACTGCATAATCTGTTGTGCCACCTCCAGGTTTTGTTTTCCAAGAAATGATGCCTGGATAACGCAAACTACGCACGTCAACTCCAAATTTTTGATGGTAATAATTGCACCAAAATTCACCCGAAAGTTTACTAATTCCGTAAACAGTAGAAGGTTCCATAATGGTTTTTTGAGGCGTATTTTGCTTAGGAGTTGTTGGCCCAAAAACAGCAATTGAACTTGGCCAATACACTTGTTGAATGTATTTTTCTTTCGCTAAATCTAACACAGCTAGCAAAGAATTCATGTTTAAATCCCAGGCTTTTTGAGGAAATTTTTCAGCAGTTGCAGAAAGCATTGCAGCTAATAAATACACTTGATTTATTTGGTGTTTTTGAATCACTTTTAAAATGGATTCTTTATCAGTAGCATCCAAAATTTCAAAAGGTCCTGAAGCTATCATTTCATCTGAACCAATTTTTATATCAGAAGCAACTACTTGCTGATTTCCATACAATTCACGTAATTTTTGAGTCAATTCAGTACCTATTTGACCACTTGCACCTAAAACTAAAATGTGGTTTTCCATTGAAATAAAATCAAATTTTATGCGAAACAAAGGTACTTAATTTTATTATTCGTAAATAAAACCATGTAAAATAAATAATTGTTAATGATTTTCATTTTACAAGTTTTACCATACAATCGCACAATTAAAATATGTATTTTTACATCGTTAATTTTTATTCGGTGAAATATTTTCTTCTTTTTTCAATTTTAATGTTGCTTTCTTGTAATAAAAAACAAGAAAAAAATGAAATTGATACTTCAATAATTGCAGAATTACGAGTTGTTATTCAACATCCTGAGCCTGAAAATGTATTGCCGCTTTTTCAACCAGAAATTGCTACTTGGAGTGAATATGAGCAGGTAAAAAATTTCTTAGGACGTTTCAAAAAGGCTTCTCCTAAAGAAGTTTTGAGTAATTCAGTAGAACTAAGAGACCTCGTAAAAGTTTTGAAAGAAAGTGTAAAACCTGAAATTTTTAACAATCCTTCGTTTGAAACACGAGTGAATATTATGTACAATGAATCACTGAGATTGGCTGATATGAACACAATTCCTGCCATTACTGCCAAAGAAGTGAATGCCCAAATAGATAAAATTATAGCTGCTTTTGGAGCTGTAAATGCTAAAATAAATACCACATTTTCCAAGAAAAAATTTGAAGATGAAATTACTATTGATTTGAGTTTGGTTGGCTTGGATACTACAAAAATTGATACCATTTCAAAAAATAGTATTTTGAAAAAAATGGATGAAAAAGCCAAAAAACTAGAGGAAAGTTCCAAAAAAAAGAGCAATAAATGAAAAGAGTAATTTTTATAACATTGTTGTTTTTTCTAATTATTTCTTGTGAAAAATCAGTTGTAAAAATAGCTGATTCAGAAAAGGCGCATCAAAAAGAACTCATACAAACTTTTTTAAATGATTGGCATTTAGCCGCTTCAAAAGCAAATTATGTGAATTATTTTGATAAAATGGATGAAAATTCCGTTTTTATTGGAACAGATGCTTCTGAAATTTGGTCAAAAAGTCAATTTGAAAATTACAGCAAACCTTATTTTGACAAAGGAAAAGCGTGGGATTTTAAAACTTTAGAAAGAAACATTTACTTGAATGATGTTGGAAATTTTGCTTGGTTTGATGAAAATTTACAAACCAATAGAGGTACTTTTCGTGGTTCAGGAGTTTTAGAAAAAGTTGGTGAATCTTGGAAAATTAAACACTACGTTTTGTCAGTACCAATTCCAAATGATGATATGAATGAAGTGGTAAAAATCACTCAAAAAAAGGATTCGATTTTTCAGTTAAAATTCAAATAAGTCAAGATAAAACTTCTTCAACTGTTTTAAAAATCAAATCCGTTTCAAAACCTTTTCTTAGGAGAAAATCAATCAATTTTTTTTTGCGTTTGTAAGGATTTGATTCTGAAATGACATTGTTTCTATTTTCAGTGATTTTGTAAATCGTGTTTATATATTCTTTTTCATCAATTTCTTTCAGTGCAGTTTTGATGTTGTAAGATGAAATATCTCTCATTTTCAATTCGTTTACAATGCGGTTTTTTCCCCAATGTTTGATGCGAAATTTTCCTCTTGCAAAACTTTTTGCAAAGCGTTCTTCGTTCAAAAAATTGTCTTTCATCAAATTCAACAAAATCATTTCACGAGCTTCAGGAATCAAATCATAAGACTTGATTTTTTCTTCTACTTCTTTGTGACATCGATCTTGATACACACAATATTGAGCGATTTTTTGTTGGATTTCTTGAACTGTATAACTTTTTTTCGGATTCATTTTTCAAAAATACAAAAATGAAAAAAGGTTGTGAAAATTAATTCACAACCTTTTTTAAAATTTAATAATATAATATCAATTCAAAACTTCGACAATTTCTCCATTCATTTTTTGATGTAACCACATTTTGAAACGAGTGATTAGGTAAAATAAAATAGGAACTACAATCAATGTTAAGAATGTTGCCACAAACAATCCGTAAATTACTGCCCAAGCTAAAGGTCCCCAAAAAATTACGTTATCACCACCCATATAAATGTTTGCATCAAACTCACTAAAAAGGGTGAAAAAATTGATATTCAATCCAATAGCTAAAGGAATTAATCCTAAAATGGTTGTAATTGCAGTCAATAAAACAGGTCGTAAACGTGCTTTTCCTGCTTTGATAATGGCATCCAATAATATTTCTTTTGGCAAGTATTTTTGATCTTCCAAACCTAATTCTTCTTTTTTACGATTAATTAACAATTGCATGTAATCCAGCAGCACAACTCCATTATTTACAACAATTCCTGCTAAAGCAATGATTCCCATCATGGTCATCATAATAACAAACGAACTTCCTGAGATAACAATTCCGCCAAAAACGCCAATGAAACTCAAGAAAATGGCAATCATAATAATGGCTGGTTTTGAAACCGAATTGAATTGGAAAATCAAGATGAAGAAAATTAATGCTAATCCTTTGAAAAATGCGCCAATTAAAAATGCTTGTTGTTTGTTTTGTTCTTCTAATTGTCCTGTGTAATCTACTTTTATTTGAGGTGGCAAATCAGAAAAACTTTTCATTTCTTCTTTAATTTGATTTACAACAGCTGCAGCATCTACATAACCTGGTGCCAATTGCGAATATACAGTTACCACACGTTTAGTATCTCTGTGTTTGATAGCACTAAATCCAGAGCTATTGCTTTGTGTTGCAATCGAAGATACAGGAATGGTTTTTATTTGACCAGAAGCCATATCTCTAAAGGTAATCTTTTGTTCGAAAATGGCACTTTTATTATATCTAATGTCTTCATTAAAACGCACATTGATATCATAATCATCACCATCTTCTTTGTAAATTCCAGCTTTTGCACCAAAAATTGCATTTCGTAATTGTTGTCCAACTTGACTTGTGGAAACGCCCAATTCACCAGCTTTTTCTCTATCAACAATTACCTTCATTGAAGGTTTGTCTTTGTTTACATCAATCTTAATTTCGTCAACACCAGGCACATTTCTAGAGTTGATAAAAGCACGCATTTTTTCGGCTGTTGCAATCAATTCGTCATAATTATTTCCTTCTAATTCAATATTAATAGGTGCTCCAGCAGGTGGTCCATTGGCATCTTTTTCAACAGAAATCAATACTCCTGGGTAAATTCCTGTGACGGCTTTTTGTACTTTTTGACGCAACTCTTCACTGTCCAAACCTTTTCTGTATTTGTATTGGCGCATGGAAGCTGTAATTTTTCCTTTGTGAGGCATCTCAGCAGCAGAACCACCATCAGTTTGTGGATTTCCAGCACCTTCACCAACTTGTGAAACAGCGCTTTCTACCATAAAATTGACACCATTATCTAAATACGTTTTTTCATTTAAAATACTGTAAACGTGTTTTTCGATTTCTTTGGTAATTTTATTGGTTTCGTCAATATCTGTTCCTTGTGGATATTCAATATACACTACAACTTGGTTAGGTTTGTTATCTGGGAAAAATTCGATTTTGGTTCTTTGTGATGCCACTGAAGCTCCAAAACCTACAAATGCTAGAATTAATAAAACGAAAGTTCCAATAGTAATTACAATAGGAATTCTTCTTTTCAAAGAGTTTTTCAAAGCTCTTTCATAAAAATTTTCTAAAGAAACTAAGGTATTTTCTTGAAAATAATTAGCCCATTTTCTAAGCCAAATACGATATACCCATAACATAATTGCTGTGAAAACCATAACAGATCCTAAGCCTCTATATACACCTCCAAAAATCAAAATAATCAAACCAAATCCACCAACAATTGATGTGATGTAGATGATTCTTTTCAAAGGCATATTTTTGTCTTCAACCGTCATAAATTTAGAAACTAACACAGAATTGAAGAAAATAGCAACTACCAAAGACGAACCTAAAACAACAGAAAGTGTTATTGGAAAGTAAATCATAAACTGACCAAACAAGCCAGGCCATAAACCTAATGGAACAAAAGCAGCCACTGTTGTTACTGTTGAAATGATGATTGGATAAGCAATTTCGCCAATTCCTTTTTTGGCAGCTTCTAGTCTTGATAAACCTTCCTCGTCCATTAAACGATATACGTTTTCAACGACAACAATTCCGTTATCAACAAGCATTCCTAGACCCATAATCAACCCAAAAAGAATCATTGTATTTAAGGTATAACCCATTGCTCCTAAAATCATCAAGGACATAAACATGGACATTGGAATTGCAAAACCTACAAAAAGTGCATTTTTGAACCCTAAAAAGAACATTAAAACACCAACAACCAAAATAATTCCGAAGATGATATTGTTTACCAAATCATTAACTTGACCAATCGTTTTGTCAGATAAATCATTGGTAATACTCACTTCTAGGTTTTTTGGAAAATAGTTTTCTTTGGCATTTGCAACAATGTTTTTTATTTGCTCTGCAGCACCAATCATGTTTTTTCCTGCACGTTTTTTTACATCTAACATCACAACTGGTTTGCCATCTTTTCTGGCAAATGTGGTTTTGTCTTTTTCTTTGAAACGAATTGTAGCAATATCTCTCAAGTAAATTGAATTTCCTTTTTCTGTTTTGACAACGAAATTTTCTAAGTCTGTTGGTTTTTCAATTTCGCCTAAAATTCTGATGGTTCTTCTTTGTCCAGAAGCAATTAAATTTCCTGCAGAAGAGGTTATATTTCCGTTATTGATGGCAGAAACTATATCATTAAAACTCACTTGAGTTGCCATCATTTTATAAATATCAACTGCAATTTCAACCTCTTTTTCTTGAACACCTCTGATGTCAGCTTGCTTAACTTCGGTTAAATCTTCGATATCATCTTGCAAATATTCCGCAAATTCCTTCAATTTGTCTAAAGGATAATCTCCTGATATATTGATGTTTAGAAAAGGAATTTCTTCAGACATGCTTAAATCAAATGCATTTGGATCTACTTTTGCGCCATTAAAAGTGGGCCAATCTTCAGAGGCTTTTTCAGAATCAATTTTGTCTTTTACACGTTGTTTGGCAACTTCAACATTCATATCGTCATCAAATTCCACAATAATCATGGAATAGTCTTCTTGTGAAGTAGAAGTGATTTCAACAACACCACTCAAACCTTTCAATTGGTCTTCTAATGGATCTGTAATTAGCTTTTCAATATCTTCTGCAGTATTTCCAGGATATAAAGTACTAACGTAAATTTTGGTTTCTTTTATTTCTGGAAAATCTTCTCTTGGCATATCGTAATATGCTGTAATTCCGAGGACTAAAATCAAGAAAATAGCAACATAAATGGTTGTGCTATTGGAAATTGCCCAAGAAGAGAGTTTGAATTCTTTGTCTGTTTTATTCATTTTTTTGATTAGTTTTTAGTCTTTAGACTTTTATTTTGAATGATATTTTTTTGAATTTTCAACTTAAAATTAAAAACTAATAATTACTCACTTATCTTAACCTCTTGTCCATTTTTTACAGTTCTTGCGCCAGCTTGAATAAGTTTATCTCCCACAGCAATTCCTTCTAAAATTTCGATGACATCTCCTTGTGTTTTTCCTGTTTTAACAACGGTTTGTTTTGCAACACCTTTGTTGTCTTTTACATCAGTAATAATATATACATATTGCTGCCCTTCAGCATTTTCTGAAATGATACTTTGTGGAATTAAAATTGCTTTTGGGTTGGTATAATCGTTGATTTTTAGTTTTGCAGTTAAATTTGGTTTGATGCTTTTATCCGAATTTGGAACTTCAATTTCTATCATAAAAGTTCTGTTTGCAGGATTGATAAAATTCCCAGTTTCTCTAATTTTTGTATTCAAGTTTTTGTCTAACATTGGTAAAAAAACCTCAACTTCTTTTCCTTTTGTAATGTTGCTGATGTAGGTTTCTGGCACAGCAGTTTCAATATACATGTTGTTAAGATTTACGATTCTAAAAATTTCTGAGCCCATTCCTGGTGCAATAACTGTTCCTTGTTCTTTGATAACTTCATCAATAACGCCCGAAAATGGTGCTTTTACAATTGATTTAGACAATTGTTTCTTTAGTTGATCCAAACTATTTTTTTGTGCTTCATAATTGGTTTTTGATTGCAGATATTGAATTTCTGAACCAATCTTTTGTTCCCACAATCTTTTCTGACGCTCAAAAGTGGTTTTTGCTAGCGAAGTTGTTGCTTCTAATTGCGCTACTTGTTGCGACATTCCACCATCATCAATAATTGCCAAAACCTGACCTTTTGCCACGTTTTGTCCTCTTGTTACCATTACTTTTTCTAAAGTTCCTGGCATTTCAGGATAAATCAAAACATTTTGTTTGGTTTTTACATCTCCTTGCAATTCTATAAAATGAGTGAAAACTTCGTATTTTATTTCTAAAGCTGTAACCAAAGGCACTCTTTTTAGCGTGTCTAATTTGTCAATTTCAGTAATTAACAATTTGATTTTTTCAGAAATTTCTTGACTTTGTTTGTCTAATTCCGATTTTTTTGCACGAATTTTAGTCAAATCTTGTGTGGCAATTATTTCTTCTAAACTAGGTTGTTTTTTTTCTCCACAAGAAATGAAGAAAATTGTTGTCAATAATATTAGGTATAGAGTTCTCATATTCAGTTAGTTAATTTATTGGAATATTTAGTGCGTTTTCTAATGCTGCTTTTTTTGCAATTACATCAAGCATTGATTGAATGTAATTTTGTTGTTGTGTGTACAATTGATTTTGGGCTTGTAGCAAATCAAAACTTGAGGAAATTCCCTCAAAAAATTTGATGCGTTGTTTGCCTTCTATTCTTTCTGCTAGACCAACATTTTTTTTGGCTGTTTGATAATTTTCGATGCTAAATTGATAAT
The DNA here is from genome assembly GCA_036846425.1 of Polaribacter sp. Taxonomy (GTDB): domain Bacteria; phylum Bacteroidota; class Bacteroidia; order Flavobacteriales; family Flavobacteriaceae; genus Polaribacter. Next base: position 65,663 of record DAIUBY010000002.1, read on the forward strand.
CGTTTTTAGCTTTTTCGGCAAGTAAACTTAGTCTTTGTTTGGTTTCTTGCATACGAATGTCAGCAGTTTCAAGAGCAATTTTTGCTTGAGTTGTTGACGCATTTCTGCCAAAACTGCTGAAAATTGGCACATTCAAACCGACACCAAATAATGACTGTTGAAACCAACGTTGGTTATTATCGAAAAAGGTAAATGAATCAGAAAAGGCTTGTGCACCATAATTTATGAAGGCGTTTAAACTTGGCAAATACTTGCTTTTTTCAAGTTTTAACATCAAACGTTTTGTTTCTCTGTCATTTTCAGCAATTTTAAAATCGATGTGTTTATCAACACTGAAAGTTTCAGAAATCAATCCTAAATTGATATTTGAATTGGCTAAACCATCCAAAGAATCTGTCAAAATTAATTTTGTTTCAATAGGATTTCCCATAGAAAGATTCAACATTTGATATGCAATTTCTTGCATATTTTCTACGTTTTTCAATTGGTTTTTCAAATTTCCTAGCGTAATTTCTAATTGCTCAACATCTTCTTCTTCGTTGAAACCATTTTCAAAAATTTGTTTTGCATCTTGATAATTTTTCTCTAAAATTTCGATATTTTTTTTCAGAATGGAAACACTATTTTCAGTAACCAACACAGTTCCATACGCATTAATAACAGCTTCTCTTGTGATGAGTTCCGTTTTTTCTTCAGCTTGTTTTGATATTTTTAAGAAAGTTTTAGCGGCTTGTAAACCCACTAAATACGAACCATCAAACAACAATTGATTTAGCGTAACTGTAGCATTCATGTTTTGTTTGGTTCCAAAAATCACGGGGATAAATCCTTCAGGAGATGTTGGTCTGCTGTTGGCTTGTAAATTAAAATACTGTTCTACAGTTTCTACAGTAGAGGTAGTGTTGTCAAAAGCAGCAGCTGGCAACAAAGAAACTGGTTGTTTTAAAAAGTTTTGATAATCTACTCTTGCATTGATTTGTGGCAAACCAATTGTGGTGGTTTTCCAAACTTCTTCATTGGCATTTTTGATATCGTTTTTGGCAGCTTTTGTATTGTAACTATTTTCTAACGCAAATTTGATTGCTTCTTCTAAAGAAAAAGACATTGTTTTTTCTTGCGCTTTTATAGTTGTTAAAAAAGTGATGCAAATCGCAAAAAGTACTTTTTTCATGTTAATTTTCGTTTAATTGTTGTTCTAGTTGAAGAATGCCTTTTGGAGTGCAAATTCCTCGCAAATGATAATCTAAGTATTGGTTCATTAAGTTTTTAATTACATAGTTTTTGATGGGAAACATGTCATTATCTTTGATGCCTGTTACTCCAATAAAATATATTCTGGATATAAAATCTACATCAATATTTTCTCTGTACAATCCCATTTTGATGCCTTTTTCCAGGTTTTCTATCACACATTTTTGCATCAAATGAAACTGTTTTTGTTTTAGTGTTGCAAATAATTTTGGATAGTATTTTTGCAGTTGATATTGAGGAGAAGATTTTTCATCTTTCAAATGTTCCATTATCAATTTTTTGATGGCAAAAATTTCATCAATAGGATTCATGTCAATCCCACAAACATGGTCAATTCCGCAGGAAATTTTTTCGAACATTGTGTTGGTTACAGACGTTACTAAAGCTGTTTTGTTGCTAAAGTATTTGTAAATCGTTTTTTTTGAAACGCCCATTGCAATTGCAATTTCATCCATAGTAACACTTTTAAAACCTAAGTTTAAGAAAAGTTCACAAGATTTATCTATAATAGTTTCTTTCATAATTTGATAGCAAATGTACAGCAGGAAACTTTAGAAACAAAAAAAGTTTCCAAAGTTTTAATGTTTTTTTAACATTGGAAGTTTTTTGAAGGAATTCTTTACCTTATTTTTACAAAAAATTTCAGTTTTGGACATTTTACAATATCAACAAGTATTTTTAGAGTATTTAGGATCAAAAAAATGGGTGAGAGAGCCCAAAAACTTATACGAACCTATTGATTATATTTTGCAATTAGGAGGTAAAAGAATACGTCCAATACTCACATTGATTGCTGCAGATATTTTTTCTTCGGATTATAAAAAGGCTTTGCCAGCAGCTTTAGCAGTAGAAGTTTTTCACAATTTTACACTGATTCATGATGATATTATGGATGAAGCTCCTTTGCGAAGAGGTAAAAAAACAGTTCATGAAAAATGGAATTTAAACACAGGAATTCTTTCAGGAGATGCTATGTTGATTTTGGCGTATCAATTTTTTGAAAGCTATGAATCAGATGTTTTTCAAGAATTGGCAAAATTATTTAGCAAAACTGCTTTGGAAGTTTGTGATGGACAACAATTGGATGTGGATTTTGAAACCAGAAATGATGTAACTATTGATGAATATATTGAAATGATTCGTTTAAAAACTTCAGTTTTAGTTGCTGCCGCTTTAAAAATGGGTGCTATTGTTTCTAATACTAATTCAAAAAATGCCGATTTGATTTATGATTTTGGACTCAATTTAGGATTGGCTTTCCAGCTACAAGATGATTATTTAGACACTTTTGGAGATCCTGAAACTTTTGGAAAACAGATTGCAGGCGATATTATTGAAAACAAAAAAACATATCTTTATCTGCAAGCTCTGAAATTGGCAGATAAAAAAGATCAACAAAAGTTGCAGTTTTTTTACAATCAAAAAATGGAAGATAATTCAATTAAAATAACTGAAGTTACTCGAATTTTTGAACTATATGACATTCCTCTTTTGATAAAAAACGAAATAGAATCTTATACTGAAAAAGCATTTGAATCTTTAGAAGAAATGACCATTTCTGAATCAGCTAAAGAGAATTTACGAAATTTCGGATTGTGGTTGATGAACAGAACAGTGTAATTATTATCAGGATTTATTTGTAAATAATTTAAAATAAATAGTACATTTGCACACCAATTTTAGGTCCTATAGCTCAGTTGGTTAGAGCACCTGACTCATAATCAGGTGGTCCTTGGTTCGAGCCCAAGTGGGACCACAAGCAAAAAACAAAAGGTTTTATGAGTTTTCATAGAACCTTTTTTAGTGTAAGTAATTTAATGATATTTACAAATATTTTGAATTATTGGAAATGAATATCACAATTAGAAATGCAGAAAACAGTGATTCAGAGTCTATAGCCAAACTCTCGAATCAACTTGGATATAAAACACTCAATACAGATATTAAAATTAGATTGGGAAAAATTTTAAAAAATCCAGATAATTGTGTTTATGTTGCTATTGAAACAGAAAATGTAATTGGATGGATTCACGGGTTTTACTCAATGAGATTGGAATCTGATTTTTTTGTTGAAGTTGGAGGACTAGTAGTAGATGAAAATTTCCGAAAAAACGGAGTTGGAAAAAAATTAGTTGAAAAAGTAAAAGAATGGACCAAATTAAAAAATTGCAATAAAGTTAGAGTAAGATGTAATTTTATAAGAAAAGAAAGTCATCAATTTTATGAAAAAATTGGATTTGAAATGAATAAAAAACAAAAAATATTCGACAAACAATTAGATTGAAAATCACAAGAAAATTACTTCTCTAAAACATAAACAACCACTTCAACTCTTTTATTAAAATAAGCTTTTACCGGCTAAAAACGATCTTTAACAAAGTGCAATAATCAAGTTGTACTATAATTTTAGTAAAAAATCGATAAGTATTTTATTGTTGCTTTTCAAATAATTTATTAAATCCTGTTTTTCTTCACCAAATGATATTAGAAATTCCCGTAAAAACATAAAATATCACACAAAAAACCTTCATTTAAATTGACAAAAAAATAAAACCTAGCCAGTTATTCCAAAATGCAATACACTTATCTCAATAAAAAATCAACTGCTAAGTGAATCCTGTTTTCTTTTATTATTACCTGCAAATCTTTTAATTTTACAGTGTAAATAATTCAATATCCCCCAAGTTATGAAAACAAATTATACAAAACAGCTCTTAATAGTTTTAATCTGTTCAATAGGTTTATACTCTTCAGGAAGTTATTTAATAGAAATGTCTTACATCGAAACGTTATTAGATGGATTAAATGTTATGATTTTCTTTACATGTTTTTTCCCTTTTTTAATTATTACGTTTGCTTTAATTAGCAAAATGTTTAAAACTGTATACAGATTTGCTCATCATTAGATTTAAGAATAATTAGTTTTTTTGCACCTATAATTTTTAATAAGTCATTAGAAGAAATATACCATATCCAATGTTTCTTCCTTACGTGAAGCGAATAGTTTTTTTAAAGCTAGAAATTGTAAATAGAAAAAAAATTAAAAAAAACGGACACAATTTTCTTTAAAGTTGTGTCTGTTTTTAATTGTTTATTTAGAAAAGTTATTTAGCTTTTTATCTTGCTTTTTGGTGGATTTGGCAATTGGTCATATCCCATATTAAAGAGTGTAAATCCTAAAACATCTACATTTTCATCAATAATTTTTGATACTGGTTTTCCTGCTCCATGTCCTGCATTGGTTTCAATTCTAATTAAAGTTGGGTTAGTTCCTGTTTGTTTTTCTTGCAATTCTGCTCCAAATTTAAAACTGTGTGCAGGAACAACTCTGTCATCATGATCACCTGTTGTGACTAAAGTTGCTGGATATTGAACACCCTTTTTTACGTTGTGAACAGGTGAATATCCTTTCAAATAATCAAACATTTCTTTACTGTCTTCTGCAGTTCCATAATCATATGCCCAACCTGCACCAGCTGTAAATGTGTGATAACGCAACATGTCCAAAACACCAACATCTGGCAATGCAACTTTCATTAAATCAGGTCTTTGTGTCATTGTTGCGCCTACTAATAATCCACCATTTGAACCACCACTTATTGCTAAATAATCAGAAGAAGTGTAGTTGTTTTTAATCAAATATTCAGCAGCTGCAATAAAATCATCAAACACATTTTGCTTTTTCATTTGGGTTCCTGCATCATGCCATTTTTTTCCATATTCTCCACCACCACGTAAATTTGGAACTGCATAAATTCCTCCTTGTTCCATCCAAACTGCATTTACTACACTAAAATAAGGTGTTAAACTCACATTAAATCCTCCATAACCATATAAAATTGTTGGGTTTTTTCCATCCAATTTCACACCTTTTTTATAGGTAATCATCATTGGAATTTTTGTACCATCTTTTGAAGTATAAAAAACCTGTTTACTTTCGTAATCATTTGCATTAAAATCGATGGCAGGTTTCCAATACAATTTATATTCTCCTGTTTTAGGATTGAATTTGAAAGAAGAACTTGGTGTATTGTAATTTGTGAATGAAAAATACAATTCTTTAGCAGCTGTTTTTCCGCCAAAACCATTTGCAGAACCAACTCCAGGCAATTTTACTTCACGAATTAATTTCCCCGTAAAATCATATTGATAGATTTTAGTTACAGCATCAACCATATAATCTGCAAAGAAATAACCACCACCTGAAGTACAATTCAATACATTTTCAGTTTCAGGAATAAAATCTTTCCAGTTTTCTGGAGTTGGATTTGACACATCAACAGTGACAACTTTTTGATTTGGCGCATTCAAATTGGTTTGTAAAAACAAGGTTGTTCCTTTGTTATCAAGAACATAAGTATCACTATTTGTATCATTTACTATTGCAATTAATTCACTTTTAGGATTTGATAAATCTTTGATAAACAATTTATTACCTGAAGTTGAAACGGCAGCAGTAATCACTAAAAAAGTATTGTTTTCAGTAACATAACCTCCAACATATCTGTGCTTTTCTGATGGTTTTTCGCCAAAAACAACGACATCATTTTTTTGTGATGTTCCTAATTTATGATAATATAATTTGTGTTGATCTGTCTTTGCAGACAATTCACTTCCTTTTGGTTTGTCGTAACTTGAATAATAAAATCCATCGTTTTTAAACCAAGAAATTCCTGAAAACTTTACATCAACCAACGTATCTTCGATTGCTTTTTTTGATTCAACATCAATTATAATTACTTTTCTCCAATCAGAACCTCCTTCAGAAATGGAGTAAGCAGCTGTTTTTCCGTCTTCAGAAAAGTCTAAACTGCTTAAAGAAGTTGATCCATCTTCTGAAAATGTATTTGGGTCTAAAAACACTTCAGGCTCACCATTTTCTTTTTGTCTGTATATGACAGATTGGTTTTGCAATCCGTCATTTTTATAAAAATAGGTGTAAATACCTTCTTTGAAAGGAGTTCCTACTTTTTCGTAATTCCATAATTCTGATAAGCGATTTTTTAATTGTTCTCGATATGGAATTTTGTTCAAATAATCGAAAGTAACTGCATTTTGCGCTTTCACCCAATTTTCAGTTTCTTTACTTTTATCATCTTCTAACCAACGAAAATTATCTATAATTTCGGTGTTGAAAAGGGTATCAATAACTGGTTTTTTTGCTGTTTCTGGATAATTCATTGTGATGTTTCGTTCCTTTTTTGATGAATTGCAAGCAACTAAAATACTGCATGCAACTAAACTGATGAAAATTATTTTTTTGTTCATGGTAGATTTGTTTGAAGATTACATCAAAATTAGTCTAAATCAATAGCTGTAAGTTACATAAATCAACTATTTTTTTGTTTTGGAAATAAAAAATCAGGTTAATTTTTATAAAAAATGTAATGTTTATAAAATTTGACAAGAAAAAATATACATAAGATTAATATGTATAAGAAAATTATGTATATATTTGTTTTTGAAAAATCATTCAAAAATGGGAAATCAAAAATTATTCAAAGGTTCTTTACAAACTATTATTTTGCAATTATTAGCAAGTAATGAAAAAATGTATGGTTATGAAATTACACAAAAAGTAAAAGAATTGACCAAAGGCGAGTTGAATATTACAGAAGGCGCTTTGTATCCAGCATTGCACAAATTAGAAGCAGATGGTTTGCTAGATGTTGAGGTTGTAAATGTGGGAAACAGACTCAGAAAATACTATAAACTTACTGAAAATGGTAGCAAAGAAACTGCCAATAAAGTTTCGGAAATGCAAGAATTTTTGAGAACAATGCAACAGTTAGTAAATCCTAAATTTAGTTTGGAATAAAATGGAAATTATGGAATTAACAATAGAGCAAATAGAAATTGTAGAAAGTTATTTACAAAACAGGAAAGTTGAATATTTAGATTTAAAAGTAGAAATTTTAGATCACATGATTCTGGATATTGAACAATTGATGAACAAAAATCATTCGTTTGAAAACGCACTAAAAATGACAACTATCAAATGGGAACGTCATTTTACACAACGCTCTAGTTTTTATTTTGGAATGTTGTATTCTGAATCAAAAATTGTGGTTGATAAAGCTGTTAAAGAATTCAGGCCTTTTTATTTTTTGTATTTGGCAGCTTATTTAGTACCCATGTTTTTTTTAAAAAACAGCTCTATTTCTTTTCAGAAACAAGAAGCAAATTTGATAAATGACCTATTGCTTTCAGTTACTTTTTTAGCTTTGATTTACATGATTTACATCACTATAAAAACACAACTTTCTAAACAAAAAAGCACCTACCGTTTTATTTTAAAAACACAATATATAGCTGTTGTTTTTTTAATAATTCCTCTGTTATTAGGAAGTTTTTTAGACCATAAAGGACAGATTAGTTCCATTTTTATTTCATTTATTAGTGCAGGAGTTATGGTGACATATATCTGTCATCATTTTTATAAAAAGCATCAAGCGGTTGTTGGTAAATATAAAATTTCATAGCGATGGAAATCACCAAAGAACAACTTACACAAATTGATAAATATTTAACAATTTGTAATATAAAATTTGAAGATGTAAAAAAGGAGTTGGTTGATCATTTTGCAAGTATTTTAGAAATAAAATTGCAAGAAAATCCAAAGTTAGATTTTCATCAAGAACTTGAAAATATTCATAAAAATTTTGGTGAAAATGGATTTAAAGATTTGTTAGATGAAAAAACAAAATCAGTTACGAAGCAGTTTTACAAACAATCCTTTTTAGAATTACAAAGTTTTTTTAGCATTCCAAAAATCATCTTTTCATTAGGTTTTTTTTCGGGTTTGTGGCAATTGATGCAATGGGTTGTTGATAAGAAAACTTTTTTTGAAACCTTAAGCTTTATTTTAATTTTTCTTGGATTTAGATTGCTGTTTTTAGTAAATATCAGAAACTCTAAAAAAGTTAGTTTTTTAGCACTTGATATTACCTTGAATTTTTACAATACATTTTATGTTTGTGTAATGATTTTCAATTTTTTTGTAGGATTTGACAAAGAATTCTTTTTAAATCCGGTTTTTATTCACACCTTATTAATTGCTTTTTTTCTTCTAGTTTTATTTTATTGTTGTGGAGAGTACGTTTTTTATCAAAAGAAAAAATACGTTGAAAAAATATATCAAATGAAAAATCTGTAAACATGGAAATCACCAAAGAACAAATCCAATCCATAGAAAATCGTTTAAAGAAAAACGGATTAAATTATTGGGACATCAGAATTGAAATTCTTGATCATTTAGTTTCGGACATTGAAAATCGAATGGAGAAAGGTGAATCTTATAAAAGTGCTCTTGAATCTAGCTTTTTCATCATGAATCTTACAGGAAATTTAGAGGCTTTGAACCGAAGTAAACTTTTCGCAATTAATAAAATAGTTAGAAAACAATATTTTAAAAGAACACTGCAAATAGTAACAAATCCCATTGATTTATTTGTGACTTGTTTGTCTTTTTTTGGTTATTTTTTGCTGTATAAATTTTCTAGCCTTTTAGTTTTTAAAACCACTACAATGCTAATTTTATTTACTCCTTTAATTATTGGTTTGGTTTTGTATTTCAAAGAGTTTTTACAAAAGAAAAAATCTGGATATTTAATTTATAGTAGCTTTTATATCTTTTTCTCTTTCTTGATGTTAAACTCATTTTTACAATTTATAAAACCTGATGGAATCATTCCTGTTTCCAAAGAAAATCAGTTATTTATCTGGTTTTTAATTACTTGTGTAAATAGTATTTTTGCTACTGCAGGAATTTTAATTCACCTAAAAACCTTAAAAAAGCTAAAAATCATCAAAGAAAAATTATTGTTTGAATGAAAATCACCCAAAATCAAATAGAAGATTTATACCAATTCACACGCAAACATTTTGTATGTCATTATGATGTGCAAACAGAATTGGTAGATCATTTAGCCAATGATATTGAAGCAATTTGGTTAGAAAATCCGCATTTATCATTTGAAGAAGCAAGAGATCAATCTTTTAAGAAATTTGGAATTTTTGGTTTTATGGATGTTATTGAAGCCAAACAAAAGCAAATGAATAAACGTTATAGTAAAATCTACTGGCGAT
>DAIUBY010000003.1:0-8733 GCA_036846425.1 Polaribacter sp.
ATTTACATCAATAAAAAAATAATAAAACATGCTTACTTGGAAAGACATACTTCATTTTGCCACCAAAGGAAATCCAACTCCTGATAAAAAAGTGGAAAAAACAGATTCTGAATGGAGAGAATTGTTAACTGAAGAACAATATAGAATTGCAAGACAAAAAGGCACTGAAAGACCATTTTCGGGAGAATTATGTTCCATTTATGAATCAGGAAAATACAATTGTATTTGCTGCAATTCACCACTTTTTGATTCGACAATCAAATTTGATTCGAGTTCAGGTTGGCCAAGTTTTACACAACCAATAACCGAAAATGCCATTCAATACCATAAAGATGTTTCCTTTGGAATGGTTCGTGTTGAAGTGCTTTGCAATGTTTGTGACGCTCATTTAGGACATGTTTTTCCTGATGGACCACATCCAAGCGGATTGCGTTATTGTATCAATTCTGTGTCTATGCAACTTGAAAAATCTGAAAAATAATGAGTAAAAATATTCAAGTAACCACTATTGGTGGAGGTTGTTTTTGGTGTACAGAAGCAGTTTTTCAAAAAGTAAAAGGCGTTGAAAAAGTCGTTTCTGGTTATGCAGGAGGAAATGCGCCAGGAAAACCAACTTACAGAGAAATCTGCTCAGGGTTGACAGGTCATGCAGAAGTAATTCAAATTACTTTTGATGCAAATCTCATTTCTTTTGAAGATATTTTAATGATTTTTTTAACCACACACAATCCAACAACTTTAAACAGACAAGGTGCAGATGTTGGAACACAATATCGTTCTGTGATTTTTTATCACAATGAAATGCAACAAGAAATTGCGTTGAAAACCATCCAAAAAGTGCAAGATTTTTATGAGGATAAAATTGTTACAGAAGTAAGTCCTTTGCCAATTTTTTATGAGGCTGAAGAATATCATCAAAATTATTATCAAAATAACAAATCACAAGGATATTGTGAATATGTCATCACTCCAAAATTAGCAAAACTTAGAAAATTACACGCTGACAAACTCAAATGAAATTAAACATCATAGAAACTTTTACCAAAGAATTGCCTGCAGATTTATTGCTCGAAAATTCAAGACGGCAAGTTTTTGAAGCCGCATTTTCGATTGTAAATCCTAAGAAAACAGCAGCTCCAAAAGTGATTCATATTTCTGAAGAAATGCTTGCAACTCTTGGAATTTCAAAAGCAGAATCAACATCAGAATTTTTTAAAAATATATTTACAGGAAATGAAATTTATCCAAACACAAAACCTTTTGCAATGTGTTATGGAGGGCATCAATTTGGAACTTGGGCTGGACAATTGGGTGATGGAAGAGCGATTAATTTATTTGAAATTGAACATCAAAATAGAAAGTGGAACTTACAACTAAAAGGTGCAGGAGAAACTCCCTATTCAAGAAATGCTGATGGTTTAGCTGTTTTGCGTTCTTCAATCAGAGAATATTTATGCAGTGAAGCCATGTTTCATTTAGGAATTCCTACAACAAGAGCATTGTCTTTAAGCCTTTCAGGAGACAAAGTATTGCGTGATATTATGTATGATGGAAATCCTACGTATGAAAAGGGTGCAATTGTTTGTAGAGTTGCAGCATCCTTTTTACGCTTTGGAAATTATGAAATTTTTGCCTCTAGAAATGATATGAAAAATCTAAAAATCTTGGTCGATTTTACAATCAATCATCATTTTTCACATTTAGGAAATCCCTCAAAAGAAAGTTACATTCAGTTTTTTAAAGAAGTTGCTGAACGAACTTTAACTATGATAATTCATTGGCAAAGAGTGGGTTTTGTGCATGGTGTGATGAACACAGACAACATGTCCATTTTGGGTTTGACCATTGATTATGGTCCTTATGGATGGTTAGAAGGCTTTGATTTTGGCTGGACACCAAACACTACAGATCGTCAACACAAACGTTATCGATTTGGAAATCAGCCAAATATAGGTTTGTGGAATTTATATCAACTCGCAAATGCACTTTACCCATTGATTGAAGAAGCTGCTCCTTTTGAAGCAATTTTAAATGAATATAAAACCAATTTTGAAAACCAATCATTGCAAATGATGAAATCCAAATTAGGACTTTTTTCTTCGGATGAAAACGATGCAAAACTCATTCAGAATTTAGAAGATACGTTGGAATTGTCAGAAACTGACATGACGATTTTCTTTCGATTATTAAGTGATTTTACCTCAGAAAAAAAAGGTTTTGAATTGATAAAAGAGGCTTTTTACGATGTTGAAAATATCACTGAAAAAATCAAAAATAGTTGGCAACAATGGTTTGGAAAATACGCAAATCGTTTACAAAAAGAATCATTTTCTGATGCTGATAGAAAACTAAAAATGAATGCCGTAAATCCAAAATATGTATTGCGGAATTACATGGCACAATTGGCAATTGACGCTGCAAATAAGGATGATTATTCCTTAATTGATGAATTATTTCAGCATCTTAAAAAACCGTATGATGAACAACCAAATCATCAAAAATGGTTTGCAAAAAGACCAGAATGGGCTCGTGACAAAGTGGGATGTTCTATGTTGAGCTGTAGTTCCTAAAAAAATGTATCTTTAAGCGACCTAATTTATCATGATTCACGAACTCAAAGAAATCATTCAACAAGCTGTTATCAATCAACAAAAAGGATTGAAAAGTGTGCTAGCATCCGTAGTTTTTTTAGAAGGCTCATCTTACAGAAAACCTGGTGTTCGTATGCTAATTTCTGAAGATGAAACCACTATTGGCGCTGTAAGTGGTGGCTGTGTAGAAAAAGAAATTATCAAAAGAGCAAAGCCTGTTTTTTTGGATAATCAAGCAAAAATAATCACTTATGATGGCAGATACAGGTTGGGTTGTGAAGGAATTTTATACATTTTGATTGAACCTTTTCAGGTGGAAAATGAGTTTCTACATCATTTTTCTGATGCCATAAAAAATCGTGAATCCATCAAAATTAACAGTTTTTTTATCAAAAAAGATGAAGCAATTGGAACTATTGGTTCGCAAATTGTTTTTGAAAATCAAGGAGTTTTTTCATTTAATAAGTCATTTTCAGTTTCAGAAAAATCTGATATTGAACAATTTACACAAATACTGAAACCTGCATTCAAACTTTTGATTATTGGTAGCGAACATGATGCTGTAAAATTGTGTAAAATTGCTTCCAATTTAGGTTGGGAAATTGACGTGATTACCTCAGCAAAAGATCCAAAAACTTTGAAAGATTTTCCAGTCGCAAATTCAGTAATTGGTTCAACTCCTGAAATGATTCAATTTGAAAATATTGAAGAAAATACTGCAATTGTGATTATCAATCACAGTTATGTGCAAGATTTAAAATATGTGCTAAAATTATCCGAATTGCAAGTAAAATATATTGGAATTTTAGGTTCTCCAAAAAAAGGTGAGCGTTTGCTCAACGAACTTTTTGAGATGAATCCTGATATTGAACCCACGTTTTTAAATTCAATCTACACACCTGCAGGTTTGCATTTGGGTGCGCAAACTCCTGAGGAAATTGCCATTTCTATCATTGCAGAAATCATGACTGTTTTCAACAATAAAGAACCTTTTTCATTGCGAAATTTGAAAGGAAAAATTCATCAATAAATCATGAAAAATATTGCTGTTTTAGTTTTGGCTGCTGGAAATTCATCCAGAATGCAAACACCCAAACAGTTATTGAAAATTGGAGATAAAACTCTGATTGAACATGTTTTAGAAAAAGCAAAAGCGATTTCAAAAAATCCTATTTTTTGCGTTTTAGGAGCAAATGCTTTATTAATTCAAGAAAAAATTTCATCAGAAAATGTTGTTTTTATCATCAATAAAAATTACAAAGAAGGATTGAGTTCGAGTATTGTTTCAGGAATTGATTATTTAGAAAAAAATCATCCAACAATTGATGGAGTTTTAATTTTATTAGCAGATCAACCTGCCATTGAAATCTATTATTTAGAAAATTTAATTCAACTATTCAATCAACAAGTTGCAAAAATAATTGTGTCTAAATATCCTGAAAACGTTGGTGTTCCTGCTATTTTTCCAAAAGAATTTTTCCAGGAATTGCAAACTTTACAAGGCGATTTTGGAGCAAAAGAATTTTTGAAAAACAACAAGAACAACTGTGTTTTTAGTAATTTCAACGCAACTTTGATAGATTTAGATACCAAAAGTGATTATGAAAATTACAGAAAACTTTTAGAAAAATAGTTGAAATTAATTTTATCTTGTCTTTTTCAAATTGGTATTATTTTCCAAATTGATATCTGCCATTAAACCACTTTTATCAATCATTACTGATTTTACTGTTTTTTTTGCATCAAAAATATAAATTGGATTTGCCCAAGCCCAATCTTTCAAAACAGTTGCTGATGTTGGTTTTGAACCTCGCATCATTTCTAAGGGAATATTGAATTCCTGTTTGCTACCATCTGTAAAAACAACTTCAATATCAATTGGCATTGGCATTTTACCAATTCTTTCTAAGGTAATTATTGAGCCATCAATAGTTTTTACTCCATAATCTATGGTGTGAGTTGTTTGTGTCCATTCGTTTAAATACCAATCCAAATGTATTCCTGAAACTTTTTCCATAGAACGCTTGATATCATTGGGTGTTGGATGTTTGAAACTAAAATCTGCAAAATATTTTTTGATACCTTTTGCTACATTTTCAGCACCAATTACATATTCTAATTGCGACAAAAAGATGTTTCCTTTGGAATAACTTGCTGTGCCATAAGCCCAATTTGTTTCATATCTATCTGAATGTGTTGTTAGTGATTCTTCATAACCTCTTTCAACAATTCCTCTGTAACTTCTGTAGGAACCAAAATGTGGATTTTCTTTTCCTTCTTTCAAAATCTCATTTTCTGCTTTGTTGGAGATGTATGATGTAAAACCTTCATCCATCCAAGGATGTAAACTTTCGTTAGTAGCCAACAAAAACTGAAACCAAGTATGAGCCATTTCGTGCGCAGTTACGCCAAATAAACTTCCAAAATTACGTTGACCTGTTATCAATGTTGACATGGCATATTCCATCCCTCCATCTCCACCTTGAATTACAGAATATTGTTTGTAAGGATATTGCCCAACATGCGTGCTGAAATAGGTCATCAATTCTGCTGTTTTTGGTTGCAAATCTTTCCAATTTTTTAAGAATTTTTGCTCCAAATTTTTCTTGTAGAAAAAGTGCAAATCAATACCATTTTCCATTTTAAAAGTATCATGAACATATTCAGGATCACCTGCCCACATAAAATCGTGTACATTTGGTGCTTTAAATTTCCAGATCAATTTGTCGCCTTTTGGCAATTTCAAAGCCTTTGATTTGTCTTCATATCCATGACCAACTTCTTGTGGATTTTGCAAATATCCTGTGCCACCAATGGTGTAATTTTTATCAATATGAATGGTTACGTCAAAATTTCCCCAAACTCCGTGAAATTCTCTAGCAATATAAGGAGGTGTATGCCATCCTTCAAAATCATATTCTGCCATTTTTGGATACCATTGAGCCATAGATAATGCAACATTTTCGACACTATTTCTTCCTGATCTACGAATTTGAAGTGGAACTTGTGCATCAAAAATCATATCAAAAGTTACCTTTTCACCAGATTTGATGGGTTTATTTAAAGTAACTTCTAAAATGGTTCCAACAGTTTCATAAGAAACTGCTACTCCATTTTGTTTTAATGAATTCACTTTGATATAGCCAATTTCATTTGGTTTCAATTTGCTGATTCTATCTCCCACTCTTTGATCTGGATCTTTGATAGTTAAAGAACGAATATCCATTTGAGAACCTGGTTGAAATGCATTAAAATACAAATGATAAAACACTTTATTCAGTTCATCAGGAGAATTATTGGTGTACACTAATTTTTGAATTCCTTTGTATTGATAGTTGTTTACATCCATATCAATATCCATTTTATAATCTGCTTGTTGCTGCCAATAATACTTATTTTTAGATGCTTTTTGAGTGTAAGTGATTTCTTTTGTTTGTGCACAAGACAACAACGTTAAGGAGGAAAATGCTAAAAAAAGTGTTTTTTTCATGGTTTGATGTTATGGATAATTAGATTTTTAAAATTTAATCTTGAGTTTTGAACTTTAAATCTTGAACTTTTACTGTTTTTTTCTCGATAAATAGTCCGCTAATTGCAACGCATTATACGCATTTACCAATCGTCCAGAAACTGATAAATCTGCAAAAGGAACCAAATCTCCTGTTGGATTTTCTTCAGATTGAGAGCCTGGTTTAACGACTTTAAAATCGATTTTTACGCCTGAATTCATCAAGATATATTTGACTTCTTTTGCCGTTAAATTTGGATAATACGAACGAATCAACGCAGCAACTCCTGATGTTGATGGTGCTGCCATTGATGTACCACTCAAGGATTCATATTCATTTTTTGGAACTGTTGAATAAATATCAACTCCAGGTGCAAAAACATCAACATTGATTTTGCCATAATTGGAAAAACTCGCTACCAATTCTTCATTGAAAAACAAACTACTTGCGCCAATTGTAATTACATTGTCTGCAAATTCGGTTTTTAAATCTTTAGAATCATTGGGATATGTTTCACGAATATCAATATTTTTTCCATCATTTCCAGCGGCATTTACAATCAACACATCGTTTTGTGCGGCATAAGCAATGGCATCAAAAACCCATTCTTTGTTAGGTGAAAAACGTTTTCCAAAACTAGTATTGATAATTTTTGCACCATTATCAACTGCATATTTGATACCTAAAGCAACATCCTTGTCATGTTCATCTCCATCAGGAACAATTCTCACTGTCATGATTTTCACAACATTGGCAACTCCTTTTGCCCCTTTATTATTATTTCTAGATGCTGCAACAATTCCTGCAACATGCGTTCCGTGATTTTCTAGATCTTTGTTGCCTATCACATTGTTGTTTCCATAAAATTTGTCATTGATATCGTATAAATTATCACCTAAATTGGCACGATCATTTAGTTCTAAATCATACCCTTTCATAGCTTTTACCAACTCTTTTTTGTAATCTTTTACCTCTTTCAGATAGCCAATTAAATCTTCTTCAGTAGCGCCATTTTCTAGAACTTTTTTAAGTGTTTCAATCTGCGTAATCATTAATAAACTAGTTGGTTTTAAGCTATCTAAATCGCTAATTCTCAACTTTTCTTTTCCTGCAAATTTCTTCACATCATCAAAAACAACTTTTAAGCGTTCTAAATTGTTTTGAGTTTGTTCTATATCCTGAATTTCAAATTCTTTTTGACTGATGGTTAAACGATATTCTTCCTCTAATTTTTGATACGCTTCAAAAGAAGCTTTGTCATTTTCGGAAATTTCATCAGCTTTTTTATCGCCAAATTTTTCACGTCCTTTTTTTACTAAACGTGTGATTTCTAATTGATCAGCATTGATAATTTTTCCAGCTGCATTTCCTAAAAAATTCCAACCATGAATGTCATCTACATACCCATTTTTATCATCATCTAATTTATTTCCTTTAAATTCTTTTGGGTTTGTCCACAACACATCTTTCAAATCTTCATGTTCAATATCCACTCCAGAATCAGCAATTGCCACAATAACAGGTGTCGCTTTTTTACCTTCCAAAAACTGATATGCTTTTTCCAAACTCATGCCAGCAATAGAATCTTTCAGCAAATCTGCATGTGACCAAAACTTTTCTTCTTCTTCAGAAAGTGCTTGCTTTTTGGGAGTAATGTTTATTGGAGTATCAAAATTTGGAAGCGTCAATACTTTTTGAGTAGTTGAACAACTTGCTATAAAAAGTGCAAAAAATGCACCTAAAAAAATTGATTTTAGGTTTCTCATGGATTAAAATTATTAGCTAAATATTTCTGAAAATTTGTGCGTTGTATGAAGTCTGATTCCTTTTTCTGTGTGATGTAAAGTACACAATTCATTGTAAGCATCATGTTCTAAAAACAGGTAAAATTGATAATCAGCAGCTTGTTTTAAAAATGCTGCTTTTTCTTTGATTGTAAGCAATGGTCTTGTGTCATAACCCATCACATAAGGCAATGGAATATGCCCAATTGTCGGTAACAAATCTGCCATAAAAACGATGGTTTTTCCTTGATATTGAATGATGGGTAACATTTGTTTTTCTGTATGTCCATCAACAAAAAGTACGTCAAAACCAATTTGGTCTTTAGCATTTCTATGGATAAAATTTAGTTGTCCGTTTTCTTGAATTGGCAGAATATTCTCTTTTAAAAACGAAGCTTTTTCACGTGCATTTGGTTCTGTTGCCCATTTCCAGTGTTTGTCATTACTCCAAACTTTTGCATTTTTAAAAGCAGGAATTAGCAACCCATTTTTATCATTTTCAATGACACCTCCACAATGATCAAAATGCAAGTGCGTTAAAAAAACATCTGTAATATCATCTTTGTGAAAACCTAATTTTTTCAATGAAGCATCCAAAGAAAAATCTCCATAAAGAGCATAATGACTAAAAAATTTGTCAGATTGTTTGTTTCCTAAACCAGTATCAATCAAAATCAAACGATTTCTATCTTCAATTAATAAGCAACGCATGCTCATTTCAATCAAATTATTGGCATCTGCAGGATTGGTTTTTTGCCAAATAGATTTTGGAACAACGCCAAACATGGCTCCTCCATCTAATTTAAAATTTCCTGTTTCAATAGGATATATTTTCATTCTAAAAATAAG
>DAIUBY010000003.1:8833-13241 GCA_036846425.1 Polaribacter sp.
GATTTGTAAAACGGATTTTTTTCTTTGTAATAATACGCCATTAATGGTGGCAACACAAACCACGATTTTTGTTTGATATTTGCAAACGATTCGCATGAAGTATTTACTTGATATTGTTCAGAAATATCCACATTTACCATCACATGAAATGGACAAGGAGCTGTTTTTAAACCGCTATTTTGAATGAAAATTTGCTTACTTTCTTCACAAATTGGACTGGCTCTAAAACCACTTTTGGTACAAATTTCTACTTCAGTCATTTCGTCAAAAGGTTTTTCAAACCAGGCTGAATTGGGAAGTTTATCAAAAACGTCAAATAAAATGGGTGCTGCAGTTTGTACGCCAACCAAACCTGGTCTTCCTTCTCCATCAGCATTGCCAACCCAAACTCCCACAACAAAATCTTTAGTTGCGCCAATTGCCCAAGCATCTCTAAATCCAAAACTGGTACCTGTTTTCCATGCAATTTGTTTGGAAGAATCAAAAAATTCCCAATTTTCTTCGGCATCAGGTCTGTTTACTTCTTTCAAACTTTCAAAAGTGAGATAACATGAAGCTGCATCAAAAATGATTTTTTGAGATGTTTTATTCCCAAAATCTATTTTTTTATTGGTGTAAAAAGTGGGTTCGCAAAACTCATTTTTAAAATACTGACTCGAATTTTCTGAATAATGATTGATGGTTGAAGCCAAAGAAGCGTATGTTTTTGACAAATCCCACAGATTACTTTCTGCACCACCCAAAGCCAATGTCAATCCATAATGATTGGCGCTTTTTTTGATGTCTTTTAACTGTAATTGTTGCAAATAATGATGGAATTTTTCCAATCCAAATTGTTGCAACATACTTACAGTTGGTACATTTAAGGATTTTGATAAGGCCAATTTTGCAGAAACTGCACCTGCATAGGATTTATCGAAATTTTCAGGATGATAACTGCCAAAATTGGTTGGAACATCAGCAACCAACGTATTTGGTAATAATTCGCCATTATCCAACATTGCTGCGTATAAAAATGGTTTTAAAATACTTCCTGTACTTCTGGGTTTATCAATAATATCAACATCTTTTTGGTTTTTTTTGGTTGTTGGAGAATTGCCAACATACGCCAAAACTTTGCGTGTTTTTACATTCAAAACCAACACTGCCATGTTGTGAATACCATTTTTAGAAAGTTGATTGTAATGTTGTTGCACAATATCATTGGCTTGTTGTTGTAAATTTTTATCAATGGTTGTTTGCACAAAATCCCCTTTTTTTTGTTGATGAATTTTTTGCAATAAATGTGGGGCAATTTGTGGCAAAGAATAAGGTTTTTCAGGAATTTCCTCTAAAATGGACAATTGATATGTTAGTGAATCAATTTTTTTATTAATCAATAATTTTTGCAACAATCGATTTCTTTTTGTGATTAATTGTTGCTTGTTTTTTCCTGGATAAATCAAATTTGGTGCATTTGGCAAAACAGCCAAAGTTGCTGCTTCAGCCCAAGAAAGTTCAGATGATTTTCGATTAAAATAACGCCAAGAAGCTGCATTTAGTCCAACAACATTTCCTCCAAAAGGTGCGTTTGAAGACCAAAAAGATAAGATTTCTTCTTTGGAATGTCTTATTTCCAAACGCGTTGCTAAAATGATTTCAATGATTTTTTCAAAATACGTTCGTGATTGATTATTTCTACTCAAACGAATTACTTGTTGCGAAATAGTGCTTCCTCCTCTTTTAACTTTTTTTGACTGAATGTTTTGAGAAATTGCTTTAAAAATTGAAATTGGATTAAATCCTGGATGTTTGTAAAAATAAGCGTCTTCAAATTGCACAACACAGGTTTTGAATTTTTCAGGAATTTCATTTTCATGCGGAAAACGCCATTGACCATCATCTGCAATCAATGCTCCTAATAATTCATTTTTTTCACTGACAATTACTGTGGATGTTGGTTTTGTAAACAATTTTTTGGGCAAACAAAACACATACAACAATAGCAAAATTGTAATGAAAATCCATTTTAAAAACAAGGGTTTAAAATATTTTTTAAACCCTTTGCCCTTGTAAATTATTCCACCACTTTTATCCAACTTCCTTTGGTTTTTACAAAATAATCATTGTCATACATGGCTTCAACTTGAATTCCTGGTAAATAATAATTGCCTAAATATGCAGCATTTAACAAAACAGTAAACGTTTTTGCTTCGGGTTTTGTGGCTAGTTTTTTCAAATCAATATAAAAATAAACACGGTCATCTTTCACATCTGTATAACGTGCTTCACTTTTGATGGATGTTCCAAAATCTGTAAAACGTGTGTTTACAATTTCCCATCCTGAAGGGAAAATTTGAGTTATGGCAATGTCATTTATAGTTTGATTTTTTGGATTGCTCACAGAAATTGTTGCCACAAAATCTTGTCCTTGTTTCAATTCATTAATCGAAATTGGAGCGCCTTTCAAATCTTTGTATTTCACTGAAACACTCAAACCTCTACTTTCAGAAATTTCGTTTCCTATATCAGGTTTTCCAGAATTTAAAATGCGTGCATACACAATATTGTTTTCAATATTTTTTATTTTGATGGAATTTTTTCCATTTTTCACCACTAAATTTCGTTGAATTAAAGATGATTTTGTGTCAATAGTTTCAGATTTTTCTCCATTTGTCAAAGTCACTTTAATGGCTTTTCCTCCATTTTTTTCTACCATTTTTCCAATTGCCAGTAAACTAAAAGCCGTTGTTTGCGTACTCATCCATTGATTGCTTGATAAATCTTTTGCAATGGAAGTTGCCAATTCTTTAGTGTTTTTATTGTTTGTTAATAACATGGTTTCCAATGCCATAGCAGCATTTCTAGTTGATGAACCATAATTAGAAAAATCACTTTCCGTAAAATCAATTGTGGCGTTTTTCAAAATAGCATCACTAGCTTCTTTTTGTCCAACCAACACATAAGCTGCTGCCAAACGCCATTTTGCGTCATTAGATAATTGTGGAAATTCGCGCAAACGATTCATGGCAGATAAATCAGGATTGTTTGCTAATGCCAAGGTATATAATCTGTAAGCTTGCTCTAAATCACCCAAATATTGATTATAACTTGGCCTCCAATTTCGGGCAATTTGTTTTTGATACGCTATAAAATTCTTCTTAAAAGTTAATGGCAAAACAAATCCTTTTTTCTCAGCTTCCAACATAAAATGTCCTGCATACGAAGTTCCCCAATCACTAATTTCATCTTCTCCTAACCAATAACTCAAACCACCATTTGGTTTTTGGAAATTGCCAATTTTTCGAATTCCTTGAGTGATATTCTCCTGAATTTCTTGTTTTTTTGCAGCTGAAATATCAAAAATGGAAGGCATATACAATTGAGGAAAAACACTTGAGGTTGTTTGCTCCAAACATCCATGAGGATATTGAATCAAATATGCCAATCTTGATGTAAAATTGATTGCAGGAATTGTGGATAATTCGAGTGTTGCAGTATTAGTCCCTGCAACTCCAAATGTTTCAAAATCAATAGTTTGCTCTGAATTTGGCTGTACTGTTTTATCAATCAATTTTGTTGCCATTGGATTTGGATTGGCAATTTCTAGAGTAACCTTATACTTTGAAGTTTCGCCATTTCCAGTAGCAATAATTTCAACAGTTTGTGTTCCAATAACATTCAAAACATCCAAATCAACATAGCACATTTTTTCATCTGGTTTTGAAAAACTGATGATTTGTGTTTGATTTCCAATCACTTTCAAACCTTTACTAGTGTTCACTTTTACAGTAACATTTTTGACTTTACTATCCATTGTAAAAATGCTAATTGGTAAACGCACTTTTTCTTTTGGAGATAATTTTCTAGGCAATGTTGCCAAAATCATCAAAGGTTTTTTTACAAGCACTGTTTTTTCTGCACTTCCAAAAGCCTCTTCAGTTACATTTCCTGCAACAACCATTGCTCTTACAGAACCAATATAATTTGGCAATTTGATTTTATGCGATTTTTTTACACCTTTTTCCAAATAAAAAGGACCTAAATATTTGACCACAGGTTGAAATCTATTCACTTTTGGGTTTTTCCCTTTCTCCAAATTTCCATCACCACCAATGGCAAAAACCTGGTCAATACTTCCTGAGTAAGAACCAATTACATCATCAAAAATATCCCAAGTTTTTATACCCAAAGCTTCACGTGCATAAAAAGTTTCGAATGCATTTGGTGTTTTAAAACGGGTTAAATCCAACAATCCCTCTTCAACAATTGCAACAGAATAGGTCATTGCTTTGTTGTTTTTTTCAGAAATTGTAACTGAAAATTCCTTTTCAGGTTGCAACACATTTGGCATCGAAATTTGAGGTTCTAATTTTGTGGAAGCATCTTCTACTAACAACGGAATTGTTCCAAAAAGACGAATTGGCAA
>DAIUBY010000003.1:13341-47236 GCA_036846425.1 Polaribacter sp.
TAAACCACTTTTCCAGTAGCATGTCCACTATTTTTATCTAATACTCTCAACAAATAACGTCCTCTTTGAGCTTCAGGAATATTCACTATAAAATTGCTTTCGCCTTTTGAATTTGTTTTGATTTTAAAAGTTTTATAAGGTTTATGATAGCTACTTGCTGTGTATTTTGATAAATTATCATAATTGGCACTCCACCACCAACGCCAAGAAATTTGATAAATAACCACTTCAACTTCGGTATTTTGAATTGGAATTCCATTTTCATCAACAGAAACTATCGAAAATTGTTGATTTTCATCTGTATTTAGTGCGTCATTTTTTTGATTATTGGGTGTTTTTAGTCCTACAAATGACGTGTATGGAGCATAGTTTTTGGAAAATGCATCAATAGAAAAATCACCTCCGTTTTCAAAAGCCCTTACCAAAAATTGCACTTGCAACATTCCTGGTGCATTTTCTCCAATCGTAATATTTTTATTTATTTTTGAAACACCATTTTCATTCAAATTTCCATCAAAAAAAGTAATTTCTTCTGTTTCAAAACTTCTTGATGGATCTGAAAATAAATAGTTTTGATAGTTTTTAAAACTGAAATTCGCAGCTGAAATTTTTGCAGTAATGGTCGTTTTTAAATTTTTTGCAGGAGTTCCATGCAACCATTTTACATCCAAAGTTCCATTGATGGATTTTTTGCTCGATAAAACATCATCGTCAAAATCAACCTTAATTTTCAAACGATTTGGTTTTACAGTTTCCACTTTCAAATACCTGTAAAACTTGGCTCCTCCAACAGAAACCACAGCTTCGTAATTTCCAGTTTTTGCATCTGAAGAAGTATTTACAGTAAATGCATAAAAATTATTCACATTTTCTGAAGTTACTTTTTTATAAATTAATTTTCCTTGTGGATCAGTAATTTCCAATTTAACAGGATGATTTTTGGGCAAAGGATTTTCAAAATCATTCAATAAAAAAGTCAAATACATAGCATCTCCAGGTCTCCAAACACCACGTTCGCCATATAAAAATCCTTTGATGCCTTTTTGAGTTTGTGTTCCTGCAACATCAAAATTACTTACGGACAATGTATTACCATCTTCAAGCTTGATATATCCTTTATTTCTGCCTTTGGTAACAACAGCAAATGCCGCATTTTTTGAACTTGTGATGTTTGCAATTCCCTCTAAATTGGTGTTTTTTGTTGCAATTTCTTGTTGTTGATAATTGAACAATTGCACTTTTGCATTGCCTTCAGGTTTGGATGTTACAATATTTGTTATTGCAAAAAAGTACTCGTCATTTGTTCCTTTTTTGGCGGTAATTCCAAGGTTTGAAGCTAATAAATTTTGAGCAATAAAACGCTCTCCACTTTTGTAATATGCTTTATTACACGGATTATTTCGTTCATTCCAATCATAGTCATAATCCCGATATTCATACAATTGATTGTCCCAATACAATTCTTCATTTTCCTCTTCGTTTGAAAAATCATTCGAATTTTTGTACTCTTTTTCACTTTTTTCAGTTGTGTTTTCGTCACAATTATACAAACTCTGGTGTTGGTTAAAACTAATTTCGATTCTGTAAATTGCTCCAGGTTCAGTAGCTGCCATTTTGGAAATATCAATACTATATGCTCTCCAATTTTGCGTATAATTTTTAGGGTCAGTAACCAACGTAATGGTTTTTTTTGCCACTCTTCTTCCTACTCTTTTTAGTTGATATTCATCTGTACTTGTGAGGCTATTTTCTTGCAAAAATTGCAAGACATTTTTTTCATAAATTTTGATGATTTTTACATCAACAGCTTTCAGATTGATGGCTTCAAAATTGTACACTAAATTGCTAGAATTTGGTAAAATTACGCCACTCGAAATTGCTCTTATTTCAGGTTTTTGCTGATCAAAAGTGATGGTTTCAACAAAAGTATTTTTAATTGAAAAATCATCAATACTTTTTATTCCTTGAAAAACAGATACATTGATGTCTCCAGAAAATTTTACTTCCGAAAACACTTTTAACTCATTTCCATTGATGATAAATCGTGGATTTTTTTCATTTTCAATGGTTACTAAACCATCAAAATTTTGTTGTTTACTTAAAGGTTCTGAAAAATTGATGGAAATATATTGTTCATTGGCATTAATAGGTTTGATGCTCAGTACTTTAAAACTGTCTTTTCCTGGAATTGTAATGTCATTTTCGCCTTTTGTAATGGCTTCAATTGGTTTTCCATCCCAAGAAACCGAAACAACAGATTGTGTTTCAAAACGTTGAACACTGTCTATTTTAAACTCAAAAAAACGTTCTTTTTGATACGATTCGTTCCAAACTATTTTTTTTGATTTTCCTTTTTGAGTTGCTTGAATTAGCTTTTTGGCTTGTGTTAAATCAATAATATCTGCAGATTGTAACATTCCTTCAATATATTGATAATCTTTAGAATACGATTGAATAATGCCAGTTTTAATAGTGAAACTTGGTGTGATGGTTTTAAAAAGAAACGTATAAGTTTCAAATTCTTTAGGCGTGTTTTTATACAATTTACCTAATTGAACTGTAATTGCATATTCCGTATTTGGAGCTAAATTTTCATCAGGTGTAAACTCAAAAGCATGAGAATTAAGCGTTTTTATTTTGCCATTTACAAATGGTTTTATCGAAATAATTTCGGCAGTAATTTGTTGATTTGGTTTCCAACCTTCTACATCTTTTGCAAGGTTTACCGTAATTTTTTCTGCAACAGAGACAACTCCAGAAGTTGTAAACTTGATGTATTCTTTAAATTTGTAAATATTGTTGGGTTGGAAATTGTCTTTTCTGCAAGAAAAAATCAGCAAAAAAAATACAATAATTGTAAGGAACTGTTTCGTTTTCATAGAATTAGGCTGTGTAGATTGTCTTTCAAAAATAAGAAGTTTCTAGCAAGATAAGTGCCAGAATTGAAAAAATAGTAAGAGATTTTTTGGGAAATTGAAAAAATAAAACTAGGCTTAGTTTTTCAAATAATTTCATTCATTTTTATCATTTTTTCCACTTTTTAAAATAATTTCATCAAAAATCAGAATTTGACACCCTAAAAATCATAAATTGTCATACTCTTTGAGTTTTATTATAATAGATATTGTTATTGAAATTCATTTTAAAAATTAAGAATCATTACATCGTATTTTGAAATTTATAAAACACCTTTTTTTGCTGTCGTTTTTTGGGTTATTTGTGCTTAAAATTTCGGCACAAACACAACCCATTTTTCAGAAAATTGATGAAACTCAAGGATTATCAAGTTCTAGAATTACAGGAATTGTAAAAGAAGAAAATGGATTTGTTTGGATTAGCACGCAATATGGCTTAAACAGATTTGATGGTCATAGCATGAAAATTTATAACAAACAGAACAGCAATATTGTTTCAAATGATATTTCTGGATTGTATTTAGATCGTAAAAATCAACTTTGGTTAACAACGTATGGTGGAGGTTTAAACTTGTATGACAAAATAAATGACACATTTATTTCTTTTAAAAATGTTGCTAAAAATCCATTTTCAATCATTTCAAACAGAATTAATACACTGATTGAAGATTCAAATGGAAAACTTTGGATTGGTTCAGAAAAAGGATTGTCTTTGTATGATTTTGAAACCAAAAAATTTTATAATTATCAAAAAGTTGACAATCTCAACATCAATGTGATGAGTATTTTTGAAGACTCAAACAATAGATTGTGGATTGGAACTTTTTCATCAGGAATTTTATTATTTGATACTCATACTCGAAAATTTAAAAAAGTAATTCAGGAAAATGAACAAATTTCAAGTTCAATAAATACCATAACTGAATTAAATTCTGACAAAATTTTATTGGGAACTTCAGGCTCAGGATTGCTAACAATAGATTTGAAAAACTACACAATTTCAAATTTTTTCAAGGAAAATAGTTCGTTACTAGAAAAGTGCAAAAATATCCGTTCTATGAAAAAAGATAGTAAAGGAAATTTATGGATTGGAACTGATGGTTTTGGACTTTTCGAATTAAAACATCCCAATAGCAAAGAACCAATTGTAAATAACTTTAAATATAACTCTCAGTTAAACAGCTCTTTAGCTGGAAACGCAATTTATGCAATTACGGAAGATGACAATTCGAATATTTGGATTGGAACTGCTTGGAATGGTATAAGTATTTTGGATAACAAGAGTCATTCAGAAATGATTTTTAGCGATTTTGTGGGAAAAAATCCAAATCCTGTGTTGTCTATTTTTCAAAATTCAGAAAAATTATTTTTAGGATTGGATGGAGAAGGATTGAATGTTTTTAATAAAAAAACCCTAAAATCTGAATTTTTTGATGAATCAATAATCAAAGCAAAATACATTCAGAAAATAATACAAACCAAAGATGGCAATTATTGGATGGGAACTTTTGGAAATGGGCTTTTAAAATTTGATTACAAAAGCAAAAAAATAACCCAATATGTAAACGATATTTCAAATAATAACTCCTTAAGTTTTAATGATGTTAGAGATATTGTTGAAGATGAAAATCAAAATTTATGGATTGCAACTTGGGGTGGAGGTTTGAATTATTTTGACATCAAAAAAAATACTTTTACCAGATTTGATATTCCAAACAACAATTTAATTTCCATTTTAAAAGATGGAAACAACATTTGGATTGCTTCTTATGGTGGAGGTTTGAGCGTTTTTAACATCAAATCAAAACAAATTGAAAATTTCAGTTTTATTGAGAACGATTCAAAAACAATAAGCAATAACAACCTTTTTTCAATCTTAAAAGACAAAAAAGGTTATTTATGGATTGGAACTTCTGGTGATGGAATTAACAGAATGGATTTGAAAACTAAAAAAATTGAACGATTTGAAAATTATCAAAACGTAAAGTACAAAACAATCACTTCTATTCTTGAGGATAGCCAACATAATGTTTGGTTTGGTAGTAAAAATGGCATTGTAAAATATGATTATGCTACAAATTCATTCAACACTTATTCTAGTTTATCAGGCGATTTTCACATCAATTCTAGTTTTAAAGATGCTGAAGGATTTCTATATTTTGGTGGTGTAAATGGCGTTTTGAAATTCAATCCTGAAACAATTACGAATGAAAATTTACATCCAAAAGTTAAAATCAGAAACTTTAAACTGTTTAATAAAGAAGTTGCGATTGGCGAAAATGAAATTTTAAAGAAGAATATTGAACTTGAAAAAGAACTCGTTTTAAAACACTTTCAAAATGTCATTACTTTTGAATTTTCTGCACTAAAATTTCCGTTTTCAGAAAATTGTGAATACGCCATTAAAATGGAAAATTTCGAAAAAGATTGGAGAACAATTGGCAAAGACAGAACTGCAACTTTTACAAATTTAGCACCTGGAAATTATACTTTTATGGTGAAAAGTAGGGAAATTGGTGCCAATTGGAATGATGAATTTACGGCAATTAATGTAAAAATTCTGAGTCCTTTTTGGTTAACTTGGTGGGCATATTTGGGTTATATTTTCTTGATTTTATTCTTTTTATATCTTTTTAGAAAAAATAGTATTTCTTGGGCAAGATTGAAAAACACACTCGAATTAGAAAAATTTGCGCACGAAAAAGACACAGAATTACATAACTTAAAACAACAGTTTTTTACCAATATTTCTCATGAAATTAGAACTCCAGTAACACTTATTATCAGTTCTATAAATCGACTTTTTGACACCAATAATCTTCAAGACAGCAAACAAATAAAAGCTGCACATACTATTAGAAGAAACAGCAATTTGCTGTTAAGATTGGTCAATGAATTGCTAGATTTTAAAAAATTGGAATCAAATGAAATTGTGCTGAATGTGTCAAAAAATGAGTTTGTATCTTTTGTCAAAGAAATTTTTGTTTCGTTTTCGGATATTGCTTTGGATAGAACTATAAAGTATAATTTTAAAAGCGATTCAAATTCGATTTTTTTGTGGTTTGATAGAAATCAACTAGAAAAAGTTGTGTTCAATTTAATTTCAAATGCGTTTAAATTTACCAATGATCAAGGTGAAATTACAGTTGTAATTGAAGAAACTGCCAACGAAGTTATCCTTACTGTAAAAGATGATGGAATAGGAATTTCGTCAGATGAATTGAAAAAAATATTCAATCGATTTTATCAAGTAAAAACAATTCATTCTAAAAATAATCGTGGTTTTGGATTGGGTTTAGCCATTGTAAAAGATGTTGTTGAATTGCACAAAGCAACCATTAAAGTAAAAAGTCAGTACAAAAAAGGAAGCGCTTTTGAGGTTCGTTTGTTGAAAGGAAATCAGCATTTTAATTTGAATGAAAATCTGATTGATTTTGAAAACAGCTCAAAAACTATTGATGAACTTGAAAAGAAAATATCAGCAAAAAATAAGAAAAAAATTCGCATTCTAATTGTTGAAGACAATCTAGAAATTCAGGAATCATTGAGAGAAATTTTGGAACAAGAATCTTATGAAATATTGCAATCTTTTGATGGAGAAGATGGATTGAAAAAAGCGTCAACAGAGATTCCAGATTTGATTATTAGTGATTGGATGATGACAAAAATGGATGGCATTGAATTGTCTAAAAAAATAAAGAAAAACGGAATTACAAGTCACATTCCTGTCATTATTTTAACAGCAAAAACAGCTGAAGAAGACAAGTTAGCAGGATTTGAAACTGGTGCAGATGAATACATCATCAAACCTTACAATGAAGAATTTTTATTGGGAAGAATTAAAAATTTATTAACCAACAGAAAACTTTTAAAAGAAAAGTTTGTGAACAATAGTTTGTTAAATCCTAAAGAATTAACCATCAATTCACAAGATCAAATTTTCCTAGAAAAACTATACAAATCGTTAGAAGAAAACATTCAATCAAATGAGTTAAATGCGCAATTGATTGCTGAGGAATTGAATATAAGTCACTCAGCAATGTACAAAAAAATCAAAGCGTTAACTGGCTTAACATTTGTTGAATTTTATAGAGATTACAGACTTTCAATCGCCAAACAATTAATTCAAGAAATGGGCTATTCTGTTTCTGAAGCTTGTTATAAAGTTGGTTATTCTGACAGAAAATATTTTAGCAAACTCTTCAAGCAGAAATTCAAAAAAAATCCATCAGACTTTGTATCCACAAAACTGTAAAAGTTTGTGGTAAATTACCTTTAATGTATTGTAAATTCATTAAATCAATGAATTCTTCCCTCTCATTGAATGAATTTGACCCC
This sequence comes from Polaribacter sp., assembly GCA_036846425.1. Classification (GTDB taxonomy): domain Bacteria; phylum Bacteroidota; class Bacteroidia; order Flavobacteriales; family Flavobacteriaceae; genus Polaribacter. The sequence continues at coordinate 20,595 of DAIUBY010000003.1, forward strand.
ATTCAAAATTTCTATTTTCTAATATCATTGTAAAAAAAAACTATTCAAAACTGAATTTTTTCCAGTTTGATAATCAACCAAAAATATCATTAGAAAAGACTAACAAGAATGAAACTAAAAATCTGTCTGTTTGTGTTACTGAGTTTTTCAATAATATCTCAAGCGCAAAAAATTACTGTAAGTGGAGTTGTAAAAGAAAAAAGTTCAAATACGGCTTTGCCTGGAGTAAGTGTGATTGTAAAAGGAACTACAATTGGAAGTATTTCAGATTTTAATGGTGAATATTCCATTAATGCAAGTATGGGCGATGTTTTAGTGTTTTCATATTTAGGTTATAAAAGTGAAGAATTGAAAGTTACTTCATCAAAACTAAATGTTTCATTATCAGAAGAAGCTGAAAGTTTGAATGAAATTGTTTTGATTGGTTATGGAACTCAGAAAAAGAAAGATTTAACAGGTTCTGTAGCAAGTATCAGCGAAAAAGATTTTCAAGAAATTCCAGCTACAAATATCGAAAATTTAATTGCCAACAAATTGCCAGGAGTTCAAATAACTCCAACTGGAGGAAGACCTGGAGCTGGAAGTTCAATTCTGATTAGAGGAGGTTCCTCATTAAGCGCCACAAATAATCCATTATTTATTATTGATGGAGTTCCTATTGAAGGCTCTAATAATGGCCCTGGAATTTTAAGTCAGTTAAATCCAAATGACATTGAAAGTTTTACCGTTTTAAAAGATGCTTCTTCTGCGGCAATTTACGGTTCAAGAGCTTCAAATGGAGTTGTAATTATCACCACAAAAAAAGGAAGTATTGATGAATTTAAAGTAAATATTTCTACAAATACTAGAGTTTCTACAATTATTAGAAATGCAGATGTTTTAAGTGCTGATGAATATAGAGCTGTTGTAAATACGCTTGGAACAAGCAGAACTCCATTAGGAACAGCAAATACAAATTGGCAAAACGAAATTTATCAACCAGCATTTATATCCGAATTTAATGTGAGCGTAAGTGGAGCCATAAAAAAATTACCTTATCGTGCTTCTGTAGGTTATTTAGACCAAGAAGGAAATTTAAAAACAGGAAGATATAAAAGACTTACAGCTCTTTTAAATTTAAATCCGAAGTTTTTTGACAATCATTTAAAAGTAAATATCAATTTAAAAGGTTCTTTTGAAGATGATAAAATTGCCAATCAAAACGCTATTTGGACAGCTACTGCTTTTGATCCAACACAACCAGTTCGTGTAGAGGACCAAACTTATGGGGGTTATTTTCAATACACACAATTTGCTGATAACCCAGCAATTGCATTGATAAATCCAGTAAGTATGTTAGAGCAAGTGGACAGAGTTAACCAAAGTTATCGAAGTTTAGGAAACATTCAGTTAGATTATTCCACACATTTTTTACCAGATTTGCACATAAATGTAAATGCAGGATATGACATTTCAACTGGCGTTTTTAGAGATGCTGCTCAACCTAATTATTTTCCAAGCGATCTTTCTGGTGGCTATATTTATTATGCAAATCCATCACGTGAAGTTAGAAATTTATTGCTAGAATCGTATCTTTTTTACAGCAAAGAAATGCCTTCAATAAAAAGTAATTTTGATATCACTGCTGGATATTCATACAACGATTTTTTAGCAACCAATTATTCATACCCTTCTTTTAGAGCAGATGGAACTCAGTTTCCAAACAGTGAACCTCCTTTTCCTTTTGATAAACCAAGCAATGCCATTATTTCATTTTATGGTCGTTTAAATTATAGTTTTGATAATAAATATTTACTCACAGCTTCTTTAAGACGAGATGGGTCTTCGCGTTTTTCAGATAAAAATCGCTGGGGAACTTTTCCATCAGTTGCTTTAGCTTGGAAAATTAAAGAAGAAAGTTTTTTAAAAGACAACAAATCGTTATCAAATCTTAAATTGAGAGTAAGTTATGGAATTACAGGTCAACAAGATGGCATTGCCAATTATTATTATCAAACTGGTTATAACCTAGGTTTTTTAAGCAACCAATATACTTTTGGAGATACTCCTTATATGACAGTTTCTCCTCAAGCTTACAACCCAGATTTAAAATGGGAACAAACTGCGTCATTTAATATTGGTTTGGATTTTGGTTTTTTGGATGACAGAATTTCTGGAAGTGTTGACGTTTATCAAAAAAATACCAAAGATTTATTGAACATGACAACCATTCCTTTGGGCGTAAATTTTGGCAATCAATTGCTATTAAATATTGGTTCAATGGAAAACAAAGGAGTTGAATTCAATTTGAATGCAAATCCCATAAAAACGGAGGATATTAATTGGACATTAAACTTTAATGCAACTTTTAATAGTAACAAAATCACCAAACTAACCAATGGAAATGATGAAGGAGTTGGATTATTTAGTGATGCCACTTTAGTAAATACAGTAGGTTTTCCACGAAACACATTTTACTTATACAATCAAGTGTATAATGCAAATGGAATGCCTATTGAAGGTCAAGTTGTAGACGTAAATAATGATGGAAATATCAACGCAGCTGATAGATATATCACCAATAAATCAGCATTGCCAAAATATTTACTAGGATTCAGCACTAGCTTTCAATACAAAAAATGGAGTATTAGCACTGCTTTTCATGCCAATTTAGGTCATTATTTATTTTTTCAACCTTACAATAGTACTGTTGCCATTACTGATTTTCAAGTTTCACAAAATCTAAACAGATTGTATTATGACACCTTGTTTAGATTTAATAATGACACGCAAAGATTTAGTGATTTTTACTTACAAAATGCATCATTTTTAAAGATGGACAACATCAATATTGGCTATAATTTCGGCAAAACCTTGATGAATTCTAAACTTGGATTGGGAATAAACTTTACCGTTCAAAATGTTTTTGTTATTACAAATTACGATGGATTAGATCCAGAATCAATCAATGGAAGTGAAAATGGATATCCAACACCTAGAATTTTTTCTTTAGGATTGAACTTAAATTTTTAAAAAAATACAGATATAAACTAAAAAATTTAAAAAATGAAAAATTTAAAAAAACTCACAATTCAAGGATTTATTCTGCGAATACTCATAGTAATCGTATTGATAAATTTAAATTCATGTACCAGTGATTTAGACAAAGTTCCACTAAACACAGTTACATCAGACAAACAATTCAATTCTGTAGAAGGTTATAAACAAGGATTAGCTTCAGTGTATTCCAATTTAGCATACAGTACTTTTTTGCGATTTTATTGGAGCATGCAAGAATATTCTACTGACATGGCAGTAAGTACTTGGAATGATGGTGGAGATGGAATTTACCATGAATTGGCTTGGAGCGCAGATTCTCCAGCAATTGCAAATGTATATACTGCTGCTATCAATATGATTACGTTATGCAATAATTTTATCAATGAATCTTCTCCAGAAAAAATTACAGCAAGAGGTTTTACAACTTCTGAAGCAGCAGAAATTGCACAATTCAAAGCTGAAATTCGCTTTTTAAGAGCGTATTGTTTTTGGATTTTGATGGATAGTTATGGAAATCCTCCTTTTCCTACTGAGCAAACTTTAGGAACAACTCCACCAAGTCAAATTCAACGTGCTGATTTATTCGTTTTTATTGAAAAAGAATTGAAAGAAATTGAATCAGATTTGGCAGATGCTAGAACAAATGAGTGGGGAAGGCCAGACAAAGCTGCTGCTTGGGCATTGCTTTCAAGAATGTATTTAAATGGAAAAACCTACACAGGAAATGAATTTTATACAGAAGCAATTACGTATGCTGCTAAAATAATTAACGAAGGATATGGGTTAGAATCTAGATATGAATGGTTGATGTTAGGAGATAATCACTTGAATACCAATGAATTTATCTTTACTATAAATTATGATAATACAAACCAAACTTGGTATTCAACAAATTTTTTAGCATTAGGTCCTGCAGGAGTTCCTGCAAGTATCAATGGCATGTCAAGCAGTTGGCAAGCGTTTCGTTTTACACAACAAGTTCCTGCATTGTTTCCAACTCCTGATACATCTATTGACAAACGTGGAATGTTTTTTACAAGCGGACAAAGATTAGAAGTAAAATCAATTTCAACAAGTACAGATGGATATTCATCTTTCAAATACAGAAACAAAGATCGAAATGGAAATCCCATAGAACAGAAAAATAATTTCGGAAATCTTTCTGATATTGATTTTCCAGTATTTCGTTTGGCAGAAATTTATTTAACGTACGCTGAAGCCGTTTTAAGAGGTGGTTCAGGTGGCAGTAATTCGTTGGCATTGAATTATGTGAACCAAATTAGAGGTCGTGCTTATGCAAATAATCCTACAAGTACTGCTGGAAATATTTCAAACGCACAACTTACGCTTAATTTCATTTTGGATGAAAGAGCTAGAGAATTGTATTGGGAAACTCATAGAAGAACAGACCTAGTTAGATATGACAAACTCACAACAGGCAGTTATTTGTGGGCTTGGAAAGGGAATGCAGAATTTGGAAGAGCAGTAGATGCTAAATACAATTTATTTCCAATTCCAACTTCAGATTTGTTGGCAAATCCGAATTTAAAACAAATAGATGGTTTTTAAAAACACTAAAAATTAACTTCAATAAAATACAAATAGTATGAAAAATAGTTTAAAATTTTTTATGGGAATACTACTCACTTCAGTCCTATTAAATTCGTGTACAGATAGTGAAAGTTCGAATATTGCAATACCTCCAATAGATGGTGAGTTGCTAATAAATCCAACGTCTACTAAAATTGTTTTAAGCAAAGCCAATAAAGATCAAACAGCTATTGGTTTTAGTTGGGATGTTTCTGATTATGGCGTTAGTACTCCTTTACAATACACCTTAGAAATTGATGCTGAAAATGGCGATTTTTCTGATCCAGAAACTGAAGTTACAGAGAGTACAACTTTGTCTCTTACACATGCAAAATTGAATGCAATTGCCTTGAGCAAAGATTTAAATGTGAATGTTGAAAGCAACATAAAAGTGCGATTAAAAACATCTTTAAATTATGGAGCATTGCCTTCTTATTCAAAAGTTGAAACCATTATAGTAACACCTTATGAAGATTTATTCTTTCCACTTCCATTATCTGGAGTTTTGTATTTACAAGGTGATGCAGTGCCATCAAATTGGGGTTATCCAGTTCCTGCGAATCAAAAATTAACGAGAATTCCAAACAAAGCAATTTTTACCATCACAAGAGAATTAATTGGAAACAGAAACTTTGCTTTCATCAGTAGCAATATGAGTTGGGGAAATCCTGCGTATGTTGGTTTGGTCGCAAATCAACCAGCTACAGGAGGTTCATTTACAGAAAATGGGTCACATACAAGTCCACCTTGGATTGGAACTCCCATAAAATCTCCCCCATTAACAGGAATTTATGAGATTACAATTGATTTTGTAACAGGAAAATACACAGTAACTCCAAAATAATAAGGTTTTTTTAAAATGTTTTTCAATATGAAATATTTAGGATTAAGAATATTCGTTGCTATCGTGTTTTTTATGTCATTAAAAGCATGTGCACAAAGTAGCATTAATCAAAATGAATTAGAGGATAGCAGTTTGACATGCTCAATTCCAAGTACAATGTATCCATCAGACAAAATTGTCATTGCTACACACACTGCTTTCACAAAAAAGCATTATCCAGAACGAATTGCACTGTTTATGCAAAATCCTTTGTCAAAAAACGACCTAGTCTTTTTAGGAAACAGCATCACTGAACAAGGTGGAGATTGGGGCAAAAGATTCAATAATCCAAAAGCAAAAAATAGAGGAATTGCTGGTGATACAACTGATGGTGTTTTGGCAAGATTGGGCGAAATTTCGTATTGCGAACCAAAACAAGTGTTCATTTTAATAGGCATTAATGATTTGTTTAGAGATGATATGACTTCAGAAAAAGTATCCAATAACATACTCAAAATTGTAAATCAGATTCATGAAAAATCCCCAAATACAAGCATTTTTGTGCATACAATTTTACCTACAAGCACTGTAAGAATTAAAGAAAAAATTCAAAAAACAAATACACTGCTCAGAAATGCGACATCAAATAATCCATTTCAACTTATTGAATTGCATACTGAATTTACTGACAAAGATGGTTTGATGAACATGAATTTATCTAATGATGGAGTTCATTTAAATGAAACTGGATATAGAATTTGGATGAAAAAAATAATCAATTTAATTTAATTAAAAAATGTTTAAAAAAATTTATATCTCACAGATTGTCATTGGTTTAAGTTTATTATTTCAACTGAGTTGTACTGTAGAAAGTGGAATTCCAATTGTAGAAGAAGCACCTTTTCCAACACCAAGTTCCGTATTTTATAAAGGTTCTTACATGGCGTATGTTTCTCATCAAGAAACCTATGGAGGTGTTGTTTTTAAAGAAAATGGCATCCCAAAAGATGCATTTCAAAGTTTGGCAGATCATGGAGCAAATATAGCTCGTTTGAGAATTGATAATCCACCTTACAGAAGCAGCTACACAACTGGTTATGCTGATGTAGATTTTGGTTCGCCTGCAAAAGTGAAACTAGAAATGCAAAGAGCAAAAAATGCAGGTTTAAAAGCGTTGTTAACATTTGGTTACCAATCAATGGCATTAAATGATAATGAAAGATTGAATAGTTATGTTGCGCCATTAAAATGGCAATCAATTGCCAATGATGTTGAAAAACTAATAGATTCTGTTTATAAACATACGTACACTATTTTAGAAGATTTTATAAAATCAGGATTAATTCCAGAAATTGTTGCTATTGGCAATGAAACCAATCAACGGTTTTTAGAACCTAACATGCTTGAAACTGATTTGCCTTCTTACAGTGTTGTTAGAACTGTAAAACTATTGAATGCAGGTACAAAAGCAGTGAGAGATATCAACTCAAAATATGGGTTAAACATGAAGATTGCGTGTCATGTTTTTGATGCTTCATACCTTAAAACTTGGTTAAAATTGCATGTTCGAAATAATTTGGATTTTGATATTTTGGCGCTTTCTCATTATCATGGTTGGCATTCTTTAGGAGATTTTAAAAGCTGGACAGAAGTAGTTTCGTTTGTAAAAAACACCTACAAAAAAGAGTTTTTAATCATGGAAACTGCACAACTTTTTAGAACTGGAGGAAATGATAATCATGTTGATATTTTGGGTAATGAAAATATTCCAGCAGGTTATGACAATCCACCAACTACAAATACACAAAAAAAGTATTTGAAAGATTTTGGTCAAGAATTATACAATGCAGGTGGAATTGGCATCATTTATTGGGGTGGTGAATGGGTTGGTTCTAACACCTTAATTTTTCCAGATCAATATGGTGCTGGTTCTTCTTGGGAAAACAAAGCATTTTGGGATTTCAATCACAATCTTCATGATGGCGTCAATTGGATGAACGAAATAATTCAATATTAAAAAATATAAATCAATAGAAAAGAAAATAGAGATTTAGAGTTAAGCTCTATCATTTTACAATCATTAACTCATAACCATTCACTTAAATTTTTAAATCATGAAAAAACAATTACTTTTTATTGCATTATTTGTAACAAGTTTCGCAAATGCACAATCCATTGAATTTACTTCAGATATTTCAACTGCTGAAATTGGAAACACCATCAAGGTAGATTTTAAATACACAGTTGCTTCTGACGGATATATTTTTTGTGGAATCAATCTACTAAATGATTGGACTTATGTTAGCTATGTTGGAGGTGGAGAATTTAGTCCTGCTCCTGCAGGAACAAACGTTACTGGCTCAATAACTTTTGCAATTCCTCAAGGCACAACCCCTTCATCAAGTTTAACAGGACAATTGAATTATAAAATAAATATCGAATTAAAAACAAGTACTTTTGATTGGTTGGCAGGTGCTTATCCTGCAACTCCTATAAGTCTTACTGCTGCTGCTTTGAGCACTAACGATTTTGAAAAAGATTTGATTTCGGTATTTCCAAGTCCTGCAAATGATATTCTTCAATTAAAAGGAATTGAAAATAGTGCATTTTCTGATGTTTCTATTGTGAATATTTTGGGTAAAAAAGTGTATGCCTCATCAAAAATTTCGAACTCTAAAATTGATGTTTCTCAACTAAATTCAGGAATTTATATTCTTACATTGACTTCAGAAAACACTCAAAAGAGAATGAAATTCATTAAAAATTAATAACTAACCAAAATTTAAAATTACGAACAATGATAAAAAAAATATTTTTAGCAATAATTTGCTTGACAATTTCATACTCAAGTTATTCCCAATCAATAACATTTGAATCTCCAACATTAACACAAGCTTTAATTGGGAATGTTATAAAAATTGATTATAAATATACCTATGCTTCACCTGGTAATATTTTTTGTGGAATTAATTTATTGAATGATTGGTCTTGGGTAAGTTTTATAGGAGGTGCAGGAACTCCAGTTGCAGCAGGTACAGATGTTACTGGCTCTTTATACATTACAATTCCTGATTCAACAACACTAACTGCTGATTTGACAGGGAATTTGAATTACAAAATAAATATTGAATTGCAAAATAGTTCTTTTGGTTGGGTAGCAGGTTCTTATCCTGCAGATCAAATTAATATGACAAAAACTACAGCTTGGACAGGAGCAATTGATAATGATTGGTCAAAAATGGGAAATTGGAGTGTAGATGTTCCAAATAGATTATCTACAGTTAGCATTCCTGCATCTAAGGATGTTACAATTTATGCTTCAGTTGGGGCAAATGTTGATATTTTAACGATTGATCCTACAAGTACATTTACAATTTATGGAGGAGGTTCTTTATTGCCAACAAATGCAGTTACGGGAAATATACTATATAATGTATATGTTCCTGACACAAATTGGTATTTGGTCGCAAGTCCTTTAATTGGAGCACAATATGACAATACTTGGGTTACCAATAATGATATTGCATCAGGTTCAATTTCGATAGCAAACAAAGGAATTTCTCTTTATAACAATAATGCACCAAATCCTACAACTGGTCAATGGAGTTATTTTCAAGGAGGAACAACAGAAACTTTTCAATCAGGTGTAGGTTATGGTCTAAAAAAAGGAACTTCTGGTGGTAATTTTGCTTTCACTGGCACTATGCCAACAGTATTAAATCCTTCAATTTCACAAAATGATAACAATTGGAATTTAGTTGGTAATTCATTTCCTTCATACATGGATGTTAGTGCATTTATTACTTCAAATGGAACATCTGGTTTGAATCAATTATCAGATGCTTTTCAGGCAATTTATGTTTGGGATTCAGCAAATGGAAATTATTCAGCACTTACAACAGGTTATATTCATCCTGGTCAGGCATTTTTTGTAAACTCTAAAGTAAATCCAGGAACTGTTTCTATTACAAAAGCAATGCAAAGTCATCAGGTTAGTCTTCCTTTTTATAAATCAAGTTTACCAACTTTAAACTTATCAGTTTCAAATGCTACAAGTTCAAAAAAGATACAAATCAATTATTTTGATGATAAAACTAAGGGGTTAGACCCTGGTTTTGATATTGGAATATTTGATGGTGTTGCCTCAGATTTTTCTCTTTTCACTCATCTACCAGAAAATAATGAAGGAATTGCATTTGTTAATCAAGCATTACCAATCTCAGAAATTGAATCTACTATAATTCCTATTGGATTAAAAGCAACTGCTGGACAAGAATTAACTTTTTCTTTAGAAGCATTAAATTTGCCAAGTGAAATTCAGGTTTATTTAGAAGATAGAGTTGCTAAAACGTTTACTTCATTGAACAATAATAACGTAAATATTGTATTAAATGAATCTGTCAATGGAACTGGTAAATATTTTTTACACCTTTCTAGCAAATCGTTGAATGTTGGTCATAATTTATTAGAGGGAGTTTCTGTTTATTTTTCAGACAAATCAAATTTACGTGTTAAAGGTTTGTCAAATACAAATGCATCTCTGAAATTATTTAATTTATTAGGAAAACAAGTTTTGAATACTTCTTTTGTTTCTAATGGGGTTAAAGATATTTCTTTACCAAAATTATCAAAAGGCATTTATATTGTTCAAATTGCTTCTGAAAGCGGAAATTTAAACAAAAAAATTATTTTAGAATAATAGCAATTTAAAAACTAAACAACATGAAAAAACATTCAAAAGAAGTAACTATTTCAAGAAAAGAAGCCATTAAAAAGATTGGAAATTATAGTAAATATGCAGCATTAACGGCTATTGGAACCTATTTGATTTTAAGTCCACAAAAATCACAAGCTGCAAGTCCAGCAGCTCCAGGTACAGGTTTTTAAAAAAAATTCAAATTCAAATAAATTTTGATTATTTTAGGGAATCAACAATTTTAAAATGAACAAAAAACATCTTTTTCTATTTGTATTTATTTTATGTAATCAAATCATAATTGGTCAAGCAGTTTCATTTGTAGACTCAAAAGGCGTTTTTAGATGGTCAAAAAACAAGGAAGAAATCCGACTTTTTGGCGTCAATTATACACTGCCTTTTGCACACGGTTACAGAGCGATTAATTATGTGAATAAAGATCATAAAAATGCTATAGACAAAGATGTTTATCATTTGGCACGTTTGGGCGTAAATGCTTTTAGAGTGCACATTTGGGATGCAGAAGTAACAGATAGTTTGGGAAATTTAATCAATTCACCGCAATTAGATTTGCTAGATTATACACTCGCAAAAATGAAAGAACGAGGTTTTAGAACCTTAATCACGCCTTTCAAAGTTGGTGACAATGGTTATCCTGAAAAAAATTTTCCAACTCAAGGATTTTCCAATAAATTAGAAAAATGGCAAACCTATGCTGACGAAAAAATCATTGAAAAACAAATTCGATACTTTACACAATTATTAAATCACATAAATCCATACACAGGCATTGCTTACAAAAATGATCCTGATATTATTGCGCTAGAAATCAACAACGAACCAACACATGATAATGGCGAAATCGCAACTACTTACATTAATAAAATGGTGGATGTAATCAGAAAAGTAGGTTTTAAAAATCCGATTTTTTACAATGTTTCTGAAGTATCAAAATTTGTAGATAATTATTTAGAAGCCAATATTCAAGGCTGTACTTTTCAGTGGTATCCAACTGGTTTAGTTCGAAATAGCTTGCTAGAAATGAATAATTTACCCAATGTTGAAACTTATCAAATTCCTTTTAAAGACAAAAAAAAGTTTCAAAACAAAGCCAGAATTATTTACGAATTTGATCCTGGAGACACCAATCAATCAACTTTATTTCCAGCAATGGCAAGAAGTTTTCGTGAAGCAAAATTTCAGTTTGCAGCTCAATTTGCTTATGATCCCATTGATTTAGCATTTGCAAATACGGAATATCAAACGCATTATTTCAATTTGGCTTACACGCCTTCAAAAGCAATTTCTTTTAAAATTGCTGCTGAAATTTTTCGTGAAACACCCAATGGAAAAAGTTTTGGACGATATCCAAACAACGCAAATTTTGGAAATACAACCTTGAATTCTGATAAAAATTTGGCAGTTTACAATTCTGAAACGTCATTTTTTTACACAAATTCAACTCTTGAAAATCCAAAAAACATAGGGAAATTAAAAAATATTTCAGGAATTGGTTCTTCAAATTTGGTAAAATATTCAGGAACTGGCGCTTATTTTTTAGATAAAATTTCAGCTGGAGTTTGGAGATTGGAAATTATGCCTGATGTTCTTTGGGTAAATGATCCTTTTGAAAAAGCAAGTCTGAAAAAAACAGTGGCTGTGTTGCAAAACAATCAAAACGAAATTGAGATTTCGCTTCCAGATTTGGGTGCAACTTTTCACATTTCTGGTATCAATAATGACAATACTTTTTCTGAAAAAACAACAAATCAAACTTTTAAAATTACTCCAGGAACTTATTTGTTGCACACTAAAAATGATATTTCTTCCATCAAAAAAAATCAAAAATTAGGAACTATTTTCTTGAACGAATTTGCAACAACTCAACAAGAAATTAACCAAACTTATGTGGTCCACAATCCTGTAAAATCTGTAGAAAAAAATACGGATTTATGGATTGAAGCTGATGTAGTTTCTCCATCAAAAATTGAAAAAGTAGAAGTTGTGTGGCCTTCTGGATATCAAAAAACCACCAATTATTTGATGGAAAAAATCGATAATTTCCATTATAAAGTGATGATTCCAAAAAGCAACCTTTATGGAAATGAATTTACATATCATATTGTTGTTTATACTGATAATGGTTCCACAATTTTTCCTGACAATTCAAATGGAAACCCAATTGATTGGGATTTTGTTCCAGAAAAAAAATACACCACAAAAATTATACAACCTGAACCAATCATTGTTTTGTTTGATGCAAGTAACGAATCTGAAAATAATTTCTTATGGCCAGCTCAAAGAGGCTATCGTTTTGAAACTATTTCTAAGAAAATTTCAACTGAAGATGTGTTAAGTGTTTCAGCCAATAATCTAAAAGGAGAAATAGCAGATTTTACTTTTAAAATTTTGGTTGGAAAAAATATCAAAAATGAAATTCATCATCTAAATTCTCTAAATTCTTTGATGATAGAAGCTTCTTCTGGAACAGACAAAAATCAAAAAGTTCAAATAGCTTTACAATTAAATAATGGAAAAGTTTTTGGAAAAATAATTGAATTAACGCCTAAAAAAGAGAAACACTCCATACTAATTTCAGAATTATTAGAAGTTTCAATGGTTTTATTGCCAAGACCTTATCCTGGATTTCAATCCTATTGGTTTTCATCTTTAGCACCTAAACAATTTGATAAAACTGCTATTGAAGCAATTCAAATTAGTTTTGGACCAGAACTAAAGCCAGAAAATTATTCAGAAAAACAAGGAATTTTACTCCATAAAATAGTACTCAAATAAATGAAGTTTTTTAAAAAGATCCCATTATTGATTTTGGTAGTTTTTCTGACAAATTTTTCCAAAAGCGAAAAAAAAGTTGCAGAAAAAGTATTTTGGAAAATGCATAGCAGTCAAATAATTGACAGTCTTCCATTAATACCGAATCATTTTTTGGATTTTCAAAAAAAAAGTCAAGGTTTTTGTATTGCAAAAGGCGATTCAACTAAAAAGCAAATTGCGTTAACTTTTGATGATGGTCCAACAGAAGTTTCAAAAGAAATCATCAAAATTTTAGATAAATACAATGCAAAAGCAACTTTTTTTTGGGTTGGTGAAAGAATAAAAGAAAACCCAATTGTAATAGAAATTGCATCAAAAAGTGGACATTTAATTGCAAATCATAGTTGGAATCATGAAAATGGTTTTTCATTTTCAAATGAGTTATTGTGGGAATCTCAAGTTGAAAAAACGCTCCATGAATTTTCGAAATATGGAATAACGGATGTTCACTATTTTAGACCTCCTTTTGGAGCAATTACCCAAAATCAAATAGATTTTTTAGCAACCAAAAACATCAAAACTGTGTTGTGGTCAATCACAACTATGGATTGGGATCCAAAACAAAATGCTGATAATCAAATATTTCAAAAATTTAAAAAAAATATGCATCCAGGTGCAATTGTTTTATTTCATGATTTTGATTATGGAAATCTAAATTCGAAATTAAAAGTTTTAGAGAAAATACTAATTTATGGCACACGTAAATGTTATAAATTTGTTGCAATTGATAAAATGAATTTAAACAAATCATTATGAAAAAAATATTAAAAAAACTGTTTTTAATTTTATTTGTTAGCTATCAAACTTTCCTTTTTTCTCAATCTATAGAAATAACATCATTCAATCAAAATCCGTTAGAAGTTAGTCCACTTTTGGGAGGAAATTTAACTGTGAATTTCAACTATTCTAGTGAAGTTGGTGCTACAAATAATCATGTATATATTGGTTTAGAAATTTTAGATGCAAATAATCAATATGTTAAAACAATTGCAGAAACTACTTTACAAAATCAACAAGCTGGAACTAATATTCAAAAATCAGTCAATTTTTTCATTGGAAGCATCCATAAATTGTCCGCAAACTTGCAAAATGGACATTATTATCAAGTAAAAGCAATTTTATACAAAACAAATTGGACTGCAAATGCTTGGGCTGGATATTGGAATACACCTTCATTAATTTTGCAAAATACACAAGGATTTGAATTTAGCACAAATACAATCAGCAAAGGTGCTGACATTAGTTGGATGACAGAAATGGAAAGCAGTGGTTTTACTTGGAAAGACAATAATGGAAATTCAAAACAATTGATGCCTTTGTTAAAAGAATATGATTTAGACGCAGTAAGGTTAAGAGTTTGGGTAAATCCTGATATTTCAGATGCAAATGGCTGGTGTGATATTGACGATTTGGTTGCCAAAGCTGAACTGGCAAAAGATGCTGGTCTAGAAGTAATGATTTGTATACATTATAGTGATTGGTGGGCAGATCCTAGCAAACAAACCAAACCTGCAGCGTGGAATAATTTTACAATTCCTCAATTAGAAACTGCAGTTTACAATCATACAACCGATATTTTAACGGCACTAAATGCAAAAGGAATTACTCCAAAATGGGTGCAAATTGGCAATGAAACTAATGATGGAATGTTATGGAATTCTGGAAAAGCTTCAACAGGAGGTTTTGCTAATTATGCGAAATTTTTAAATGCAGGAACAAATGCAGTAAAAACGTTCAACAATTCTATCAAAACAATATTGCATATTGCTAGCGGAAATAACAATTCTTTATTTCGTTGGAATATTGATGGATTGATAAATAATGGATTGACTTCTAGTAGATTAGATATTGTTGGAATGTCTTTATATCCAGATGAAAATAATTGGATTTCAATGGTAGATGATACCTATACTAATATGCTTGATATAAAAACGAGATATAATAAAGATGTGATGATGGCAGAAGTTGGTTTTGCAAGCAACAAACCAGATATTTCTTATCAATTTTTAACCTACATGATTGAAAAAACAAAACAAGCAAATGGTTCAGGAGTTTTTTATTGGGAGCCAATTGCGCATAAAAATTGGAAATCTTATTCAAAAGGAGCTTGGGATGAAGATGGAAGTCCATCAATTACAATGGATGCTTTTTTAAATAAAGAAACTTTATCAATTGATGATAATTTAATAAAACAAGATATTTCTTACCAAATATTTCCAAATCCAACAAGCGATATTTTAAAAGTGAATTCGCTGAAAAAAGAGTTATCATCAATCAAAATTTTTGATATTAATGGACGCTTTATTCAGGAAATAAATACTCAAAAATTTGCAACGTCATTTTCAATTTCTCATCTTTCAAAAGGTATTTATTTTGTGAGAATCAATAATGAAAAATCAATAAAATTTATCAAAAATTGAGGTAAAAATAAATTCGAATATTCTTAAAAAATAAAAATCGCAACAATAATTGTTGCGATTTTTTTTTGAGGTGTCGAGCGGATTCGAACCGCTGTAGATGGTGTTGCAGACCATAGCCTAGCCACTCGGCCACGACACCTTATTGAATTAAGGAGTGCAAATTTACGTAAAAATACAATTTCTACAAGATTTTTTTATGCTTATCGTTTTTTTGACAAAACAATGACCACTTCTTCCACATTTCCTCCAATTGGTGGATTTATTTTTGAAACTGAAACAGTCGCTTTTTGTATCATCGGAATTTCTTCAAAAAAGCGATTGAGAATTCTTTGCGCAACTTCTTCCAATAATTTTGAACGAATCGCCATTTCTTCTTTTACTATTTTGTTTAAATGCACATAATCAACAGTGTCCTTCAAATTGTCTGTTTTTGCAGATTTTTTAAGATTTGCTTTTACTTCAACATCCACTTTATAATTTGAACCTATAGCAGCTTCTTCGTCCAAACAGCCATGAAATGCATAAATTTTAATGTTATTTACTTTAATTATTCCCATGCTTATTCATTTGATGTTACTACTTTTTCCCACATTTTATCCGAATTTAATCTAAAAGAACCTATGTGCTCAAAATTGCAATGTTCAGGTTGGATTATGGATAAAAAATTTTCTTGCTTTTTGTTTTTGTACAAATAATAAATTTCTCCAATATTGGGTTCGAAATTGAACTTTGAGTTGTATACCAAATCATTATAATGGAATTTTTCCATCAACTTTTCGTATTGCTTTTTTACTTCCTCAAACTCCGATTTTATTTTTTTATTTACCCTTTGCACGCCATCATTTCTCCAAGTTGCGGTATTTAGAGGTTTAATTGCAGGTGCACTTGCAGAAGTTCCATATGGTTTTAGCGCGGCATCATATTGCTGCGTTTCTTCATTAAAAACAACCAAATCAGGTTTTTTTGTGCCATTTTTCATACGATGCAAATTTACTACAAAAAGCTATTTTGAGATTGGATTATGAAAAATTTAACGTCTAAAAAAGAATACTCTTTAAAAATTTTCATCGATCAAAAAAATCAAAAAAAGTATAGATGCAATTTTGTATTAAAGAGTCAATCCTAATAAAGTATTTTATGTAATTTTACATCCGAATTTTTGCATAAAAACAATGTCTGAAGAGAAAAAATCGCTCAATTTTTTAGAGCAAATTATTGAAGAAGATTTGGCAAACGGAATGCCAAAAGAACATTTGCGTTTTCGTTTTCCACCAGAACCAAATGGCTATTTGCATATTGGACACACCAAAGCAATTGGCATCAGTTTTGGCTTGGGATTGAAATACAATGCGCCAGTAAACTTGCGTTTTGACGATACAAATCCTGCAAAAGAAGAGCAAGAATATGTGGATGCCATCAAAAATGATATTTCTTGGTTAGGTTACACTTGGGCAAACGAATGTTATTCTTCAGATTATTTTCAACAATTGTATGATTGGGCAGTTTTATTGATACAAGATGGAAAAGCCTATGTAGATTCTCAATCTTCTGAAGATATGCGAATTCAAAAGGGAACTCCCAATGAAGCAGGAACCAATAGTCCTTTCAGAAATCGTTCTATTGATGAAAATTTGACCTTATTTCAAGATATGAAAGACGGAAAATTCAAAGAAGGTGAACATGTTTTACGTGCAAAAATCGATATGAGTTCGCCAAATATGTTGATGCGTGATCCATTAATGTATCGAATTTTACACAAATCACATCACAGAACTGGCAATGAATGGTGCATTTATCCAATGTATGATTGGGCTCATGGCGAAAGTGATTATATTGAGCAAATTTCACATTCTTTATGTTCGCTAGAATTCAAACCTCATAGAGAATTGTATGATTGGTTTCGCGATAATGTGTTTGTTTACAGTGCTGTAAATTATCCTTTGATTCCAAAACAACGAGAATTTTCGCGATTAAATTTGAGTTATACCATTATGAGCAAACGAAAATTGCTGAAATTGGTAGAAGAAAATATTGTTTCTGGTTGGGATGATCCAAGAATGCCAACAATTTCTGGTTTGCGAAGACGTGGTTACACTCCAGCTTCTATCAGAAGTTTTGTAGAAACTGTGGGTGTTTCAAAACGTGAAAATGTCATTGATGTTGCTTTACTAGAATTTAAAATTCGTGAAGATTTAAACAAAACTGCCAACAGAGTTATGGCAGTTTTAGATCCTGTAAAGGTGGTCATTACTAATTATCCAGAGGGAAAAGAAGAATGGTTGCAAGCTGAAAATAATCAAGAAGATGAAACTGCAGGTTTTAGAGAAATTCCTTTTTCAAGAGAAATTTATATTGAAAAAGAAGATTTTCAAGAAGAAGCTAATAAGAAGTTTTTCCGATTAAAATTAGGAAGCGAAGTTCGATTGAAAAATGCCTACATCATTAAAGCTGAAAGTTGTACAAAAGATGAAAATGGATACATCATCGAAATTCAATGTACCTATGATGAGCTCAGTAAATCTGGAAGTGGAACAGAAGAGAGTTTGCGAAAAGTGAAAGGAACCTTGCATTGGGTTTCTGTGAAACACGCTGTAAAAGCTGAAGTTAGAGCTTATGACAGATTGTTTTTTGATGAAGCTCCTGATGCTCACAAAGACAAGGATTTTATGGAATTTTTGAATCCAAATTCCTTAGAAATCATACAAGCTTTTGTAGAGCCAAGTTTGCAAACTGCCAAAATTGGAGAGCGTTTTCAGTTTCAACGTTTGGGATATTTTTCTGTTGATGATGATTCAACTCCCGAAAAATTAGTTTTCAATAAAACAGTTGGATTGAGAGATTCTTGGGGAGGGAATTAATTTTTTTAGACGTTAGTTTTTAGACTTTAGATGGTTTTTAGTGGTTTGTTTCTCGGAACTCAAAATTTTGAACTTTGAATTTTGAACCCGAAACTACCTCACAAATCTATACGTAACTTTTAATAAAAAAGTGTTTTCTTTTCTATTACTAAATACTTGATTTCCAAGAGAAGTTGACAAACTTGCATCTGGATTTTCATTCCCAACAACTCCTTGTGCCCAAACCAAAAAGATTTCTGAGCCAGGAATATACTCCCATCTTGCCACCAAATTAGAGCGGAACTGTACGAATGAAAAATCAGGTTTATAAAACTGATAATCAATGGTTTTGTCTTTATTTTCATCAATCGTATAAAAATCATTTCCATTGACATTTACAGCTGAAATCTGATTTGCATCATACAAATTTACACGTTCTGTAAAACGATCAGCAGCTGCAATATTCACATAATTAAATTCGGAATAACGTCCTCTTAAAATAAAAGGTTGTCCATAAAATTGAATAGACATATTTGGATTGATACTATACGTAAATCGCAAAGTTGTGGAAAATTGGTCGTTTTTGATGTTTCCTAAAATGTATCTTTTGTCATTGCCAAAGTTAGTTGTGGCAACATATTGAGCTCTATCTTGCGTGTTTCCTAATTGATTTTCTAGAGAAATATTCAAAGCATCAAAAGGTTGATAATTAATTCCGAAGATAAAATTGCTTGATTTGAACACATTTTCATCAGCACCAACAAAACTAAAATTGATAAAATAATTGAAAATTTTGTTTCTATCAGAACCAAATGAACCCCATATATAGCGATTGTCAGCTGTTCTCCATCTTGGGCCACCTCTTAAAAACGCATTTGAATATCCACGAAAACTAGTGCCAAAACCAAAATTTGAAGTGGCATTATTCGCCCAATTGATACTTCCTTCGCCTTCAAAACGGATTCTATTCAGATTTTTTTGGAAATCATATTCTGTTACTTGAGCAGCAAAAACTGATGCATTTCTGTATGTTTTTGTAGGAACTTGCCACAAATATCTGATGTTAGCAAACTGAATCATTTCGTCAGTTCGTCTTAAAAAACCCACATCATTTAGCTCCAATTCTGGTGAGCGCCAAATAAATCCGCCATTGTAACGCCAATTTCCACCTCCAGCTTTTCCTAGTTCAATTCTTCCTCCAGTTCCAGTCAATGAGGTTCTTGTTGGATCCACAGAAACATGTGTTGCATCTGTTCTTTGAAATAATCGTGTTATGGAACGTTGCGTAATTTCAATCGCTTCAGGACTTCCCAAAACATGACTTAGGATGATATTTCCGTCTAAAAAATAATTTCGATTTTTCCAATTGTGCTGAAAATCAATTCCACCAGAATAAGCCGCTTTGTGAAGTTCGTTGAAATCTCCGTTCAAATTTCGATTTGTGGCTGTGAAAATCCCACCAATAAATGAATTTCGTTCATTAAAATCTTTTTGTGCTCTAGCCACAAAATAATTGGTTAATGGTTCTACAATTTCATTTCTTGTGGTTCCATTCACTTGTTTTACAGTTGCAAATTCATTAGCAGTTACGCTTTCCAAAACTCCCAAAGACCAACCATTTTTAGTTTTTCCTGAGAATTTTGCTGCGCCCAAAATAGTTGAGTTTAAAGGAGTATCTGCAAATTCTCCATTTGCAAGATTGGCATTTCTATGCGGATTTCTTCCTACTCTTCTGGTGTAAAAAAGATTGTCACTTCCGTTAGCAAATTGAAAATCAAAAATGTTTTTATTTTCAACAAAAAATGGACGTTGTTCTCTAAAAAATAGTTGAAATCCATCCAAAGCAATTGCTCCAGGATCTGCCTCTACTTGACCAAAATCAGGATTGATGGTTAAATCCAACGTTAAATCATTGGTAATTCCGATTTTTGCATCCAAACCTGCATTTACGCCAAAATCTTTTCCATCTCTATAAGGATTGTTTTCTTCTTTTGGATAAGAATCGTATTGCAACACTGTAAATGGTTGAATTTCTAGCTGCTTTTGCGGGGTTAAATCGACCAAACCATGCAATTCTCCAGATTCACTAATAAATCCAGCTTGATTATTTGGAATTCTTTGCCAAAAAGAACGTTCGTTCAATCTGAAAATATTTCGAATCATGTTAAAACCCCAAATTTGTTCTTTTGCATCGCCAAAACGTAATTGACTAAAAGGAATTTTCATTTCTGCTGTCCAACCATTTTCAGTCAATTTGGCATCTGTAAACCAAACAGGATTCCAACTTTCGTCCCAACTCTGTCCGTTTTGAGAGGCAATTTCTTCGCCTTTTACGCCAGCTGCAGTTACTGTAAAAACAAAAGCGGTTCTTTTGTCGTGATAACTATCAATAATCACATTTACTCTGTCACCTGCAAAACCATCTCTTCTACTCAATCTTCTTTGAATCAATTCAGGTTGCTCATCCAATGCTTTTATAGCGATGTATAAATACTTTGCATCATACATTATTTTGAACAAAGTTTGATACGTTGGAGGCGTTCCCTCATCAGGTTCTTTTTCAGTAAAATCAGATGACCATTCAACCACATTCCAAGCTTCATCATTGATATCACCATCAATAATAGGTGTTTTTTCCAATTTTTTTGTGGTGTAAATTCTTTTAGCAACTTTAGGAATTAACCTTTCTTGAGCTTTCGCTGTGAGGTTAAAAAAAAATAAAATTGATATAAAATTTACGAGAAGTTTCATTGAAAACTGCAATATTATTTTGAAAAAAACAATTAAAAATCGCTCAAAAATACGGGCAAAAGTAGTTTTCTGTTTTCTTAAGTTTTTGTTAATTGTTTTTAGTGAAAATATCTGATCAAAATAATCTAACCTGTTATTTGTCAATCAAATAAAAAGCAGTACATTTGCACTCCTTTTTTAAGGAAAACACTAAATTATTCATTGAACAAAAACTAAAAGTGTAATTATGAACACATTAAGTTACAAAACAGTATCAGCAAACAGCGCTACCGTTAACAAGGAGTGGGTTTTGGTTGATGCGGACGGTCAATCGTTGGGTCGTCTTGCTTCTAAAGTAGCAAAGCTAATTAGAGGTAAATACAAACCAAATTATACTCCTCACGTAGATTGTGGAGATAATGTGGTTGTAATCAACGCAGAAAAAATTAACCTAACAGGAAAAAAGTGGGCTGATAAAACCTACATTCATCACACTGGATATCCTGGAGGACAAAGATCGTTAACTGCAACAGAAATGTTTGACAAAGATTCATCAAGATTGATTGAAAAAGCAGTAAAAGGGATGTTACCAAAAAACAAATTAGGTGCAGCTTTGTACAGAAACTTGTATGTATATGCAGGAACTGAGCACAAACAAGCAGGTCAAACACCTAGACTAATTAACCTTAACGATTACAAATAATGGAAACTGTACACAAAATAGGTAGAAGAAAAACAGCTGTAGCGCGTGTTTATCTTTCAGATGGTGATGGTACAATTACCATCAACAAAAGAGAATTTAAAAATTATTTTACAACAGCTTCTTTGCAATACAAGGTGCAACAGCCTTTGTCTCTAACTAACAATGTAACTTCTTACAATATCAAAGTAAGTGTTTATGGAGGTGGAGTTACTGGTCAAGCAGAAGCAATTCGTTTGGCAATTACAAGAGCTTTAGTAGCAATTAATGTTGAAAACAAAGCGGTTTTAAAACCAGAAGGCTTATTAACTCGTGATCCAAGAATGGTAGAGCGTAAGAAATTTGGTCAGAAAAAAGCTCGTAAAAGATTCCAGTTCTCTAAACGTTAATGTTTTAGAGAAGAGAAACAAGAATCAAGAAACAGGACAGTTTGTCTTAACTCTTTTCTCTATGCTCTCTTTTCTTATAGATATCGTTTTGAGACTGTTATCAAAAAATAACAGTTTAGTATCTAAATATATAAGACTCGAAAAGACTACTTATATATTGATTTAAAAAAACAGAAAGTAAACACATTTATAAAAATGGTAAAAGTAAACATTCAAGAATTATTAGATAGTGGTGTACATTTTGGACACCTTACTAGAAAATGGAACCCAAACATGGCTTCATATATTTATACAGAAAGAAATGGTGTTCACATCATTGATTTGTATAAAACAGCTGCTAAAATAGAAGAAACTTCAGAAGCTTTGAAAAAAATTGCAAACTCTGGACGTAAAGTTTTATTCGTAGCTACCAAAAAACAAGCAAAAGACGTTGTTGCTGAAAAAGCAAAAGCTGTTGGAATGCCTTACATCACTGAAAGATGGCCAGGTGGAATGCTAACAAACTTTGTAACTATCAGAAAAGCCGTTAAAAAAATGGCTTCTATTGATAGAATGAAAACAGATGGTTCTTTTGACGCATTGTCTAAAAGAGAAAAATTACAAATCAACCGTCAAAGAGAAAAATTAGACAAAAACTTAGGTTCTATTGCTGATATGACTCGTTTGCCAGGTGCATTATTTGTAGTTGATATCAAAAAAGAACACATTGCTGTGGCAGAAGCTCAAAACTTAAACATTCCAATTTTTGCAATGGTTGATACTAACTCTGACCCAAGATTGGTAGATTTTGTAATTCCTTCAAATGATGATGCTTCAAAATCTATTGACAGAGTATTATCTTATATTACTGATGCAATTGCAGAAGGATTATCTGACAGAAAAGCAGATAAAGATAAAGGTAAAGACGATCAAGAAGAAGAAGTAGAAGAAGTAGTAACAAGAAAAGTTGCTGGAATTTCTGACGAACACTAAATTTAATAATTATATTAAAAAAATAAAACATGGAAACAGTAAATGTAAGTGCTGCTGATGTTAAAAATTTAAGAGAAGCTACTGGAGCTGGAATGATGGACTGTAAAAAGGCATTAGTAGAAGCTGGAGGAGATTTTGACAAAGCAATTGATATCTTGCGTAAAAAAGGTCAAAAAATTGCTGCAAATAGAGCTGACAGAGATTCAACTGAAGGTGTTGCAGTAACCAAAATTAACGATGACAAAACTGTTGGTGTTGCAATCGTTTTGGCTTGTGAAACTGACTTTGTTGGAAAAAACGAAAAATTTGTTGCTTTAGGTGAAGAATTTGCTGCTATCGCTATCAATCATGATAGCAAAGAATCTCTCTTAGCTGCTGATTTTGGTGGAATAACAGTTGCTGATAAATTAGTTGAACAAACTGGTGTTATTGGTGAAAAATTAGACATTACAGCTTTTGAAAAAATTGAAGCTCCATTTGTGGGTGCATACACTCATATTGGAAAAATTGCTGCTTTGGTAGGATTGTCTGCTCCAGTAAAAAATGCTGATATTTTAGCGAAAGATGTTGCAATGCAAGTTGCTTCTATGGGTGCTAAAACTTTGTCTTACAAAGACTTTGATCCAGCATTTGTAGCTGCTGAAACTGAGGCAAGAATTGCTGTTATCGAAAAAGAAAACATTGAATTCGCAAGATTAGGAAAAACATTGAAAAATGTTCCTAAATACATTTCAATGGCTCAGTTAACTCATGAAATTTTAGCACAAGCTGAGGCTGATGCAAAAGCTGAATTGACTGCTGAAGGAAAACCAGAAAAAATTTGGGATAAAATTTTACCAGGTAAAATTGAACGTTTTATTTCTGATAACACAACTTTAGATTTAGAATTGTGTTTGTTAGATCAAACTTTTATCAAAGATGACAAGAAAAATGTAGCTTCATATGTTAAAACTTATGGAGATGTTGAAGTAACTTCTTTCAAAAGAGTAACTTTAGGATAATACCTTTTCATTGAAACATAAAAAACCTGCTATTTAGCAGGTTTTTTTTATTGATATCTTTTTAACAAATCTAAAAAAACGGCACTCTCAATTTCCTTTGCTCCCAAACTCGCCAAATGTTCATTATACATTTGACAGTCTATTAACTTATATTTTTTTTGTGTAGACAAATGTATAAATGCCAATTTTGAAGCATTGGAAATTTTACTAAACATACTTTCACCACAAAAAATATTGTTCATTTCTATTCCATACAAACCACCAACCAATTCTTCATTTTTCCAGATTTCAATGGATTTTGCAATCCCTTTTTGATGTAGTTGAATATACGCTTTTTCCATATCATCAGTAATCCAAGTACCTAAATCGTCTTTTCGTTGAATGTTTTTACAATGATAAATTACTTGATCAAAAGCCTTATTTTCAGTAATTTGAAATTCATTTTTTTGAATAATTTTTTTCATAGATTTTGAAATTATCAAATCGTCAGGAAATAAAACCATCCGATTTTTTGGAAAATACCACACAATTGGATCCCTTTCAGAAAACCAAGGAAAAATGCCATTTTTATAAGCAACAATTAATCTTTCAGAAGACAAATCTCCTCCAAGTGCAATAATACCCTCTTTTGAAGTGTTTTTATAGGAAGGAAATTCAATTTTTTCTGTCAACCAAATCATATTTCAAAGTTACAAATTAAGAGAATTTAAAAAAGCGTTAATCTTTAAAAAAGTTATGAATTGCGCCAATATTGTAACTACTTTTGTATTCGTTTTTAAATTGACTTTAACAGATTCATGAGACCTCTAAAAAAGAAAAAATCTAACTCACAACGTGCTTTGTTAACGCATCACTATTTTTCGCGAACTGGATTTTATTTGTTTGTTTGGACAAGTTTAAAAAAAGCATTTTTACCAATTGTTGGTGTTGTTTTAATTGTCTTTTTGATAAATGAATATGTTTACAACATCAATGAAGGTTTGCAACACATGACAGAAACTTTTTCAAGAATTGGAATTCTAACATTTTTTTTCATTTCTGAAACACTTTTAGGATTGGTTCCACCAGAAATTTTTATTGGTTGGACAAAAAAAACAGATGCTCCTTTATTTAACTTATTTTTATTAGCAACAGTTTCGTATTTAGGTGGAATGTTGTCTTATTTCCTAGGAAAATTAACTCTTAAAATTGATTCTTTAAGAGATTATTTGGAAGTGAAAATGGAGAAAAATCTAAAAAATTCCAAAAAATGGGGAGGCATTTTAATTTTGGTTGGAGCTTTATTGCCATTGCCATTTTCTATTGCTTGTATCACAGCAGGAATGATTAAATATCCGTTTAAAAATGTCGCTTTTTATGGACTTTTTCGTTTTGCACGTTTTGCAATTTATGCTTGGGCAATTTTTCAAGTTGTTAACTAAAAAATTGTATTTTTGAAATATGGGATTAACAAATAACGATATTTTTAAAAAACTACGAGTAGCGCATAAATTGCGTGATTCAGATATTATTGAGATTTGTGCTTTAGTAGATTTTAAAGTAACCAAAGGTGAAATTGGCGCTATTTTTAGAAATGAAGATCATCCAAAATACGTGGAATGTGGAGACCAATTTTTGCGAAATTTTTTAAATGGATTGATTATTCATTTGAGAGGTCCAATGCCTAAAAAGGAAGAATAAGTTGGATTTTTAGACTATTGGATTTTTAGATTCTTAGACTTAACTATTTTACATAAAAAAAGAGAAATCATTATTGATTTCTCTTTTTTTTATCTAATAATCTAGTAATCTAACCTGTCTAATTAAAAAGGCAAATCATCTTCTGGCTCTACTTGTGTAAAATTTGTTGCCGCTTGAAACTGATCAACTGGAGGTAAATTTTGTGTATTTGGTGCAACTTGACTTAAACTTTCAATTCTCCAACCTTGAATGGAGTTGAAATATTTTGCTTCACCTTGTGGATTGATCCATTCTCTTCCACGTAAATTGATAGAAACTTTTACATCTTGACCAACTTTATAATTGTTCAATAAATCCACTTTATCTTGCAAAAATTCAATCATAATCATCTGTGGATATTGCTCATCAGTAGTTACAACCAGTTCTCTTTTTCTAAAACCTGCAGATCCAAACGTTTGAACTTCACCAATTAATTTTACTTTTCCAATAACTTCCATGATATTTCTAGTTTAATAAAAGTACGTTCCAAGCACTTTCAATGTCATTATTTTTTAAAAACTCTTTCGCAAAAATATGTTTTTTTGTGGTTTCTAACCCTATAAATTGCGGATGTTCTTTTGCAAAGTTATCAACAGTTTCTTTTGAGGGTAATTCTGATACATTTCCTAGCATCCCCAAATCATTTCCTGTCAAAATGTTGCTGTTTTTTATTTCTGATGGAATTTGATCAATTCCAATTCCAAGTGAAGAAAGTGGCTTTGGGATTTCAAAAAATCCATCTTTGGCTCTTGAATAATAATTGCCTCCTGCCCTAGCAACCAAATCGATTTTATGCTGATCTATTTCGCCATTTTCATCTAAAACATTTTCAGAAATGTGCATTTTTACAACTTCGCAAATGATCAAATTTCCTGCTCCACCTTCATCACC
>DAIUBY010000003.1:47336-63202 GCA_036846425.1 Polaribacter sp.
ACTCTTCTTGCAGGTGAAAAAATCAATGTTGGTGGATTGGAACCAAACACATTGAAAAAACTAAAGGGCGATAAATTCGGATTTCCTTCTACATCAATGGTACTTGCAAAAGCAATTGGTCTTGGCGCAATGGCACCTAATAAATACGCGTGAAATTTTCCTGTTGGAATTTCATTTGGAATTATGGTAAGCATCTGTGTTTTTTTATGCCTTAAAGATACTATCAATTCTTTACATGAGTTATATCCTAAAAAACTTTATATTTGTTTTGATGAATATTTTCAACCAACCTCTTTTATTTAAGCGGATTAGCATTGTTGTTTCGTTTGTGATTGTTTCCTTAATTTTATGGAATACTTACACTTTTTTTCAAAAATTCAAACAAGAAGAGCGCATCAAAATGGAAATTTTGGCAGAAGCTCAAAAAGAATTATCAACTGCTGATTTGAATTCGAATATTGCTTTATCAGACAAAATTATTACGACCAATAATAGCATTCCAATGATTTTGGTTGATGATAAAGACGAAATTATTTATGCCAATAATTTAGATTCTATAAAATCTCTAAATCCTGAGTATTTACAAGAACAATTGGCAATTATGAAAAAGGAAAACAAGCCAATTGAAATTACTTATGATGGAAAAAACAAGCAATATATTTACTATCGAGATTCAGATTTACTGAAAAAACTGACCTATTATCCTTTAGCTTTAATCTTAATTTTGGTGTTGTTTTTATCCGTTATTTATCTTTTTTACAGTTCCAATAAAGCTGCAGAAACCAATAAATTATGGACAGGAATGGCCAAAGAAACTGCACATCAAATTGGCACGCCTTTGTCATCATTATTGGGTTGGATTGCCATTTTAAAAGCCGAAAAAGTAGATGAAACGTATATTGACGAAATTGAAAAAGACGTTCACAGATTAAACACAATTGCGAATCGTTTTTCAAAAATTGGTTCAATTCCCGAATTGAAAAAAAGAGATGTCGTTTTAATCACCAAACAAGCGTTTGATTATTTAAAATTTAGGAGTTCTACACAAATTTCTTTTTCATTTTCCACTTCAGATACAAAAATTTTTACGCTGATCAACGAAGAACTTTTTGGTTGGGTGATTGAAAATATCATCAAAAATGCCATTGATGCCATGCTTGGGAAAGGCGAAGTTTCCTTAAAAATTGAAAGTTCAGAAAAAAAAATACGTATTTTAATTGCTGATACAGGAAAAGGAATGCCTAAAAAATTATTCAAACAAATTTTTAAACCTGGTTTTACCACTAAAAAAAGAGGTTGGGGTTTGGGCTTATCTCTTTCTAAACGGATTGTGGAAGATTATCACAAAGGTAAAATCTTTGTACAAAAATCAGAAATTGGAAAAGGAACTACTTTTGAAATTATTTTAGATAAAATTTCCTGAAATTCTTTTCGCTAAATCCTCAAATTCCTCTTTTGATAAACTAATTTTTCGCTGAAATTGCATATCAGCCATTTCATTAATTGGAATCAAATGGACATGTACATGAGGCACTTCCAAACCAATAACTGTCATTCCAATTCTTTTACATGGCACTGTTTTTTCAAGTGCTTTTGCAACTCGATAAGAAAAATCCATCAAAGAATTGTATTCCTCTTTTGACAAATCAAACAGTTTGTTTTCTTCCTTTTTTGGTACCACCAAAGCATGTCCAACAGCATTTGGATTGATATCTAAAAAGGAAATAAAATCAGCATTTTCAGCGATTTTGTAACAGGGAATTTCACCATTGATGATTTTTGTAAATATACTCATAATAGTTGCTTTTAGCTTTTGGCAATTGGCTAATAGCTAACTGCAAAAAGCAGATTTTTTATCTTGAAATCTCCAAAATTTCAAATTTCATAATGCCATTTGGCACTTTAATTTCGGCAATATCACCTACTTTTTTCCCCAATAATCCCAAACCAATTGGCGATTTTACCGAAAGTTTTCCATTACGAACATCTGTTTCAGAATCTGCAACAAGTGTGTAAGAAAACTCCATTTTATTGGCAATATTTTTGATTTTCACTTTAGAGTGAATCAATATTTTTGAAGTGTCTAACTGACTTTCATCCAAAATACGTGCATTCGAAATAACGTTTTTCAATTTCGCGATTTTTGTTTCTAAATGCGATTGTTCTTCTTTTGCAGCATGATATTCCGCATTTTCACTCAAATCCCCTTTATCTCTTGCATCTGCAATTTCTTGGGTAACTCTTGGACGCTCCACTTGCTCTAATTGTAGCAATTCATCTTTCAATTTCTTTAATCCTTCTGGCGAATAATAAGATATGTTACTCATATTTTCTAAAATTTAAAAATCTCATTGCCTTAAGTAGGAATGAGATTGTGAAACAAATATACAAAATATTTGTAACTTGGCATCGTTTTGTAACTACAGTCTTTAAAAGATGATTCGAAAACTAACTTTTATATTTGGGTTTTGTTTATTTGTAAATTGCTCAGATACAGCAAATTTGCAAAACTGTATTCGCACTTTACCAGTAAATATTTTAAGAGATTTAAACAATCCTGAACTCATCAATGCGCAAACTCCAGGTGGATTTGCAGAAATTGTTGGAGGAAATAAAGGCATTTTGATTTTCAATAAAAACGGAACTGAGTTTGTTGCTTTCGATAAATTATGTCCTGTAAATGATTGCAATCAACCCATGATTTTTGAAAATAGAATTCTAAAATGTCCTTGTGATAACAGCAGATATAGTGTTGATTTTGGGGGCGCACCTCAAACAAATGGATTTGAATGTCCTGCCATAGAATATCGTGTTGTAAAAAATGGCAGCACACTTCAAATCAGTAGTTTTAACTAGTTTTTGAACAATAAGAAGTTTATTTTTGCATAAACAAAATAGGTTATCCATTGAAAAATTATTTCTCATCCAACTTTACTTTAGGCGTTTTAGGAGGTGGTCAATTAGGCAGAATGCTTTTGGCAGAAACACACAAATTTGATGTCAGAACTGCTATTTTAGATAACGATAAAAATGCGCCTTGTAGTGAAATTTGCAATCGATTTGAAGTTGGAAATTTACTGGATTATGACGCTATTTACAACTTCGGAAAAACAGTTGATTTGTTAACCATCGAAATTGAAAATGTAAATATTGATGCTTTAGAGCAACTTGAAAAAGAAGGTTTGCCTATTTTTCCAAAACCGCAAAATCTAAAAATTATCCAAAGTAAAGCGCGTCAAAAACATTTTTATATTGATCATCAAATTCCAACAGCACCATTTTCACATTTTGCCTATTTACAAGAATTGAAACATGCTATTGAAAATGAAAGTTTGCAATTTCCATTTGTTTGGAAAGCAGCACGTTTTGGTTATGATGGAAATGGCGTAAAAATCGTTAGAAGTTTTACAGATTTAGAAAACTTACCCAATGTAGAATGTATCACAGAAAAACTGATTCCTTTTAAAAACGAATTGGCAGTGATTGTTGCAAGAAATTTAGATGGTGCAATGAAAACCTATCCTGTTGTGGAAATGGAATTTCATCCTGAAGCAAATCAGGTTGAATATGTTATTTGTCCTGCAAGAATTGATGAAAAAGTAGCTCAAAAAGCGCAAGAAATTGCATTGAAAGTTGTCAATTCTATGGATTTTATTGGATTATTAGCTGTTGAAATGTTTCAAACTATTGATGATGAAATTTTGGTAAATGAAGTAGCGCCAAGACCGCACAATTCTGGACATTATTCTATTGAAGCAAGTTATACCAATCAATTTGAACAACATTTGCGTTCCATTTTAAATCTTCCTTTGGGAAATACTGAAAGTAAAGTTGCTGGAATTATGGTGAATTTGGTTGGTGAAGAGGGATTTTCTGGTGAAGTTGTTTATGAAAATATCGAAGAAATATTGCAAATAGAAGGTGTAACACCTCATATTTATGGTAAAAAAGAAACACGTCCTTTTCGTAAAATGGGTCATGTAACTATCGTTAACAAAGACATTGATAAAGCTAGAGAAATTGCACAAAAAGTGAAAGAAACAATTCGTGTAATAAGTAAATAATGGAATCACAAAAAATTATCATTTTTAAAAAAGAAAATGAAGTCCAAGTTGAGATAACATATGAAAATGACTCTTTGTGGTTAAATTTAAATCAAATTTCAATTCTTTTTGATAGAGATAAATCAGTCATCTCTAGGCATATAAAAAATATTTACAAAGAAAAAGAAATCCCTGAATATTCAACTGTTGCAAAAAATGCAACAGTTCAAAAAGAAGGAAATAGAAAGATAACTCGTGAAATAGAATTTTATAACCTTGATATTGTTTTAGCTGTTGGTTATAGAGTAAGTTCCGCAAAAGGAACTCAATTCAGAATTTGGGCAACAAATATCATAAAAGAACATCTTACAAAAGGATACTCAATCAATGAAAAGCGCTTAGAACAGCTTCAACAAACTATTCAACTTGTTCAAAGAACATCAAAACTTACAAACGATACTGAAGGTTTACTTGATATTTTAGCTGACTATTCATCTGCTCTTGATATTTTAGATAAATTTGACCATCAATCATTGTCAAAAAACAATGTAAATAACCTTGTTTGTTATAAAATTGAATATAAAGAAGCAAAAAGTGCCATTGAAAAATTAAAAGTTAAATTTGGAGGTTCTGATTTATTTGGAAACGAAAAAGATCAATCATTCAAAAGTTCCATTGCAACTATTGATCAAACTTTTGATGGAAAAGAATTGTACCCAAGTATCGAAGAAAAAGCTGCAAATCTGTTGTACTTTGTGGTAAAAAATCACTCTTTTAGTGATGGAAATAAAAGAATTGCAGCTTGGTTATTTGTTTGGTATTTGGATAAAAACAACTATCTATACAAAAAAGATCAATCAAAAAGAATTGAAAATAATACTTTAGTTGCCTTAACTTTACTGATTGCAGAAAGCAATCCTACTGAAAAAGAAATGATGATAAACGTAATTATCAACCTAATAAATTAACAAATGATTGGAATAATAATGGGAAGTGATTCTGACCTTCCAGTAATGCAAGAAGCAATTGATATTTTAGAAAGTTTTGATATTCAAATTGAAGTAGATATTGTTTCTGCTCACAGAACTCCTGAAAAACTATTTGATTACGCAAAAAATGCTCATTTACGTGGCATTAAAGTGATTATTGCTGGTGCAGGAGGTGCAGCACATTTGCCTGGAATGGTAGCAAGTATGAGTCCTTTGCCTGTTATTGGAGTTCCTGTAAAAAGTAGCAATTCTATTGATGGTTGGGATTCTGTGTTGTCAATTTTGCAAATGCCTGGAGGAGTTCCTGTAGCAACTGTTGCTTTGAATGGCGCCAAAAATGCGGGAATTTTAGCTGCTCAAATCATTGGTGCTTCAGACAAATGTGTCTTGGATAAAATCATCGCTTACAAAGAAGGATTGAAAATAAAAGTAGAACAAGCCTCAAATAAGGTTCGAAATTCATAGTTCAATATTCAAAACCTTGAACCAAAAACTTTAAACTTTGAACTAAAAACATGAATCCACTTTTACAAGATTTTACTACAGCGCCTTTTTCAAAAATCGAATCGCATCATTATCAACCAGCAATTGAAAAAGCGATTGAATTGGCAAAAGCAGAAATTGATGCAATTGTCTCAAATTCTGAAAAACCAACTTTTGAAAATACTACTGTAGCATTGGATTTTGCTGGAGAAAAATTAAACAGAATTACCAGTATTTTTTTTAATTTGAATGCTGCTGAAACCAATGACGAAATTCAAAAAATAGCGCAAAAAGTTTCGCCATTATTGAGCGAATTCAGAAATGACATCACTTTAAATGAAGGATTATTTGCCCGAGTAAAAGCAGTTTTTGAATCCAAAGACAGCTTGCAATTATCACCTGAGCAAACCATGTTGTTGGAAAAACAATACAAAGGATTTGCGAGAAATGGCGCAAATTTATCCGAAGAAAACAAAATCAAATTACGAAAAATAGACGCTGAATTGTCTAAACTTACCTTGCAATTTGGTGAAAATGTTTTGGCTGAAACCAATGCTTTTGAATTGCATATTTTGGATGAAAAAGAATTGACTGGTTTGCCAGAATCAGCCAAAGAAGCTGCACAAGAAATCGCAAAAGAAAAAGGCAAAGAAGGATTCATTTTCACGCTAGATTTTCCAAGTTATATCCCTTTTGTAACTTATGTTGAAAACAGAGAATTGCGCAAAAAAATGGCAATTGCTGCTGGTAAAAAAGGATTTCAAAACAATGAATTCAACAATGAACAAATTGTTTTAAATATTGTAAAATTGCGTCATGAACGTGCCAATTTATTGGGCTACAAGTCTCATGCGCATTTTGTGTTGGAAGAACGAATGGCAGAAACTCCTGAAAAAGTGATTGAATTTTCCAATGAATTGCTTCAAAAAGCAAGACCTGCAGCTTTGCGTGAATTCAATAATCTAGCACAATTTGCTAAAAAATTAGACGGAATTGAACAACTAGAAAAATGGGATGGCGCTTTTTATGCAGAAAAATTAAAGAAAGAATTGTTTGATTTGGATCAAGAACAATTGAAACCGTATTTTCAATTAGAAAATGTAATTGAAGGTGTTTTTACAATTGCTGAAAAATTATACGATTTGCAATTCAAAGAAGTTTTTAACATCGATAAATACCATCAAGAGGTAAAAACCTATGAGGTTTATGATACTCAAAATAATTTTATTGCTATTTTTTATGCAGATTTTCATCCACGAAAAGGCAAAAGAAATGGAGCTTGGATGACTTCTTACAAATCGCAATTTATTCAAAATCAAGTAAATGAACGTCCACATGTTTCTATTGTGTGTAATTTTACCAAACCAACAGCTACAAAACCATCCTTATTAACTTTCAATGAAGTAACCACGTTGTTTCATGAATTTGGACATGCTTTGCATGGAATGTTAGCCAACACAACCTACACAAGTTTGTCTGGAACTTCTGTTTCTTGGGATTTTGTAGAATTACCAAGTCAGATTTTTGAAAACTGGTGTTATGAACCTGAAGCTTTGGCTTTGTTCGCAAAACATTACAAAACTGGCGAAACAATTCCGATGAAATACATCGAAAAAATCAAAGAATCAGCGAGTTTTCACGAAGGAATGCAAACCTTGCGTCAATTGAGTTTTGGGATTTTAGACATGAAATGGCACAGTGAAAATCCATCAGAAATTACATCAATCAAAGATTTTGAATTGACAGCTTTTGAAGACACAAAATTGTATCCAGATGTTGCCGAAAACTGCATGAGTTCGTCTTTTTCGCATATTTTTCAAGGAGGATATTCAGCAGGATATTATTCCTATAAATGGGCAGAAGTTTTGGATGCAGATGCCTTTGAATACTTCTTAGAAAAAGGAATTTTTGATAAAGAAGTGGCAACAAAGTTCAAAGAAAACATCCTTTCAAAAGGCGGAACAGAAAAACCCATGGAATTATACAAACGTTTTCGAGGTAAAGAACCAAAACCTGATGCGTTGCTAAAACGTGCTGGGTTGGTTTAAAAATATTAACACTAATTAACAAACATTTTTCTCAAATCGATTTTTCATTTTCTATTTTTAGGCAATGAAAAATCGATTCTTTTTATTCTTATTTTTTACTAAGATTTCAGTATTTGGACAAATTACCATTAACGGAATTGTGACTGAAAAAAATGGACCTTTAGAAGGAGCTGCTGTTTATTTTAATAATACAATGCTTGGTACAACTACTGATTTTGATGGAAAGTTTTCAATAAAAGTTAGAGAAGGTATTTATGATTTGGTGGTATCATATTTAGGTTACAAGAAAATAATTTATTCTTTGAACACATCATCCTACAAAAAATCATTGGTTTTTAAATTAGAAGAAGAACAAAATACTTTAGATGAGGTTGTAATTACCAAAACAATTTATAACGATGAATGGAAATATAATCTTGAAGTTTTTAAAAGAGAATTTATAGGAAGAACAGAAATTTCTTCGGAATGTAAGATTTTAAATCCAGAAGTTTTGCACTTTAATTTCGATGCCAAAAACAATGTTTTAACTGCGATCGCAAGAAAACCTTTAGAAATAAAACATGAAAGTTTGGGATATAAAATTATTTATGAATTAGAGGATTTTACCATCAATAAAAATATGGTTTCCTATCTAGGATTTTCGAGATATGAAAACTTAAAAGGTTCTAAAAGAAAACAACTTCAATGGAAAGAAAATAGATTAACTGCTTATAATGGATCTTACACGCATTTTTTTCAAACTTTATTAAAAAACACAACTTATAAAGAGGGCTTTATCATTCATCAATTTAAGAGAGAACTAAATCCTGAAAGACCTAGTGAAAATACTATACAAAAAGCAAGAAATTTGATAAAAAATTCAGGAAATCTTATTGATTTTTCAAAGAAAATAGAAACTCCAATCACTGCAATTGATTCTGCAATCCTAGTTTTGAAAAAAGTAAATTTACCTGAATATATTGACTATTTGTATAAATCAAGTATTCCTTCAGATTCAATCATTTCGAAAAAAAACGGAATCATTTATTTAGATTTCAAAAATAATTTGAGTGTTGTTTACACAAAAGAAATGGAAGAAAAAGGATATATTTTAAGAAATTCCTTCAGCAAAATGAGAACACCATTAGCACAGACATCTTCCATAATTCCTTTGAAAATTCCAATAATTTTAGATAGAAACGGTTTTTTAGAAAGTCCTTTGGATGTTTTTTATGAAGGATATTGGTCTTATGAAAAGTTTGGAAATTCATTACCTATGGATTATGAGCCTTTGGAGTAACTCAATTTTCAACTTCAATAAAACTCAACCATTCTTCCCCTCAATCCATTTACTTAAATATTTGGTAGCTTGCAAACTATGATGATGCAACAAACTTCCTATAAAATTCTGAGCTCTGTGATTTGCTAAATTGTGTTGAATTTCCAAAATACGATTGACAAATGGTTTTGTAAGTTGTTGTTTATTATAAAAACTATTGATAATGTTTACTCCATTTTTTTGTGCTGTTTTCCAAACATTTTTATCTGAATATAACAAAACTGCTTTTTCAACAAATTCAGAAAAATCATCCGTAACAAAACCATTCCAAGGCAAATTTTGATGCATTCCTTCTGCACCAATTGTGGTTGTTACGCTTGGTGTTCCACAAATCATAGCCTCAGAAAGTTTTCCTTTAATGCCTGCTCCAAAACGCAAAGGCGCTAAAACAACTTTCGAATTTTCGATAATTTCTTGAGCATTTTCAGCAAATCCTTTGATGATAAATCCTTCTTTTGGATTGTGCAATTGTTGAATTTGTTGTGTTACAAAAGCACCATAAATATGGATTTCTGCTTCAGGAATTTGAACTTTGATGTGTTTCCAAACCTCGTTTTTTAATGTGATAACAGCATCAACATTGGGTTTATGAAAAAAATTTCCAATGAACACAAAATGTGATCTTTCTTCAAAAGACTTCCATTTTTGAATTTGATGTTCAGAAATTACATCTAACAAAAATGGTAAATAATACAAAAGTGAAGCATCAATCTTAAAATCATTTATCAGTAATTCCATCTCAAAAGTGGAAATAATTATAGAAATATCACATCTTAAAATGGAGGCAATTTCGCGTTTGGTACTATCTTGTTTTTTGATTTCGTCAATTGAAAAATCGAGCTGTTTTTGAACACAAATTTCTCGTGTTTTTCGCAAACAATGTAAGTCTTCTGTGTCTAAAATTGTGAGGGCATTTGGGCATTGTTCGTGAATTCGCCATCCAAATTGTTCTTCTGTCAAAAAGCGATCAAAAATCACTATTTCAGGATTCAATTTTTTTACAAATTCATCAAAAGAAGCATCATTTAATTGAATCTCAACTTCTTCAATTCCCAAAAAATTTAATGAAAAAAATGGAGCCGTTTTTTTGGCAGCACAAGCAAAAGTAATTTGAAAATTTTGTTGTGAAAAAACTTCCATCAACTGCAACATTCTACTGCCAGCAGCAGATGCATTGGGTACTACCCAAACTGTTCCAATGATTAAAAGTGATGGTTTAGACAATTATTCTACACTCATTTGTTGCTTGTAATCTGCTTGCACTTTTTTGCCCCAAGTCACAACTGCTTCAATTTGTTCCGGTGTTAATCTGGCATCTGCATGAGTCCAAGTATATGAATTTAAAGGCATTTCTCCTTTGGCAACTTCTTCGTGCAATTCATCCATTTTGTGCTCTTTTCTTTTCAATTCATACGAATTCCAATTCGAAAAATCCAAGTGCTTTTTTCCGTCATTCACATGATCAGCCAACCAAAAATTTACAGGTGTAATATTGCTATACCAAGGATATCTTGTGTTGCTGGAATGGCAATCAAAACAGGTATTTTTTAAAATTTCTTGCACCTCTTTTGGTGGTTTTGTTTCAGCAATAAATGCGTTTACTGAAGTGAAATCTCCTTCGTTTTTTTCAGGACGGAAAAACTGTGCAATTACCAACAATATCAATAAAACGATGCCTACTTTTTTAATTATTTTCATTGTGCAAAAATTATGATTTTCGAATTCGTAAAACTACACAATTCTCGCTTTATTCTCTAAAAAAAGCTGTAATTTTGTAACCCAAAATAATTTTAGCATGAAATACGATATTATTGTTATTGGTTCTGGTCCTGGAGGATATATTGCTGCAGTGAGAGCCTCTCAATTAGGAAAAAAAGTAGCCATTGTCGAAAAATATAGCACGCTTGGAGGTACTTGTTTAAACGTAGGTTGTATTCCTTCAAAAGCTTTGTTAGATTCTTCACATCATTATTACGATGCAGTTCATCATTTTGAAGAACATGGAATTTCGGTATCAAAACCAACGTTTGATTTTTCAAAAATGATTGAACGCAAAGCCAATGTTGTAGAAACTACCACAGGTGGAATCAAATATTTGATGGATAAAAATAAGATTGATGTTTTTGAAGGTTTGGGTTCTTTTGAAGACGCAACTCATGTAAAAATTACCAAAAATGATGGTTCATCAGAAGTGATTGAAGGCACAAACATCATCATTGCAACTGGTTCAAAACCTGCTAGTTTACCTTTTATAAAGTTAGATAAAGAACGTATTATCACTTCAACAGAAGCTTTAAAACTTTCGGAAGTTCCAAAAAATTTAATCGTAATTGGTGGTGGTGTTATTGGTTTGGAATTAGGTTCTGTATATGCACGTTTGGGCGCAGATGTAAAAGTGATTGAATATGCTCCAAAAATTACACCAACAATGGATGGTGATATTTCAAAAGAATTACAGAAAGTTTTGAAAAAACAAGGCATGGACTTTTATGTAAGTCATGGTGTAAAATCTGTAGAAAGAAAAGGAAATGAAATTACGGTAATTGCAACCAACAAAAAAGGCGAAGAAGTAACTTTTACAGGTGATTATTGCTTGGTCTCTGTTGGTAGAAAACCATATACAGAAGGTTTAGGTTTGGAAAAAGTGGGCGTAAAAGTCAATGAAAAAGGACAAATCGAAATCAACAATCATTTGCAAACTAATATTTCGAATATTTATGCGATTGGCGATGTTGTAAAAGGAGCCATGTTGGCTCATAAAGCTGAGGAAGAAGGTGTTGTTGTAGCAGAATTTATTGCTGGTGAAAAACCACATATTGACTATAATTTGATTCCTGGAATCGTTTACACTTGGCCAGAAGTTGCTGCTGTTGGGAAGACTGAAGAAGAATTAATTTCCGCAAAAATTGATTATAAAGCTGGTAAATTTTCAATGCGTGCTTTAGGAAGATCAAGAGCTAGTGGTGATGTTGATGGATTTGTAAAAGTATTGGCTGATAAAAAAACAGACGAAATTTTAGGCGTTCATATGGTTGGCGCAAGAGTTGCTGATTTGATTATGGAAGCTGCTGTTGCCATGGAATTCAGAGCTTCTGCTGAAGATTTAGCAAGAATTTGTCATGGTCATCCAACCTATGCTGAGGCTGTGAAAGAAGCTGCAAAAGCTGCTTGGGATGGTAAACCTTTAAATGCTTAAAAGTACTAAAATATAATCTAGACCTCACAGTTTTTGACACTCTGTGAGGTCTTTTTGTTTACAAAATGCAAAGAACTGTTTCACAATTTTTAATTGATGATGTTGCCAAATTTAAACAACAATTGTTGATTTGGGCGCAGCAATTTGAAACTGCAATTTTTTTGGATTCTAATAATTATCAGCAACAATATTCAACTTTTGAATTTGCATTGGCTGTGGATGAATTTACTGCAATCAAAACAGATTTTACGAATGCATTTGAAAAATTACAAGAATATCAATCAAAAACGGATGATTATATTTTTGGGTATATTTCTTATGATGTAAAAAATGATGTGGAAGAACTTTCCTCATCCAATTTTGATGGTTTGGAATTTCCTGAATTGTATTTTTTTCAGCCTAAAAAACTGATTTTCATCAATCAAAATTGTGTTGAATTTCAGTATTTAAAAATGGTTGATGATGAAATTGAAAGTGATTTTGAAAAAATCAAACAAGCTAATCATCCAGAAATCCAACAAACTAAAACAGATATCAACATAAAATTACGCATTCACAAAGAGGAATATCAAGAAAAAGTAACAGCAATTTTACAACATATTCACAGAGGTGATATTTATGAAGCTAATTTTTGTCAGGAGTTTTATGCTGAAAACGCAAACATCAATCCACTAAAAGTATATCAAGATTTAAACAGCATTTCTGAACCTCCTTTTGCGGTTTTTTTGAAGTTGAATCACCTATTTTTACTGTCAGCTTCACCTGAAAGATATATCAGAAAAGAAGGTCAAAAAATCATTTCTCAACCGATTAAAGGAACTGCAAAACGTTTGAGAAGTAAAATTGATGATGAAAAAATTGCTTTTGATTTGTCAAGAGATAGTAAAGAACGTTCTGAAAATGTGATGATTGTAGATTTGGTTAGAAACGATTTGTCAAAATCTGCCATCAAAGGAAGTGTCAACGTGGAAGAATTGTGTAAAGTATATGCTTTCAAACAAGTGCATCAAATGATATCAACTGTTGTTTGTGAAATTGATGAAAAAACATCGCCAATTCAAGTGCTAAATGACACATTTCCCATGGGAAGTATGACTGGTGCACCTAAAGTTTCTGCCATGAAAATCATCGAAAAATATGAATCCACCAAACGTGGATTGTATTCTGGTGCTATTGGTTATTTTACTCCAAATGGAAATTTTGATTTCAATGTAGTCATCAGAAGTATTTTGTACAATGCTGATAATAAATACGTTTCTTATTCAGTAGGAAGTGCCATTACTGCAAAATCAATTCCTGAAAAAGAATATGAAGAATGTTTGTTGAAAGCAAAAGCAATGAAACAAGTGTTGCTAAATTCAATCTAGGTTTTTTATATTTACGAAATGATATACAACAAAGAGGAAAAATTTCAGTTTATTTTTGATAGCTTAAAAGATCAAAAAACAGCACAAAGTATGTTTAACAAATTTTTGGAAACTTATCCTGAAGATTGGAAACTACTAAAAACTACGTTCTCAAAATTTAAAAGAAGTAAACAATTTGGCAATACAATTCCACTCATACAACCAGAACAGGCTTTAAAAAAGGAGCTCCTTATTTGGTTACAACATAAAAAATAATGATGCACCAAGAATTCAATTTTAATCTTTTTGATACCGAATTTTACGGACAATATTGGCAAGCAAATACCACAAAAGCAGTAGTTGTGTTGGTTCATGGAATGGGAGAACATTCAGGACGTTTTGCACATGTAGCTCAAAAATTGACAAAGAATGATTTTTCTGTAGTTGCTTTTGATCACTTTGGTCATGGAAAAACCGAAGGAAAAAGAGGACACAATCCTTCTTTCGAAGCAGTTTTAGAAAGCATCCAAAAAATAATTGAAAAAGCTGAAAACTTGTTTCCTGAAAAACCGATTTTTTTATATGGTCATTCAATGGGCGGAAATGCAGTCATCAATTTTGTATTACGAAAAAATCATGATTTGAAAGGTGTTATTGCAACAAGTCCGTTTTTAAAATTGGCTTTTGAACCGCCAAAAATCAAACTTTTTGTTGGTAAAATCTTACAAAAAATTGCGCCTTCAATTACGTTGGGAAATGAACTAAATCCAAATGATATTTCAAGAGATTCAAAAGCAGTTGAAGAGTATAAAAATGATGTATTGGTTCATGATCAAATCAGTCCCAATTTTTCATTAACATTCATTGAATCAGGAAAATGGGCGATTGAAAATGCCTCAAAATTAATCAATCCTATGTGGATTGCACATGGAACTGAAGACAAAATTATCGATTATAAAGGCAGTCAAGCATTTGTAAATAATTCAAAAAAAGCAAGCCTCAAATTGTTTGAAGGTGGTTATCACGAATTGCAACATGATTTGTGTAAAGATGAATTGCTACAAGATGTGGTTGATTGGTTGAACACACAACTCTAAAAAACGTACTTTTGGCTTGAAATGTTCCAAAAATTTAAACAACATATAAACACAAATTTTCCTTTTTTAAAGGATTCAAAATTATTGTTGGCAATTTCTGGAGGTTTGGATTCTGTAGTTTTGATGCATTTGTGCAATCAACTAAACTTACAAATTTCTTTGGTGCATTGCAATTTTAAATTGCGAAATGAAGAAAGTGATTTGGATGAAGAATTTGTAAAAAAAATAGCTCAAATATCGTCTAATCAGATTTTTACAACGTATTTTGAAACTGAAAAAATTGCAAATAATAGGCAAATTTCCATTCAAATTGCTGCTAGAGAATTGCGTTATAACTGGTTTCAAGAATTGGTATTAAAGCATCAATTTGAGTTTGTTTTAACAGCACACCATTTGAACGATTCTTTGGAAACTTTTCTAATTCACCTCACTCGTGGTTCAGGTTTGGATGGTTTTACAGGAATTCCTGCAAAAAACGGAAATATCATTCGTCCTTTATTGCCATTTTCAAGAGCTGAAATTTTGGAATATGCCATTGAAAATCAGTTGGAATGGCGTGAAGATAGCTCAAATTCATCAACTAAATATTTGCGAAATAAAATTCGTCATCAAGTGATTCCAATTTTGAAAGAAATCAATCCAAGTTTGTTGGATTCATTTGCAAACACGATTCACTATTTACAAGATGCACAACAAATTATTGATGATAAAATCGAAGAAATTTCATCAAAAATTAGTGTTGAAAAAGACGGAATGCTATTTTTTGATGTTTCAAAAATCAAACAATTGTCAAATCCGAAAAGATATTTGTATCAATTATTGAAAAAATATCAGTTTACAGAATGGAATAATGTACTTGATTTGCTTACTTCTCAAACTGGAAAACAAGTTTTTTCTAAAACACATGTGTTGTTAAAAGATAGAAATTTTTTGATTTTGTCCGAAATTCCATCAAAAAAAAGTGATTCAGAAAATTTTCAAATTTTGGAACATCAATCAAAAATTTTAAGCCCTATTTTTTTAAACTTTGAAGAAAATGCTTCAAAAAATATTGAAAATAGAAATACAATTTCAGTAGCTAAAAAGTTGTTAAAATATCCTTTAATTGTAAGAAAATGGCAAAATGGGGACTACTTTTGTCCCTTAGGAATGCAAGGGAAAAAGAAATTGAGTAAATATTTTAAAGATGAAAAATTTTCGCTCATAGAAAAAGAGAAAATTTGGTTGCTTTGTACTGCTGAAAATGAAATTATTTGGGTCATTAATCACAGACAAGACAGGCGTTTTTTGGCAAACTCAGCAACTGAAAATAGTGTTCAAATTACCTATACATCATGAAGCAATTC
>DAIUBY010000003.1:63302-67155 GCA_036846425.1 Polaribacter sp.
ACGTTCTTTTTTGCCATTTTAGTGTTTTTCGCTTTTTCATTCTTCGGATTTTATGAAATCACGCTGCCAAGTTCTTGGGGAGACAAAATGGATTCTGCCTCTTCAGTTGGCGGATTTATAGGCATTTTCTTTATGGCATTAACATTGGCAATTGTGTCATTTTCATGCACAGGTCCCATTTTAGGCTCGTTGTTAGCAGGCTCATTAACTTCTGATGGTGGCGCAATTCAATTAACAGCAGGAATGACAGGTTTTGGTTTGGCTCTGGCTTTGCCTTTTGCGTTGTTTGCATTGTTTCCAAATTGGTTGAATTCATTGCCAAAATCTGGTGGATGGTTGAATACTACCAAAGTAATTTTGGGTTTTATTGAACTTGCTTTTGCCTTTAAATTTTTATCAAATGCTGATTTAGTTGGACATTGGGGCATTTTAAAAAGAGAAATTTTTATCGGA
Organism: Polaribacter sp.; assembly: GCA_036846425.1. Taxonomy (GTDB): domain Bacteria; phylum Bacteroidota; class Bacteroidia; order Flavobacteriales; family Flavobacteriaceae; genus Polaribacter. The sequence continues at coordinate 63,756 of DAIUBY010000003.1, forward strand.
ATTTGGATCTTTATTTTTATCCTTTTAGCCTTGTATGTTTTTGCAAAAATTAAATTCCCACATGATTCAACAGTTCAAAAATTATCATTTTCGCGTATTTCTTTTGGGGTTTTATTGATTGCTTTTGTGGTGTATTTATCTCCTGGAGTTCTAAAAAATCCGACTTGGAATTTGAGTTTGTTGAGTGGTTTTCCACCTCCACAATTTTACAGTATTTACGAACAAGAAAGTGATTGTCCTTTAGGATTGGATTGTTACAAGGATTTTGACCAAGGTTTGGCTGCTGCAAAATTGCAAAACAAACCGATTTTGCTAGATTTTACAGGTTGGGCATGTGTAAATTGTCGAAAAATGGAAGAAAATGTTTGGAGCGATCCAAAGATTTATCAAATCTTAAAAAAAGAGGTTATTTTGATTTCTTTATATGTGGATGATAACGAAAAGCAGCTGCCAAGAGAACAACAATTTACCTTTTTAAAAGCCAATGGAAAAACCAAAGAAATTAAAACTGTTGGGGATAAATGGGCAACTTTTCAAGTGATTAATTTTAAAAATGCTTCTCAGCCTTACTATATTTTAATGACTCCTGAATTGGAAATTTTAAATTCTCCACAACAATATTCAGATGTGGAAACCTATCAAAAATGGTTGGAAATTGGTTTGATGAGATTTAAGAAGAATTGATATTATTTGGAAATTATCCTCAAAAACTTTAAACAAATTTTATGTCTTTTGTTTAATAACTGAATTTTTCACAATTTAATATCGAAATTTATATCGTTTTCGTAATTATTTTGCATATTATTTGAAGAAAGCTAGCTTCTTTATTTTAGGTTTTTTGTAATTTCACAACTTAAAACTTTAAGACAATGACTGCAATCCCCAAATTGGCAAGATTTCATAACAATGTATTGACCAAATATCAAATTTATAATAGCATTTTTATAACGCTTCCATTTGATACTATTACAAATACAGGTGTATTGTTACCACTTTTTCATAAAGTGTGTGAAAAAGGATTTCAAGGAGGAAAAAATCCTACAGAAATTGTCGAAACTTTTTTTAAAAAATACCAAGAAAATCCAACTAAAGAAGAGAAGAATGAATTATTGTTTCGTTTCATCCAATACATTGAACGTCAAGTAGTTTTGTTTGATGCCATTGAAGATGCTGCTTTTCCAATTGTCAATAATATGGATGGAATTGGAACCCTTAGAAATTCAAAAGAAGTTGCACTTTTAAGCGATAAGAAAGAAGCGTTAAAAAGGCATTTAGAAGAGTTTAAAGTACGTGTTGTACTAACTGCACATCCAACTCAATTTTATCCAGGAAGTGTTTTAGGAATCATCACAGATTTGGATAAAGCCATCAGAAATGATGATTTACTACTCATCAAAAAATTATTAGCCCAATTAGGAAAAACACCTTTTTATAAAAAGAAAAAACCTACACCATTTGACGAAGCTGTGAGTTTGATTTGGTATTTAGAAAATGTGTTTTATCACTCTGTCAGTAAAATTTATAATTACATTCAAGATAATATTTACGATGGAAAACCAATTGATAATGAGATTATTGACCTTGGTTTTTGGCCTGGAGGTGACAGAGATGGAAATCCTTTTGTAACTACTCAAATTACGTTGGATGTTGCTGAACGTTTGCGTCAAACGATTTTGAGAAATTACTACAGAGATGTAAGACGTTTAAAAAGACGTTTCACCTTTGATGGTGTGCAAGAAATCTTGACAAGAGTTGAAAAACGTTTGTACAAACACGTAATTCGTAGTTATGAAAAAATCAATTTTTCACAGAAGATTTTGTTAGAAGAATTGTACGAAGCCAGAGCAATTATCGAAAAAGAACATCAATCATTGTTCATTGAAGAATTGAACGATTTTATCAATAAAGTACGCATTTTTGGTTTCCATTTTGCCACTTTAGATATCAGACAAGATAGTAGAGTGCATCATCAAGCATTCACCCAAATTGTAACTGATTTACTAGCAACTGGCGATACAACATTTCCAAAAAATTACCATTCACTTTCTGAAGAAGAACAAATCGAAATATTATCTCTTGTAAAAGGAAATATTGAACCAACTATTTTGTCAGATGAAATGTCTGTGAGTACTATTGAATCCATTTATGCATTGAAAATTATTCAAGGACGAAATGGTGAACGTGGTGCAAATAGATATATTATCAGTAATAATCAATCTGCTTTGAATGTGATGCAAACTTTTGCCATGCTCAATTTATGTGGTTTTGAAAACGAATTACCTGTAGATATTATTCCACTTTTTGAAACAGTAGATGATTTGGAAAATGCGAGTAATGTGATGCGAATTTTATATTCAAATCATGCTTACAGATATCATTTAGCCAAAAGAAAAAACAAACAAACAGTCATGTTGGGTTTTTCTGATGGAACAAAAGATGGTGGTTATTTGATGGCAAATTGGGGAATTTTCAAAGCGAAAGAAGCGCTCACTGTTATTTCAAGAGAATTTGACGTGGAAGTAATTTTCTTTGACGGAAGAGGAGGACCACCTGCAAGAGGAGGAGGAAAAACACATCAATTTTATGCCTCTTTAGGACCCACAATTGAAGATAAAGAAATTCAGTTAACCATTCAAGGTCAAACAATTAGCTCTAATTTTGGTACAGAAGAATCTTCGCAATTCAATTTAGAACAATTACTGAGTTCTGGCATTAAAAACGAAATGTTCACTAAAGATCAATTGAACGATCATCACAGAGAATTGATGGAAGACATGGCTGCAACTAGCTATAAAACCTACATAGATTTTAAAAATCATCCGCAATTTTTGCCGTATTTAGAACAAATGAGCACCTTAAAATACTATGCAAAAACCAATATTGGGAGCAGACCAAGCAAACGTTCTACTTCAGATTCACTTGATTTTGCATCGTTAAGAGCCATTCCTTTTGTAGGAAGTTGGAGTCAGTTGAAACAAAATGTTCCTGGATTTTTTGGAGTTGGAACAGCTTTGAAAAAATACGAAGATGCAGGTCGTTTTGATGAAATTGTAGAGTTTTACAATGCCTCAGACTTTTTCAAAACATTGCTTGAAAATAGTATGATGAGTTTGAAAAAATCATTTTTTGGATTGACACAATACATGGCTGATGATCCAGTTTTTGGCGATTTTTGGAAATTGATTTACGAAGAATACAAAACCACAAAAAGATTGCTGCTAAAATTAGCAGGCTATCAAGAATTGATGGAAGATTTTCCTGTAGGAAAAGCCTCTATTGAAATTAGAGAAAAAATTGTGTTGCCATTGCTAACCATTCAGCAATATGCATTGAAACAAATTCAAGAATTGCAAAAAACCAATCCAGATTCTAAAGAGATTGAAGTCTTTGAAAAAATGGT
>DAIUBY010000004.1:0-14151 GCA_036846425.1 Polaribacter sp.
AAGAATTTAATCATAATGATTTTTTATAAGCAGTAACCTTAATTTCAATCACCAAATCAGGATGTGGTAATTGATGCACAGCAACAGTGGTTCTTGCAGGACCAGTTTCTTTGTTAAAAAATTCAGCATAGGCTCTGTTGTAATCAGCAAAATCATTCATATTTACCAAGAATGATGTTACATCTACTGCATCTTTTAAGCTGGCGCCAACAGTTTTTAAATTGTTGTCAATATTTTGTAAAACTTCTTTTGTTTGAATGTAAGCATCTAATTTTTTAGTGCCCATTTCATCAATAATATGAACTCCTGCTATCGAATTATCCGATTTTCTTGAACTAGTTCCTGAGACGAAAATAAAATCGCCAACTACTTTTACATGTGGATATGCGCCTCTTGGTGTTACTTTTTTTTCTTCCATTTTTTATATTTTTAATCTTGTAATAGAATCTTCTGCAAGAATTTCGTTTGTTTGATCAATAACAAGTCCTAAAATTGTTTTTAATTCTTCTTTTGTCATGTTTTCATGAGTTTGCACTGTATCATCAGCAATCAAATTTAGCAAGGCTTTGTCTTGAGCTCTCCCTTTTTTCATAGCTTCCTCATAACCAATATGCTCATTGAAAGTTACCAAAGAATATTTCGAAAAATACTGATTTGGAAAATGCTTTTCTAAGTCCATTTCTATTTTTCGTTTTTCTTTAAACAACGGATTTGCCACATGATCACGCATTTCATAAAAGTTGTCAATCGCCAAATCTGCTATAGCATCTGTATCTTTTTTTCTTTCTTTCTGATAGGCTTTAAAAACCGAATTCCAATCTTCCAAATCTTGGTTTAAAATTTCATCCAATACAAAAATATCTTCAAAAGAAGCATTCATTCCTTGTCCATAAAATGGAACAATTGCATGCGCTGCATCACCCAACAAAAGCGTATTTTTATAAAACCAAGGTGAACATTTTACAGTTCCTAAAGGACCTGTTGGATTGTTCAAAAACTCCTCTTTGATATTGGGAATCAATGCCAAAGCATCAGGAAATTCTTGTTCAAAAAACTTTGTAATCGTTTCTTCGGATATTAAATTATTGAAATTAAATTCACCTTCATCATAACTTAAAAAGAGTGTTACTGTAAAACTTCCATCCATATTTGGCAAGGCAATCAACATAAAATCGCCTCTTGGCCAAATGTGTAAATGTCCTTTGCTAATTTGATGATTTCCATTTTTTGATGCAGGAATTTCTAGTTCTTTATACCCATGATTTAAGTAATTTTGCGAATAACTAAACAAAAATTTTCGATCAGAAATATAACTTTTACGCAACACTGAACCTGCTCCATCAGTTCCAAAAATCACATCAGAAGTAACTGAAAATTCTTCATTGGTTTCTGCATCAATAAAAAAAGCAATGTTATTTTCGATATCCACTTTTTTACATTTTTGATTGAAATGAATGGTAACATTTTTGTGTTTTTCAGCTTCGTTTAACAATAATGCATTCAAATCTCCTCTAGAAATGGAGTTGATAAATTCGCCTTCTCTGCCAGAGTAATTAGATGCAAACGTATTTCCAAGTGCATCATGCATCAATCTTCCTTTCATTGGAATGCAAATTTTTCTAGCTTTTTCTTCTACTCTACACAAACGTAAACCTTTCAAACCTCTGTCAGATAAGGCCAAATTGATAGAACGTCCAGCAGAAATAGCAACTTTTCGCAAATCAGGTCTGCTTTCATAAACTGCTACTTTATAACCTCTTTGTGCGAGTCTTAAAGCCAGTAAACTTCCACATAAACCAGCACCAATGATTAAAATTCCAGTTCCCATCCCAACCCTTCCCAAAGGGAAGGGCTTTTTAGATTCTGATAAATTTTTAGTCTCTTCTTTCAATTATAATAAATTTTTAAAATTTTAATTTTTCGGCATTTGTTCCCTTTCCTTTGGAAAGGGTTAGGGATAGGATACTCACCATTTGAAATACATCCTCAAAACTATTGTACATTGGCACAGGTGCACAACGAATTACATCTGGTTCACGCCAATCTGTAATGATATTATTCGCTGATAATTTTTTGTGTAAACTTTTGTCTGCATTTTTCACTTGAATAGACAATTGACATCCTCTTTCTGATGGATTTTTTGGCGTAATAATATTAATTTTATCAGAATCTAATTGATGAATTAAAAACTCAAAAAAACCTGTTAGTTTTTCTGATTTTGCTCTCAAAGCATCCATTCCTATTTTATCAAAAATATCCAAAGAAGATTTGATTGCTGCCATTGATAAAATTGGTGGATTTGACAATTGCCAACCTTCTGCACCTTCCATTACATCAAAAGGCATTCGCATGTTGAAACGTGTTTTTTTATTGTGATTCCACCAACCTGCAAAACGTGGTAACTCTTTATTTTTTGCGTGTTTTTCGTGTACAAAAATTCCACCCAAACTTCCTGGTCCTGAATTCAAATATTTGTAGGTACACCAAGCTGCAAAATCGACATTAGAATCGTGTAAATTGGGCAGAATATTTCCAGCTCCGTGTGCTAAATCAATGCCAACTTTGCAATTTTTTGAATGTCCGATTTCAGTAATTCTTTTCAAATCCAAAAATTGTCCTGTGTAATAATTCAGTCCTCCAATTAGTAATAAAGCTATTTCATCTCCTTGATTTTGAATGATTTGCTCTAAATCTTCTAAATTCAACAAGGTTTCTCCATTTCTTGGTTTCCATTCTACTAAACTTTCTGCAGGATCAAAACCATGAAATTTTAATTGGGATTCTACTGCATATCTATCAGATGGAAAAGCATCACTTTCTATCAGAATTTTGTATTTGGTTTTTGTGGGTTGATAAAACGAAACCATCAGCAAATGCAAATTCACAGAAAGTGTATTTGCAATGGTAACTTCAATGGGTTTTGCGCCTACAATTTTTGCCATTTTTATAGACAAATCTTCATGATAATTCAGCCAAGGATTTTTGGCTGCAAAATGACCTTCTACGCCTAAATTTGCCCAATCATCCAATTCTTGTTGCAGATATTTTTGAGTCATTTTTGGTTGCAAACCCAATGAATTGCCTGTAAAATAAATCCATTCTTTTCCATTTGCATCTCTGGGAATGTAGAACTCATCTCTCAAAAAAGCCAACGAATCTTCTTGGTCTAACTGTTTGGCAAATGCCAAAGAATTTTGATATTGCATGGAATTAATTGATATTCATCAAATATAAAACAATCCTTTTGAGATTTCAATTTTTTACGGTTTGATTTTTTGTAAATTCGCTAAAAATTACTTCGGATGAAATTTTTAAATATTATAGCATTTTTTAGTGTTTTGTTTCTTTTTTCTTGTAAAAATGACATTGTAAATCTTTCAGAATTAACTGAAATTTCTAGTGAAATCAAAAAAGAAATGGCTCCTGACAGTCGTGTTGAATTGTTCGAAATTTCATTTTCTGAAGTTGATGAAAAGATTATAATTTCAGGAAAAACAACGTCGAAAATTGCACTTGAAACATTACTTGATAGTCTTCAAAAAAGAAACATCAACCTTGAAAATAAAGTACGTTTTTTGCCTGACACAGCTGTTGGAAATCAACAATTTGCGATTGCGAAAAATTCAGTTATCAATATTCGTTCAGAAGCAAAACATTCAGCTGAATTAGGAACACAAGCTTTGCTAGGAATACCTTTAAAAGTGTTGGATAAAGACGGAGATTTTTTTCAAATTCAAACTCCAGACAACTATATTTCTTGGGTTGATAAAGGTGGAATTGTACGTATGACAAAAAATGAATTTGATGCTTGGAACTCTTCTAAAAAAGTGATTTTTACAGAAGTTTTTGGATTTATTTACAAAGAAAAATCAACTGAAAAAGGCATTGTTTCTGATATTTCTTTGGGCGGAAAATTACAATATTTGGATGAAGATGCTAATTTTTACCAAGTAAAAATGCCAGATACTACTGTTGGATTTTTGAAAAAAAGTGAAGCAAATTTGTATGAAAACTGGTTGCAATCCGTAATTCCTTCAGAAGAAAATATCGAGGTTTTTGCAAAAAAAATGGAAGGTTTCCCTTATTTGTGGGGAGGAACATCTGCAAAAGGAATGGATTGTAGTGGTTTTACAAAAATGGTGTATTTAATGAACGGATTTATCATTCCAAGAGATGCTTCACAACAAATTGATGCTGGAAAAATTATTGATGAAAATCTCAATTTTGCTGATTTACAAAAAGGTGATTTGCTATTTTTTGGTAAAAAAGCTACTGAAAATTCCAAACAAAAAGCAACTCATGTTGGCATTTGGCTGGGAAATGGTAAACAAGAATTTATTCATGCTTCTGGAAATGTGCACATTAGTTCTATGGATTCAACTCAACCTCATTTTGATGAACTTAATAAAAATCGATATTTAGGTAGCAAACGTTATTTGGGCGAAAAAGATGCTCAAATTGTTGATTTGAAGACCACAATTAACTTAAAAAAGTAAAATTTCATCTTTAATTAACATCAAAACAGATAGCTATCCATTTATTATCCATAGTTTTGCGCGCTATTTCAATAAAAATACATGAAGCGAATTAAAGATTACAAAAAATTATTCAACATTGAAGGTCAAATTGATTTAAAAGAGTTGAAAACTACTTACAGAAACTTGGTAAAAGAATATCATCCAGATAAATTTTTGGACGAAACTGCAAAACAAGAAGCTGAAGAAATCAGCACAAAAATTATTGATGGATACCACTTTTTAGTGAGTATTGCACCTGAAACAAAAGTGGCAAATTTAGAGGAATACAAAATTACAACTTCTGAATGTCAAGTGGTTGATTGGCGTCATAAAAGTATGTTATTAGAAGTTACTTTTTCTGATGGAAATACCTATGAATATTTTGGAGTGAATAAAATTCTTTTTGGAAAATTCGTAAACGCAAAGTCAATGAATAATTTTGGAAGAAGAAATATTTTCAATTCGTTTTTATATCGAAAAATTAAAAAAGTTGCTGTAAATGCCTAACTTTTAGAAATAAAAAAACCTTCAAATTAAAATTTGAAGGTTTTTTTTATGAATTTATGTTTCTAATACAATACTCTAAACTTAATTGTTCCCTCTACATTTCGCAATTTTTCAATCACTTCTTTGTTGTATTCTTTGTCTAAATCTGTAATTACATAACCTACTTTTGGGTCTGTTGACAAATATTGACCATTGATATTTAGGTCGTATTTTGCTAAAATTTGATTGATTTTTGCCATTACTCCAGGCACATTTTTGTGAATGTGTAAAAAGCGATGCGCATTCACTTGTCTTGGCAAACGAATATTAGGGAAATTTACAGCATCCACTGTATTTCCATTGTTGATGTATCCCATAATTTTATTCGGTACAAAATCAGCAATATCTTTTTGGGCTTCTTCTGTACTTCCGCCAACATGTGGTGTTAAAATAACATTTGGCAATCCTTGTAATTCAGTATAAAATTCTCCGTTTTTTGCTGGCTCTTTTGGATATACATCTACTGCAGCACCAGCTAATTTTCCGCTTTTTAAAGCAGCAACCAACGCTTCAATATCCACCACAAAACCACGAGCTAAATTGATGAAATGTGCACCATCTTTCATTTGTGCAAATTCATTTTCTCCAAAGAAATTTCTGTTAGCAGCATTGTCATCTACATGCAAAGTAACCACATCAGATACTGCTAAAAGTTCCTTAAGTGAATACATTTTAGTTGCATTTCCAAGAGATAATTTATCCTCAATATCATAATAACAAACATCCATTCCAAGTGCTTCAGCCAAAATTGACAATTGCTTTCCTATGTTTCCATAGCCAACAATTCCTAATTTTTTACCACGAACTTCTTTTGAACCATCAGCAGTTTTGTTCCATTTTCCATTATGAATTTCAGTACTTCTTTGAAAAGTAGAACGCATCAACATGATAATTTCACCAATTGCTAATTCAACCACAGAACGTGTGTTGCTGTAAGGCGCATTGAAAACCACGACTCCATGTTCTTTACAAGCCTCTAAATCAATCTGTTTGGTACCAATGCAAAACGCGCTAACGACCATTAATTTTTCAGCAGCTTCAATTACTTTTCTAGTAACATCAGTTTTGGAACGAATTCCTAAAACGTGAACATCTTTGATTTTTTCAATCAATTCTTCTTCAGACAAACTTTTTGAGATTGATTCTACTGAAAATCCGTCTGTTGATAATTTTTTAAATGCGTCAGGATGCACATTTTCTAACAATAAAATTTTAATCCTGTTTTTTGGGTATGAAATATTTCTTGGCAACTTGTTGATGTATAAAAATTCGTCAAAATTCGGAGCAATATGATCTGCTTTCTCCGTTGTTTTTTTTCTTGAAACGTTTTCTGTGTAAGCAAAAAACTTGTCTGCAACTCCAGCTTCGCGCGTTACATAATCACTGTAACCATCACCTATCACTTGGATTTCGCCTTCTAAATGCATGTTTCGCAAACATTCAATTTTTCCATTATGATGCGAAAGTACGTTTTTTGCATCAAAACCAATAATTTCTCCAGATTCACCAAATTCAAAAGTATTGGCAAAAACACGGTGAGAAGGAATGTTATATTCTGCAACAATTGGATCAATAAACTCTTTAAATCCACAAGAAATTACATAAATATCATCTTTAAACTCTTGAAAAAATTCTTTATTTCTTTCAATGGATGATGAAACTTGTTCTCTGAGTTGTTTAATCAATTCGCTTAAATCTGCTTTGTTGGCGTTTAAAAGTGCAATTCTTCGTTTTAAAGATTCTGTAAATGAAATTTCTCCGTCAATTCCGAGATTGGTAATATCTATGATTTGTTGAATTATTTCATCCTTTTTTGGATTATTTTTCAATGTAATTTCAGCTAAAACATCCAAAGCTTCAACGCGAGTCAAGGTGCTGTCAAAATCGAAAACGTAATTTCTCTTGGTAGGTATCATTACTTGCAAAATCGCTTCATTTTAAAGGTGCAAATCTACAAATATCAAACCGAATGAAAGAGGTGTATATTCAGTTTTATCAAATCGATTTTATTTACTGAAATCTACGTAAAAGTTGATAAAATTAGGACTTTTAATCCCTAAAAATTATGAAATCCTAAAAGAAGTAGCCACCAAATTATGGGCAAACTTTCTACCCAAAAAGAACTGAAATACTCAGATTGAGTTTCTTTGGCGCGCATTAAAAAAATTATGACTAAAAAGAAAAACAACATGAATGCGTTTTTCATTTCAAAACTGGTGTTTAAAGAGTATGAAATTAGTAATGAAAATAACATCAAAATCAAGCCCAATCTTTTGGATTGTTGAACGCCAATTTTTCTTGGAATGGTTTGCAATGAAATAGCATCGTATTTCAAATCCCTGATTTCAAAAGGTAAAATCAACACAACTAAGATAAAAAAACGCTGGATGAATAATAAAAAAACTTCGTAAGAAATTGCATCTGAATGATGAAAAGCAGGAATCAACACTGTAAAAGCTGCCCAAACCAAAGCAACAATGATGATTTTTAAATATCCAAAAGCTCGTAAGTTTTTTTCAAATCCACTCAAAAATGGCACTGCATATAAAACTGTCAAAATTGAAAATGGCAAACTTATCAATAATGTTTTTAAAGGGAGATAGAATGCGTAATAACACATAGCTACAAAGCAAAGAAATGAAAAAACTTGAATGATTTTTAAGTTACTTGTCAAACTTCTGTGATGCAATTTGGCAACGCCTGCATATTTCACAAAATTATAGCCTGTAATTGTTCCGAAAAAAACAAAATAATTCAAGTCTTTTTGATAAGGGAAATCCATATACATTTCAGTAACTCTTAACAAAGCATATGCTGCAAAAGCCACATGAATACTTGAATTCAGGTAAAAATCAAAAAATCTTTTAAATTGTATCATTTCACAAAAATAGTGTTTCTGTTCATAACCCTAAAAAATGGTTGATAATAATTTATTTTTAGGGAAATTCTAACAAAAAATAATATTATTAAATCCGTACTTTTGTGTCGCAAAAAATAAAGAAGATTTTTGCAGATTTAGATTTCACTAAATCGTTTGAAATATAGACACTTTAACCTAAATTAATGAATACAAATTCGTTTCAACTAAGACATATTGGTCCCAGCAAAAAGGAACAAGAAATCATGTTATCAGCTATTAAAGTTGACAGTTTAGAACAGCTAATCAACGAAACTGTTCCAGATAATATTCGTTTAAAAAATGATTTAGATTTAGATCCTGCTATGAGCGAATATGAATATTTGGCTCATATTAAGAAACTTTCAGAAAAAAATAAAGTTTTTAAAAGTTATATTGGATTGGGTTATCACGAAGCAATTGTACCAAGTGTTATCCAACGAAATATTCTAGAAAATCCAGGATGGTATACAGCCTACACACCTTATCAAGCTGAAATTGCACAAGGAAGATTGGAAGCATTATTGAATTATCAAACCATGATTTGCGATTTGACAGGCATGGAATTGGCAAATGCATCACTTTTAGATGAAGGAACTGCAGCTGCTGAAGCCATGGCTTTATTGTTTGATGTTAGAGAACGTGATAAAAAGAAAATTGAAGCATCAAAATTTTTTGTTTCTGAGGAAATTTTACCACAAACGTTATCTGTTTTATTAACACGTTCAGCGCCAATTGGAATTGAATTGGTTGTTGGAAATCATGAAGAATTTGATTTTTCTGATGATTTTTTTGGAGCTATTTTACAATATCCAGCAAAACATGGTCAAATTTTTGACTATACAAATTTTGTTGAAAAAGCAAATGCAAATAACATTAAAGTTGCTGTTGCTGCTGATATTTTATCCTTGGTAAAATTAAAAGCTCCTGCAGAATTTGGAGTTGATGTTGTTGTGGGAACTTCGCAAAGATTTGGAATTCCATTAGGTTATGGAGGTCCACATGCTGCATATTTCGCAACAAAAGAAGCATATAAAAGAAGTATTCCTGGAAGAATTATTGGTGTTACCAAAGATAAAGAAGGAAATCGTGCATTGAGAATGGCTTTGCAAACGCGTGAACAACACATCAAACGTGAAAAAGCAACCTCTAATATTTGTACAGCTCAAGTTTTATTGTCCGTAATGGCTGGAATGTATGCTGTTTTTCATGGAAAAGAAGGCATTCAACACATTGCTGATAGCGTTCATAACAAAACAAAATTAGTAGCTGATTATTTAGAAAAATCAGGATTTACACAATTAAATACTTCATATTTTGACACGCTTTTAGTGAAAATTGACGCATTACAATTGAGACCAATCGCAGAATCTCATAAAGTAAATTTCAATTATATCAATCAAAATTTGATATCAATTTCAATAAATGAAGCAACAACGCAACAAGATTTAATGACTTTGTTTACCATTTTTGGTCAATTAAAATCGAACTCAAATGTTATAGCTCCTGAATCAAACTTTGATGTAATTTCAGAAAAACTACAAAGAAATACACCATTTTTAGAAAATAAAGTTTTCAATACGTATCATTCTGAAACAGATATGATGCGTTACATCAAAAAATTAGAACGTAAAGATTTGGCTTTGAATCATTCTATGATTTCATTGGGATCTTGTACTATGAAATTGAATGCAGCTTCAGAGATGTTGCCTTTAAGCAATCCACAATGGGGAAATATTCATCCATTTGTGCCATTAAATCAAGCTGAAGGTTATCAAATTGTTTTGAAAAAATTAGAACATCAATTAAATATCATCACAGGTTTTGCAGGAACCTCTTTGCAACCAAATTCTGGTGCGCAAGGAGAATTTGCAGGTTTGATGACTATTAGAGCATATCACTTAGCAAATGGAAATTCACACAGAGATATTTGTATCATTCCTGCTTCTGCTCATGGAACAAATCCTGCTTCAGCTGTCATGGCTGGAATGAAAGTGGTGGTTACAAAAACCGATGAAAAAGGAAATATTGATTTAGAAGATTTGCGTGCAAAAGCTATTGAACATTCCGCAAACTTAGCAGCGTTGATGGTTACATATCCATCAACACATGGAGTTTTCGAGAGTGCTATTCAAGAAATTACAAAAATTATCCACGACAATGGAGGCCAAGTGTATATGGATGGTGCTAATATGAATGCGCAAGTTGGATTAACAAATCCTGCAAAAATTGGAGCTGATGTGTGTCATTTAAATTTACATAAAACCTTCGCAATTCCTCATGGTGGTGGAGGTCCAGGAGTTGGTCCTATTTGTGTTGCACCTCAATTAGTGCCATTTTTACCAACAAACCCAGTAATTGCAACTGGAGGTGAAAAAGCAATTACAGCAATTTCTGCTGCACCTTGGGGTTCTGCTTTGGCGTGTTTAATTTCTTATGGATACATTAGAATGCTTGGATTTAGCGGAATTACAAACGCTACTAAAAATGCTATTTTAAACGCAAATTATATCAAAGTTCGTTTGCAAGGACATTATGACACTTTATATACTGGCGAAAAAGGACGTGCTGCACACGAAATGATTATTGATTGTAGAGATTTTAAACAAAACGGAATTGAAGTAACTGACATTGCAAAACGTTTGATGGATTATGGTTTTCATGCACCAACAGTTTCATTTCCAGTAGCTGGAACTATGATGATTGAACCAACAGAATCTGAAAGTTTATCAGAATTAGATCGTTTTTGTGATGCTATGATTTCTATCAGAAAAGAGATTGATGCTGCTAATAAAGAGGATGAAAATAATCCGTTGAAAAATGCACCACACACACAAGCAATGTTGACAGCAGATGAATGGAATTTACCTTACACCAGAAAACAAGCTGCTTTTCCTTTAGAATATATTGCTGAAAATAAATTTTGGCCAACTGTAAGAAGAGTAGATGATGCTTATGGAGACAGAAATTTGATTTGTTCTTGCAATCCAATTGAGGATTATGTTTAATGTATTAAACCTATAAAAACAAAAACCACTTTTTTCTAAAAGTGGTTTTTTTATGCATAAAAAAACCTCAACAAAATTGTTGAGGTTTTATATTTTTTAAATTCAGAAAAATTATTTGCTGAATTTTGAGTATTTGTTTTTAAACTTGTCAATACGTCCAGCTGTATCAACCAATTTAGATTTACCAGTGTAAAATGGATGAGAAGTTCTTGAAATCTCTAATTTTACTAAAGGATACACAACTCCATCAACATCAATTGTTTCTTTTGTGTCAACAGTTGAACGTGTTAAAAAGATATCTTCATTTGACATATCTTTAAAAACTACCATTCTATAATTTTCTGGATGAATTCCTTTTTTCATTTTATAATATTTTAATACTTTATTGTTATGTTTGTTGGTGTAAAGTTGGTAAGGTTTTACACAAATTTTTTAAATAGCTTAATATTACTATTTTGAGGATGCAAATTTAAGTTATTTTTTTAATTTACAAATAAATAATTTGTATTTATTTGTAATCAAAATTTAGTTGGAAAAAACTCACTGATTTTTTAAATAATTACCATCTAATAAGACAAAAACAGCACAAATGAAAATTCGTTTTTTAGTATTTACAAGTATTATTTCATCATTATTTATCATTTCTTGTAATGATTCCTATAAATTTAGTTTGGAAATTCCGAAAACAACCACTTTAAATGAATCTATAAAATCAGTCGTAAAAGAACAAAACAACAAGCCAATTGATAGTATTCATTTTTTTATCAACGGAAAAAAAGAGATTTCATCAGAAACTGAAATTGTCATTAAAACATCTGAAATTGGTGTTGGAAAACATCAAATTTCAGCACTGATTTTTTATCCTAGAAAAACTAAAAAACTAAACAATTCTTTTGAAGTTTTGGCAAATACAGCACCAGAAGTTTATACTTATAAAATCGTAAATTCATATCCTCATGATTCAAAAGCATACACACAAGGATTGGAATATCACAAAGGTTTTTTATATGAAACTACTGGAAGAAAAGGGCAATCAACATTGAGAAAAGTGGAGATTGAAACTGGAAAAGTGTTGCAAAAAATTGATTTAGATGATAGTTATTTTGGTGAAGGAATGACGATTTTTAACGACAAAATTATTTGGTTAACCTGGCAAGGAAAAAAAGGTTTTGTTTACGATTTGAAAACCTTTAAACAAGAAAAAGAATTTGCTTACAACAACAGTCCTGAAGGTTGGGGTTTGACCAATAATGGCAAAGAATTGATCAAATCTGATGGCTCAAATAAAATTTGGTTTTTAGATTCAGAAACTCAAAAAGAAAAACGATTTATTCAAGTTTATACCAATAAATATGCAGTTGATGATTTGAATGAATTGGAATTGATTGATGAAAAATTGTATGCAAATAAATACCAACAAAATGCCATTGTAATTATTGACATTAATACTGGCGTTGTTTTGGGAGTTGCTGATTTGATAGATTTGAAAAAAGAAATGGAAAAAACACAAAAATTAGTTCCAAATGACGAAGTTTTAAACGGAATTGCATACGACAAAGAAAACAACCGACTTTTTGTAACTGGAAAAAACTGGGAAAAACTTTTTGAAATTGAATTGATTAAAAAACAATAATTCAACCATTTAAAAGTTCTATTTTTATAAAAAATTTAGCATGCGTACTTTTTTAGCTTTTTTACTTTTTATAGCGCTGATTTCTGTGAGTTCTTGCAGAAAAGATTTCTCAACAATTCCTAGTTTTGGGAAGTTGGAATTTTCAAAAGACACCGTTTTTTTAGATACCATTTTCACCAATATCGGTTCAGCAACATACAATTTAAAAGTATATAACAGAGGAAATAAAGCAATTACCATTCCTAGAATTTCCCTTGAAAACGGAGCATCATCAAAATACAGATTGAATGTTGATGGAATTCCTGGAAAGGAATTTGTGGATATTGACATTTTAGCCAAAGACAGTATTTATATTTTTATTGAAACCACTATTGACGTAAATTCTGTTTCAAATCCTTTATATACAGACCGAATTTTATTTGATAATGGCAACAATCAGCAAGATGTAGATTTGGTAACTTTGGTAAAAGATGCCCATTTTATTTTCCCAGGCAGAAATCCTATTTCAATGAAAATTGATAGTTTAACCATTGATGGTCAACCAACTACAATTAAAGGACGTTTTTTAACGGATGCTGAATTAACGTTTAGTAACACAAAACCAACCGTAATTTATGGCTATGCAGCAGTTCCAGAAAACAAAACATTGACCATAAATGCTGGTGCAAAAGTTCATTTTCATAGCAATTCAGGATTGATTATCGATAAAAATGCGACCTTAAAAGTCAATGGAAATTTGAATGAAAAAGTAGTTTTTGAAGGTGACAGATTGGAAAATAGTTTCAGTAAAATTCCTGGACAATGGGGCACAATTTGGATGCGAGCTGGAAGTAAAGACAACGAAATTCATCATGCAAAAATCAAAAATGGTGTTATTGGCATTTTGATTGACAGTATTGGATCCAACTCCTCACCTACTTTACAGCTTTCAAATAGCGAAATTTACAATCATTCCAACTTCGGAATTTTGGCAAGAGAAACTCATATTGATGCTCATAATGTGGTAATTGGTGCTGCTGGACAAGCTTCTTTGGCTGCAACAGTTGGAGGAACATATAATTTTACACACTGTACTTTTGCCAATTTTTGGAATAATGGCATCAGACAATTACCAGCAGTTTTGGTGAATAATTTTTTTGTTTATGAAAATGCTTCAGGACAAGAAATTATTGAAACTAGAGATTTAAAAGCAGCCAATTTTACGAATTGTATTTTTGATGGAAACAACAATATCGAATTTTTATTGGATAAAGTTGAAGGAAGTTTGTTCAATTACAATATCAGTAATTGCATGATTTCTTTCATTGATTCCAACAATTCATTTGCTGGAAATGCTGAAATGATTTTTACAAACAATCCTAATTATCAAAATATTATCTTAAATGGTTTGCCTGATTTTAGAAATACACAAAACGAAGATTTTATCATTGGGCAAAATTCTGCAGCGATTAATAAAGCAAAAACCAGTATTTTCCCATTTGATATTTTAGGAGTTAACAGAGCCAATACTCCAGATATTGGTGCTTATCAACACATCATTTTTGATTGATT
>DAIUBY010000004.1:14251-39553 GCA_036846425.1 Polaribacter sp.
TTGATTATTGTTTATAAACAACTCCATCTTTCATTACAAAAACAACATTTTCCATAGTAGAAATGTTTTTTGTTGGATCTTCATCAACAGCAATAATATCTGCAAAAAAACCTTTTTGAATTTGACCTAATTGATTTTCCATTTTCAATAACATCGCATTTGTGATGGTTGCAGATTGAATTGCTTCCATTGCAGGCATTCCAGCAGTAACCATAAATCCGAATTCTTTGCCATTATTTCCGTGTTTGAAAACGCCAGCATCAGTTCCAAAGGCAATTTTGACACCTTTTTTATACGCTTTTCCAAAAGTTCCCTGAATTTGAGGTCCAACAGCCAACGCTTTTGGAACAACTATGTCTGGATAAAAACCTTTGATAGTTGCTTTTTCAGCAACTTCTTTTCCAGCAGTAATTGTTGGCACCATAAAAACATCATATTTAATCATCAAATCCATAGTTTCTTCACTCATATATGTTCCGTGTTCAATGGTTTTTACGCCTCCTAAAATAGCTCTTTTCATTCCTTCATCACCATGTGCGTGAGCAGCAACAAACATTCCATAATCTTTGGCAGTTTCGCAAATAGCTTTGATTTCTTCGATAGTAAACTGAGGATTGTCTCCTGATTTTGCAACACTCAAAACACCTCCTGTCGCTGTAATTTTAATCCAATCTGCACCATCTTTATAACGCTGTCTAACCGCCTTTTTTGCATCGTCAATAGAATTTACAACGCCATCTTTTGGTCCTGGATCACCAATAAATAATTTATTCCCACCATTTGTTGGATCAGCATGACCACCTGTTGTTGCTAACGATTTTCCTGCTGTAAAAACTCTTGGTCCTGGAATTTTTCCTTGATCAATGGCATTCTTGATGGAAATGTTTACGCCAGTTCCACCCAAATCTCTCACTGTTGTAAATCCTTTCAACAAAGTAGTTTTTGCAAATCCAACAGAGTTGAAAGCAACATCAGCTTCGTTTAAAATATATTTTTCTAGTTGTGTTTTTGGGTTGAATTCCTGTTCAATATGTACATGAAAATCGATCAAACCAGGCATTACAACCTTGTTTTTCAAATCAATTGTGGTAATATTTCTGCTTTTTGCCTCTAAAAAACCATCAACAACATCAATGATTTTATTCTTTTCGATGATAATCGTTTTATTAGTTTCAATCTTTCCAGATTTTGTATCTATCAATTTTCCACAAAAAATGTGTGTTGTTTGAGAAATCGTATTTTGAATTAAAAAAAGTGCAAAAGCTATGAAGAATAATTTTTTCATTTGTGATATTTTAGTTTTTAAATGTATGAAAAATTGAGTAATTTGCTGAATAAATTTTTGATCAATGAAACATGTAATTATTACAGGAACAAGCAGAGGAATAGGATTTGAATTGGCAAAATTATTTGCAAACAAAGGGCATAAAGTATTGGCAATTTCTAGAAATACTGCCCCTTTATCAAAAATAAATCATGAAAATATTACAACGCTTTCTGTGGATGTTTCTCAAACTTCTGATCTAAAAAAAGTGACAGATTTTGTAAAAAACAACTGGAAAAAAGTTGATATTTTAATCAATAATGCAGGAAAACTTATCAATAAACCGTTTACAGAATTGACTAATGAAGATTTTTTAGAAGTATATAAAGTAAATGTTTTTGGAGTTGCAGAACTCACAAAAAATATGATTCCTTTTTTGCAAAAAGGTAGTCATGTAGTGACAATCAGTTCTATGGGTGGAATTCAAGGAAGTATGAAATTTCCTGGTTTAGCAGCCTATTCTTCTGCAAAAGGTGCAGTAATTACACTATCAGAATTGTTGGCTGAAGAATATAAAGAACAGCAAATTGCGTTCAATGTTTTGGCAATTGGAGCTGTGCAAACTGAAATGTTGGCAGAAGCTTTTCCTGATTATAAAGCACCACTTTCAGCACAAGAAATGGCTGAATATATGTTTGATTTTGCTTTGAATGGCAATAAATTTTATAACGGAAAAGTATTGCAAGTTTCCTCAACAACACCTTAGTTTTTGAAATCAGATTATCAAAATTTTATTCCACAAAAAGCGATTCCTTTTGTCATTTTTTTGATTGAAGAACATTCTTTTGAGCTAAAAATTGTCAATGAAAGAGCCACAAAACATGGCGATTTCAGAAAACTTCCAAATGGAAAATTTCAAATTACCATCAATAATAACTTAAATCAACATCAATTTTTATTGACGTTGATCCATGAAATTGCGCATCATGTGGCACATGAAAAATTTGGAAGAATTCAAGCTCATGGCAAAGAATGGAAAACTGTTTTTCAACATTTGATGTTGCCATTTTTGCATCCAGAAATTTATCCAAAAGAAATGTTAGGATATTTGGCAAACTATCTAAAAAATCCAAAAGCAAGTACAGATTCAGACTCAAAATTGTCATTAGCTTTAAGAGGGAATAGTGCTGAAAATGGGAAAAATTTTGTTTTCCAAATTCCAATTGGTGGTTTATTTATTTTTAAAAACACGATTTATAAAAGAGGAAATAAACGCAGAACTCGTATTGAATGTCAAAATATAAAGACTAAAAAAAACTATTTATTTCATCAAAATGCTGAGGTTACATTTGTTAGTGAAAAAATGAGTTAATGAGTTTTTATTTTTCGCGATTTATAAATAATGTATCCAATTTCATTTCATTTTGAAGCCAAGTTCTAAGTTCTTTCTCTCGTAAATTAACTATAGTTTCTGGAAGTTTCGAATTCCATTTTACAGTTGCTATTGGAATTGTATCTATTTTCAAAAAATCTTTAGATGAAAGCATTTTTGCAAATCCAATTTGTTCAACATCTTTATATCGAATTTTAACTTCTTTGGCAATTCTACTAAATGCAATTGATTTTTTATTTTTACTGTAAGCATCTTGTTCAATTCTTGCATTCAATTGAGAAATGGTTTGTTGCAAAACCGAAATTTGATTTTCCAATTCTGAAATGATTTCTTTACTTTCTTGCAATTCAACTCTTTTATCTTTGTAAGCAATGGTAATCAACTCAAAACTTTTGGTATCACTTCCTTTAATTTTCAATTTAAAATCCTTTAGATTTGGGTAAGAAATCTCTTTAGTAAGTTCGTTATTTAAATCGTTTATTGTTGCGTCAGTAACTTCATTAAAAAAATTCAAATAAATTTCTTTAGTGTTTAAATCTTTTTCCCAATCAATTAAGTTTAAAGCATCATTTGATTTGATTTCATTTTTGATAAAACTTGCGATTTGATTGTTGATTTTATTTTCATTAAAAACCTTTATAAAAGTAAAAATTGCAGGAATCATTACAGCAATTCCAATGACTGTTGCCAAAGTTGCATATTGCTTTCTTTTTTTTGAATTTGCATATTCAAACATTGGAAAGTTCAACAATTTCAGCACTAAAAAAGTTGCTAATGCAATAAAAATTGCATTGATGGTAAATAAATATAATGCACCAATAAAATAAGGAAAATTACCTTTTGCCAAACCATAACCTGCTGTGCATAAAGGTGGCATTAAAGCGGTTGCAATGGCAACACCAAAAATTACAGAAGCAATTGTTCCCTTTTTGGTTCTTGCAACCATCAATGCTAATCCCCCAAAAAAAGCAATCAACACATCGCGAATGTCAGGACTAACTCTTCCTAACAATTCAGAAGTATCTTCACTTAAAGGAAAAAGATAGAAAAACATGAACGATGCAAATAAACTCAGCACTATCATTATTCCTAAATTCTTTACCGATTTTTTAAGCGTATTAATATCATTTAGTGCAAATGACATTCCTATTCCTAAAATTGGACCCATCAGAGGAGAAATCAACATGGCACCAATTACAACAGCTGTTGAATTGGCATTTAAACCAATTGACGCCACAAAAACCGCAAAAATTAAAATCCAAGCTGTGGCTCCTTTAAAGGTAATATCGGCTTTTATAGCTTCAATAGAAGCTTCGTGATCTGTGTCATCTCTAAAATCAAAGAGATTGTTTAAAAATGTTTTTACATGAGAAAATACTTTGGAAAAATCTTCTTTTTTATTTTCAGAAGTAGTTTTGTCTTCACTTAAATTGTTTTTTGTTGAAAAATCTTTTTCCATATCTGAGTTTTAAAAAAAATAAAAATACAAAAATCTGTTTTCATTTTTGGATTAAATATTTTATTCTAAGTAAATTTTATCAATCTCTAAACGAAAATTTTGTTCTTTTTTATTACCGATTAAAAATGCTATTTCCTCGAAACTATTCTCTGAAAAATTAGGTAAATTGAGTGCTCTTCCTCTAAACTTTGGTTGCATTTCTGAAAGATCAATTTCTATAGTTTCCCAAATATTGTTCGTTTGAAAAGTGGCAACATATGAATAATAATCACTTTGATTTTTTTTAATTCTCAGTTGATAGACATTTCCATCACCTTTTAATCGAATTTTGATTTTGGTTGCGGAATTTATTGACTTTTTAGAAAATTGATGCCTTACTGATGAAAACCCGCCATTATTTTCTAATGATACTTTTCCATAAAAAACAGCATTTCCATCTGTATTGATGAAGAAATTTCCCAAAGATTCTCCTCCCATAACGACATCATCAATTACTTTCCAAGAAGAAATATTAGTATCCTTTGAAAAATCAAAAATTAGCTGTTCAGAGTTCATTGTAAAATAGAGAAGAAAAATTGAAATTAAACTTTTTTGCATCACATGTAGTTGTGAAACAAAAATAAGTTTTAAAAGTGTATATAATAAAAAACTCTGTATTAAAATACAGAGTTTTTTGTGACCGGGCTGGGATTCGAACCCAGGACCCTTTCATTAAAAGTGAAATGCTCTACCAACTGAGCTACCAGGTCAAGATTCCTTATAAGCGGGTGCAAATATATGAGTTATATTCTAAAAAACAAACCTATTTTTTATTTTGTTTCATTTAAATAAGCTTCTCTTACTTTTTTGAATAAATTAGAAGAATACACAAAGTCTACAACTGCCTCATTATCAGTTTTAAAAATGTCTTCGCTACTGCCCTCCCAAGCTTTTAAACCATTTTTTAAAAAAATAATTTTTTCGCCAATTTCCATTACAGAGTTCATGTCATGTGTATTTATGACAGTTGTAATGTTATATTCTTTCGTGATTTCTTGGATTAAATTATCAATAACGATGGCAGTTTGAGGATCTAAACCTGAGTTTGGTTCGTCACAAAATAAGTATTTTGGATTCATTACAATAGCTCTTGCAATGGCAACTCTTTTTTGCATTCCTCCAGATAATTCTGAAGGGAGTTTTTTATTAGCATTTTCTAAGTTGACTCTTTTCAACACAAAATTTACTCTATCCAACATTTCTGATGGTGTTTTTTTGGTAAACATTTTCAATGGAAACATCACATTTTCTTCTACAGTTTGTGAATCAAAAAGTGCACTTCCCTGAAAAACCATACCAATTTCTTGTCTCCATTGTCTTTTTTCATCTGTTGTAAAATTGGTATTTATTCTCCCATCAAATGAAATAAATCCGTCTTCTGGGGTGTGCAAACCAATCAATGATTTTAAAAAAACGGTTTTTCCTGAACCACTTTGTCCAATAATTAAACTTGTTTTTCCAGGGTAAAATTTTGTTGAAATTCCTTTTAAAATGGTAACATCCCCAAAACCTTTATACAAATTACTTACTTCTATCATAATTACGTCAACAGCATTTGGGTTAAAAAATAATTAAAAATTACAATCAAAATTGTTGTCCAAACCACAGATTTTGTACTTGCTTTTCCTACTGCAATTGAACCTCCTTTTACATAATATCCATGATATGAAGGAACAGTTGCTATCAAAAAGGCAAAAACCAAGGTTTTGATCATTGCGTAGGTTATCAAAAATGGTTTAAAATCCATTTGCAAACCTTCAATATAATCCAATCCACTGATAAATCCTGACAAAACACCTGCAACCCATCCTCCAAAAATACCTAAAACCATTGCCAAACAAATCAAAAATGGATAAAAGAAAACAGTGGCAATAATTTTTGGTAAAACTAAGTGGTTTAGCGAATTAATTCCCATTACTTCAAGCGCATCAATTTGCTCAGTAACTCTCATAGTTCCAATACTTGAGGTAATATACGAACCTACTTTTCCAGCTAAAATAATAGAGCAAAAAGTAGGTGCAAATTCTAAAATAATAGAACGTTTTGTTGCAAAACCAATCAAAGATTTTGGTATAAAAGGACTATCTACATTTAGGGCAGTTTGCAACGCAATAACACCTCCAATAAAAAATGAAATAAACATAATAATCCCTAAAGATTTCAGCCCTAATTCTTCAATTTCTTTGAAGAGTGATTCTTGAAAAAATCGACGTTTTTGAGGTTTTCTAAAAACCTGAAAAAGCATCATAAAATATTTACCAACATGTTCTACGTAATTCATAGATGTATTTTTGTGCTAAAGTATTAAATTTAGATTAATTGTTTGTAAAATTTATAAAATCAAACTTTAAAATAATTACTTTTAATTCATCAAAAAATATCTTTTAAATGAAAAAAATCATTTATATAACTTGTCTATCTTTCTTTTTTTTAAATTTTACCAAACAAAAAAATACTCCAGAAAAACCAAAATTGATTGTTGGAATTGTGGTAGATCAAATGCGATATGATTATTTAACAAGGTATTATAATCGCTATGGAAATGATGGTTTTAAACGACTTTTAAATGAGGGATATTCACTAGAAAATGCTCATTTTAACTATATTCCAACTTATACAGCAGTTGGTCATGCTTCAGTATATACAGGAACAACCCCAGATCATCATGGAATAATTGCAAATAATTGGTATGATAAATTTTTGAAAAAGACTATTTATTGCGTTGATGACAACAGATATCAATCAGTTGGAACAGCCTCAAATTATGGGCAAAAATCGCCTTATAGATTGACAACTACAACAGTAACTGATCAACTGTTATTGGCACAAAACATGCGTGGAAAATCAATTGGAATTGCATTAAAAGACAGATCTGCTATTTTGCCAGTTGGTCATACAGCAACAGCTGCTTATTGGTATGAAGGAAAGGATAAAGGTCATTTTATTTCGAGTTCATTTTACATGAAAGAATTGCCAAAATGGGTTACAGATTTCAATAAACAACAAAAAGCGCAATTCTACACTTCACAACCTTGGAATACACTATACGAACTCAATTCATACACTAATAGCACTGCAGATAATTCTATTTTTGAAGGTACTTTTATGGGTGAACAATCACCAATTTTTCCACACGATATTCCGAATTTGAAAAGCCAAAATGGAAATTTAAGTATTATTTCTGAAACTCCATTTGGGAATTCATTAACCCTAGATTTTGCCAAAGCAGCCATTATTGGAGAAAATTTAGGAAAAAATAAGGACACTGATTTTTTATCAATTAGTTTTTCAAGCACGGATTATGTAGGTCATAAATACGGTGTTGATGCTGTTGAAACTGAAGACACCTATTTAAGATTGGATAAAGATTTGGCAGAATTATTCCGTTTTTTGGATGAAAAAGTTGGCAAAGGAAATTATACTATTTTCCTAACTGCAGATCATGGAGCAGTTAGAGTACCTGCTTATTTGGATTCTTTACGAATTCCTGCAACCTATTTTAACTCTCGAAAATTTAAAACTTTCTTAGATTCTGTTTCTACAAAACATTTTAAATCTATTGATTTGGTTGAAAATTTTTCGAATTATCAATTATTTTTAAACAAACAAAAAATTGACTCTTTACAACTAAAATTGGATGAAGTTGCTGAAATATTCGCGAATGAATTAGTGAATTTTGAAACTATAAACAAAGCTGTAACTGCAAAAACCCTACAAAATACAAATTTTACAAAAGGAATTTTAAACGTTTTACAAAACGGATACAATCAAAAATTATCAGGAGATGTGCTGTTAATTCCAAATCCAGGAACAATTTCTAGAGAAAGAACAGGAACTACTCATGGCTCAGGATTTTCTTATGATACGCATGTTCCTATTATTTTTTATGGAAAAGGCATCAAAAAGGGTATATCAAAAAAACGATATGAGATTACAGATATTGCACCCACAATAGCCAATTTATTAAAAATTGAAGCGCCGAATTCAACTACAGGAATTATCATTGAAGAGGTTTTTAAGTGAAAACTAAATTCTGAAATGCGAATTCTGCTGATGAATTTTAATCGCTTTTTTTGATAAAATAATTCCTACAATTAGCGAAACAAATGCACCAAGTGCAATTCCTGGAATAAAATTGATGAATAAGAAAAAATCATAGGCTCCATGAAAAAATGTGGCAACCAATAATCCTGTTAAGTTCAACAATTGCTTGTTTTTAGAAAACTTGGCTAATCCCATAAAATAGCCCATCAAAATTCCAAAAGTTGCATGCGCAGGAACTGCAGTAAATGCTCTTAAAACTCCAGTTGCTACTCCATGTTGAAAAACATACAACACATTTTCAAGAGCAGCAAAACCCATTGAAACCATTACTGCATAGACAATTCCGTCAAAAGGCTCATTAAACTCAGCATTTCTTTGAGCGTAATATTTAACAATGATGTATTTGGAAAATTCTTCGACCAAACCAACTACAACAAAAGCTTTTATAAATTGTTGAAAAATACTAGTTGCATCTGTCAATGGGAAAATTTGATTGGCTATTACACTTAAAATCAAAGTGATAATTATACTTACAGTTGCACCCATCAAAAAATTTTTGAATAAGAAAAGAATGGGTTCTTTTTCAAATTTATCTTTGAAATAGATGTACAAAATGATAATCATTGCTGGTGCAATTGCCAATAAAAGTAAGCTCATGTTTTATATTTTTGGTAAAAAAATCTCAGCCATCATGCAACGTGCACTTCCACCTCCGCAAGTTTCAATAGTTTCTAATGAACTTGAAATAATTGTACAATGTTTTTTGATTTGTTGAATTTGAGTAGGCGTTAAACAATCAAAAGCTGCTTGACTCATCACCAAAAAGCGTTCGTTATTTGTTCCTTTTACTTGCAACATATTCCCAGCAAAATGGGTAACTTGTGTTTCTGTAATCTCGATAATTTGTTTTCTATTATCTTTTAAATGTTTTACAACATTTTTTCGTTCTTGTTTATCATCAATTGTATCTATACAAATCACAGCAAAAGTATCTGCCAAACACATCATAACATTGGTGTGATAAATAGGTTTTCGCTTTCCATCAACAGTTTGATTTGCAGTAAAAATAACGGGAGTATATTCAAAATCCTCACAAAATTCAATGACTAAATCCTCATCAGCTCTCGGAGATAAGGCACAATAGGCTTTTTTATTGACGCGATCTAACAGCAAACTTCCTGTACCTTCTAAAAAAATACCTTCTTTTTCAGCACTTGTATAATCAACAACGTTCTCAATCAAGAAACCTTTTTCTTCCAAAATATCTAAAATATCTTCGCGTCTTTCATGTCTTCTATTCTCAGCAAACATTGGATATAAAGCCACTGTTCCATCTTCATGAAATGAAATCCAATTGTTTGGAAAAAGAGAATCAGGAGTGTCAAAATCGTTAGTATCAGAAATTACAATAACGTCAATCCCAAAGCTTTTTAACTTTTCAACATACACATCAAATTCAAATTGTGCTTTTTTGTTGATTTCAGCATTTTTTAGATTTAACGCTTCTTGATAATAATTATTTACAGCAGTTTGTTCGTTCATCCGAAAATTAATTGGACGAATCATTAAAATTGAGTTTGTAGTTTGTTTCATTTCAGAAAAAAAGTAAAAATAGAATTTTATTCTCTAATTAAAGGCAATGTTGAGCAACGCAATAATCCTTCTTGTTTTGCAATTTCTGAATATGGAATTTCTTCAACTATAAATCCATTTTTGCGTAACCAAGTATTGAGTCTAGTAAAGTTTTTTTCAGATACCACAATATTCTCAGCAATTGAAAAAACATTGCTGTTCATGTTGTACATTTCTTCTTTGTTGATTTCAAAAATATTATTTTTCCCAAAATAATTGACTAACCAATCGTATTCTTCTTCAATCAAAAAACCATTTTTATACAAAATCGCTTTGTTTTTTCCAATTGGTTGAAAACAACAATCCAAGTGTAAGGCATTTTCTTTAGGGTCTGTATTGTGTTTTCGCAATTCAAACGATTTTACAATTTTATTTGGAAATAATTTTTCAATTGCCAAAACTGCTTGTTTATTTGTTCGAGCTGTGATAAAACTCGCATAATCATTTCCTGAATAAGTTCCAACAAAAATATACTCGTTCCAGGGCATTACATCTCCACCTTCTATGTGACAATCTTTTGGGAGTTCAATAATATTCTCTGAAGAAATTTGACTGGTAACATGCTGAATTGCAATGTATTCTTTTTCTCTATCAGGCAAAATATTTGCTTTTATCAATGTATCTTCAATCACAAAAGCGATGTCTCTTGAAAAAATTTGATTGTAATTTTTGATGACTTTTGGTCTAAAAACTTGCACATCATATTTGTTAAAAACAGCTACTAAAGCTTCCATTTCAAGAATCATATCCTCTTCTTTTGGATAAGTTCCATTCATCACATGCTCTCTGCTTTTGGGATCGTAACAATCTTCAATTTTTGGAATTGGTCCATTATGTTCCGCTATTCCTAAAACCACCGCTTTTAATTTAGATGTTTCGTTTTTAATATTGAGTTGCAACATATATTTTCAGATAAAAAAAGCTTCATGATTCATGAAGCTTTCAGGTGTAAAAATAACAAAAGTTTTTATCTTTTATCCATAGTTTTAAATGGTCTCAAAGTTTCGCCGACATAAATTTGACGTGGTCTTCCAATTGGTTCGTTATTTAATCGCATTTCTCTCCATTGTGCAATCCAACCTGGCAAACGTCCTAAAGCAAACATTACCGTAAACATATCTGTTGGAATATCCATAGCTCTATAAATAATTCCTGAATAGAAATCTACGTTTGGA
The DNA here is from genome assembly GCA_036846425.1 of Polaribacter sp. Classification (GTDB taxonomy): domain Bacteria; phylum Bacteroidota; class Bacteroidia; order Flavobacteriales; family Flavobacteriaceae; genus Polaribacter. The sequence goes on from DAIUBY010000004.1 coordinate 25,258, forward strand.
TATAATTTTCTTTCTACAAAATAAGGATCGTTTAATGCTTCTTGCTCCAAACCTTTTGCTATTGCTAAGATTGGATCATTTACGCCTAAATCATTTAAAACATCATCAGCAGCTTTTTTTATGATTCTTGCTCTTGGATCAAAATTCTTATAAACTCTGTGTCCAAAACCCATCAATCTAAAAGGATCGTCTTTGTCTTTCGCTTTTGCCATGTATTTTTTGGTATCACCATCATCTGCTTTAATAGCTTCCAACATTTCCAAAACTGCTTGATTTGCACCTCCATGCAATGGACCCCAAAGTGCAGAAATCCCTGCTGATAAAGAAGCAAATAAACCAACATGAGATGAACCTGCAATTCTTACAGTAGATGTAGAACAATTTTGTTCATGATCTGCATGTAAAATTAATAATTTATCTAACGCATCTTTAATAATAGGATTTACAACATAAGGTTCGTTTGGTTGTTCAAACATCATTTTTAAGATATTCTCTACATAATCCAAAGATTTTGAACCATAATTTAACGGCAATCCTTGTTTTTTACGCATTGTCCAAGCTACCAAAACTGGGAATTTTCCCATGATTTTACAAATAGCTTTGTACATGTCTTCTTCTGATTTTACATTTACAGAAGAGGGATTGAACGCAGTTAATGCACTCGTTAAGGAAGATAAAACTCCCATTGGATGAGCCGTTTTTGGAAAAGCATCTACAATTTTTTTCACGTCTTCATCAACTACAGATTGTGCTTTGATGTCTGCATAAAACCTTTCTAACTGTTCACTTGTTGGTAAATCTCCAAAAATTAATGCGTATGCGACTTCTAAAAAAGTAGCTTTTTCAGCCAACTCTTCAATATCATAACCTCTATAACGTAAAATTCCTTTTTCACCATCTAAAAACGTAATACTACTTTCGCAAGAACCTGTATTTTTGTAACCAGAATCAATGGTAATAACACCATTTGTGGCTGTTCTTAAGTTTTTGATATCGATAGCAACCTCATTTTCAGTTCCTTTTACTAACGGAAATTCGTACGAATTTTCTCCTAATATTAACTTTGCAGTTTCTGACATATTCAATCTGTTTTTTATGTTGAAGTGTTTTGCGAAGATATCAATAAATTAAGGATTTTAAAAGTTGAAAATGATAGAATTTTAGCACTTAAAAATAAATTTTACTGATTTAACAATTCTTTAGTAAAAGAAAAATCCCCTTAGAAATTCTAAGAGGATTGATTTATAAAACTTAAAAATATATTAAATTTTAAAAGCTTTTTCCTGTGGATAATAAGCTACATCTTCTAATTCTTCCTCAATACGTAATAATTGATTGTATTTTGCCATTCTATCAGAACGTGAAGCTGAACCTGTTTTGATTTGTCCACAGTTTAAAGCAACTGCTAAGTCAGCAATTGTATTGTCTTCTGTTTCTCCAGATCTATGAGACATCACAGTTGTATACCCTGCATTTTTTGCCATATTTACAGCTGCAATTGTTTCTGTTAATGTTCCAATTTGGTTTACTTTAATCAAGATTGAATTTGCAATTCCGTTTTCAATTCCTCTTGACAAACGCTCAACATTGGTAACAAATAAATCATCTCCAACCAATTGCACTTTATCTCCAATTTTTTCTGTTAAGTATTTCCAACCTTCCCAATCGTTTTCATCCATTCCATCTTCAATAGAAATAATTGGATACTTACTTGCCAATTCTGCTAAATAATCAGCTTGTTCTTTACTAGTCCTTACTTTTCCAGTTTCGCCCTCGAATTTAGAATAATCATATTTTCCATTTACATAGAACTCAGCAGCAGCACAATCTAACGCAACTTTTACTTCTTCTCCGAAAACATATCCAGCATTTTTAACTGCCAAAGCAATGGTGTCTAACGCATCTTCTGTTCCATCTAATGTTGGCGCAAAACCACCTTCATCACCAACTGCAGTTGATAAATTACGATCGTGTAATACTTTCTTTAAATTGTGAAAAATTTCAGAACCCATTTGCATTGCATGTGTAAACGATTTTGCTTTTACTGGCATAATCATAAATTCTTGAAATGCAATTGGCGCATCAGAATGTGAGCCACCATTGATAATATTCATCATTGGAACAGGCAATGTATTTGCAGAAACACCTCCTACATATCTGTATAATGGGATTCCCAACTCAGCTGCTGCAGCTTTTGCAACCGCCAATGAAACTCCCAAAATAGCATTTGCGCCTAATTTTGATTTATTCGGAGTTCCATCTAAATCAATCATGATTTTATCAATTAAGTTTTGTTCAAAAACCGAAGTTCCTAACAATTCCTCCGCCAAAATTTCATTCACATTTTTCACGGCATTCAACACACCTTTTCCCATGTAAGCTTTTCCACCATCTCTCAATTCTACAGCTTCGTGCTCACCAGTTGAAGCTCCAGATGGAACTGCGGCTCTTCCTAAAACACCGTTTTCGGTTGTTACATCTACTTCTAATGTTGGATTTCCTCTTGAATCAAAAATTTGACGTGCGTGAATGTTGATAATTATACTCATGATTTTAAAATTTATAAACTTATTTTTAAAGTTTTGGTTATTATTTTTTGTGTGGCTAATTTACGAAATGTTGAACGCATTTATTCATTTGAAATTGAATTATTACGAAAACGTTTGCTATGAATCATTTATTATAAAAAAGAAAAATCTACCTTGAGAACAACGTAGATTTTTCTTTTAAAATCAATAAAATTAGGATATCATTTGGGTCGACTTGATATTCTCAATGAACTGATCAAACAAATATTCAGCATCATGAGGTCCAGGACTTGCTTCTGGATGATATTGAACAGAAAAAGTATTTTTATTTTTGATACGAATTCCAGCAACTGTATGATCGTTTAAATGAACGTGTGTAATTTCGATATTCTCATTAGCCTCAGTTTCTTCTCTATTGATGGCAAAACCGTGATTTTGTGAGGTGATTTCTCCTTTTCCTGTCAACAAATTCTTTATAGGATGATTGATTCCTCTATGACCATTGTGCATTTTATATGTTGAAATTCCTTGTGATAAAGCAATAACTTGATGTCCTAAACAAATACCAAAAAGAGGCAAATCTTTTTCGATAATTTCTGAGGCTAATTTTTGAGCATCAACCAAAGGCTCAGGATCTCCAGGACCGTTTGAAATGAAATATCCATCAGGATTGAATGAAGCTAACTCATCAAAAGTTGCATTGTATGGAAATACTTTTATATATGCGCCTCTTTTTGCTAAGTTTCTTAAAATATTTTTTTTGATGCCAATATCCAATGCTGAAATTTTTATTTTGGCATTTTCATTCCCAAAATAATAAGGCTCTTTAGTTGAAACTTTTGAAGCCAATTCCAAACCTTGCATACTTGGAACGTTTGCTAACTGATTTTTCAAATCATCAATATCGTCAATATTTGTAGAAATGATAGCATTCATAGCACCATTGTCTCTGATGTAAGAAACTAATGCTCTTGTGTCAACATCAGAAATTGCTACTAAATTGTGCTTTTTAAACCAATCAAATAGATTTCCATCAGAATCAATTCTTGAATGTGTAAAGCTAAAATTTCTACAAACCAAACCAGCAATTTTTATTCCATCAGATTCAACCTCTAAATCATTAACGCCATAATTACCAATATGTGCATTTGTGGTTACCATTAATTGACCAAAATAAGATGGATCTGTAAAGATTTCTTGATAGCCTGTCATACCTGTATTAAAACATATTTCACCTGTTGCTGTTCCTTCAATTCCTACAGATTTTCCGTAAAAGATTGTTCCATCTGCTAATAAAATTAGTGCTTTTTTTCTAGTTTGATACTTCATTGGTAAATGTGATATTTTGAGATGTAAAAATATAAAAAAAGGGATAAACAGTACTGCTTATCCCTTTATATGTTGATGAATTCATCATTTATTCTTCTGATTTTTCTTCAGTTGTTGTTGTTTCTACTTGTGGAGTAGCAGCCTTTTTGCTTCTTCCTCTACGTGTAGTTTTCTTCGCCTTTGCTCCTTTAGGATTATAGATTTCGTTGTAATCAACAAATTCAATCATAGCCATTGATGCGTTATCACCTTGTCTAGCTCCTAATTTGATAATACGTAAGTAACCTCCTGGTCTATCAGCAATTTTTACAGAAACCTCTTTGAACAACTCTGTAACAGCAAATTTATCTCTTAATACAGAGAATACAATACGTCTGTTGTGAGTAGTATCTTCTTTTGATTTTGTAATCAAAGGTTCCACAAAAACTCTTAATGCTTTTGCTTTTGCAACTGTTGTATTGATACGTTTGTGCTCAATAAGAGAACAAGCCATATTTGATAACATTGCCTTTCTGTGTGCTGTTTTTCTTCCTAAGTGGTTTATTTTTTTTCCGTGTCTCATGACGTTTGTTTTATACTTTCATCTTGCTCAACCCATTTTGAGGAGCAAAATATGAAAGATTAATCTCTATCTAATTTATATTTTGCTAAATCCATTCCGAAACTTAATCCTTTCACAATTACTAGTTCTTCTAGTTCTGTTAATGATTTTTTTCCAAAGTTTCTGAATTTCATTAAATCACTTTTATTGAATGATACTAAATCTCCTAAAGTATCAACTTCTGCTGCTTTTAGACAATTTAAAGCTCTTACAGAAAGATCCATATCAATCAATCTTGTTTTTAATAATTGACGCATGTGCAATGATTCTTCGTCATACGTTTCTGTTTGAGCAATTTCATCAGCTTCCAAAGTAATGCGCTCATCAGAAAACAACATAAAATGGTGAATTAAGATTTTTGCAGCTTCAGTTAAAGCCTCTTTTGGATTGATGGAACCATCAGTATCGATATCAAAAACTAATTTTTCAAAATCTGTTTTTTGCTCAACACGAAAATTCTCAACAGCATACTTTACATTTTTTATTGGTGTGTAAATAGAATCTGTAAAAATAGTTCCTATTGGAGCACCTGCTTTTTTGTTTTCTTCTGCAGGAACAAAACCTCTTCCTTTTTCGATAGTGATTTCAGCATTTAATTTTACTGATTTATCCATATTACAGATAATCAACTCTGGATTTAATACTTGAAAACCAGAAATGAATCTTTGTAAATCACCTGCTTTTAGTTGTTCTTGACCAGAAATGTTGATAGAAACAGTTTCTCTATCAGTATCATCTATTTGTTTTTTAAAACGTACTTGTTTTAAGTTTAAGATGATTTCTGTTACGTCTTCTACAACTCCACTTACGGTAGAAAATTCGTGTTCAACACCATCGATTCTTAATGATGTAATTGCAAAACCTTCTAAAGATGATAATAACACTCTTCTTAAAGCATTACCAATTGTTAAGCCAAATCCTGGCTCTAATGGTCTGAATTCGAATTTACCTTTAAAATCGGTAGATTCAACCATTATTACTTTATCAGGTTTTTGAAAATTTAAAATTGCCATTTGTTCTTCGTTTTGATTGTTATCAAATTGCGCGGTTCATAAGTTTGAAGAAGTACGAATGAACCCTTTGGCTTGATACCAATATGATTAATTTATTATTTAGAATATAATTCTACGATTAATTGTTCTTTGATATTTTCTGGAATTTGCAATCTTGCTGGAACTTTAACGAAAGTACCTTCTTTTTTGTCTGCATTCCATGTCAACCATTCATAAACAGTGTTGCTTGATGAAATCAAAGAATTTTCGATAGCTTGTAATGATTTTGATTTTTCTCTTACTGCAACAACATCACCTTCTTTCAATCTAAAAGATGGAATGTTTACGATTTCACCATTTACAGTGATGTGTCTGTGAGAAACTAATTGACGAGCTCCGCTTCTAGAAGGAGAAATTCCCATTCTGTAAACTACGTTATCTAATCTAGACTCACAAAGTTGTAATAAAATTTCACCTGTAATTCCTTGAGAAGCTTGCGCTTTTTTGAATAAATTACTGAATTGACGCTCTAAAATACCATAGGTATATTTTGCTTTTTGCTTTTCCATTAACTGGGTAGCATATTCAGATTTTTTCCCTCTACGTTTTGCAGCTCCATGCTGTCCTGGAGGAAAGTTTCTTTTTTCGAAGTTTTTGTCTTCACCAAAAATTGCTTCACCGAATTTACGTGCAATTTTTGTTTTTGGTCCTGTATATCTTGCCATTTTTATTGTTTTTTATTGATAGGGATTATGAATTAAGGCTAATCCTTCGATAATCTAAATCCTATCAGAATTAAATATTTAAATTATACTCTTCTTCTTTTTGGTGGACGACATCCATTGTGAGGAATTGGAGTAACATCAATAATTTCTGTTACTTCTATTCCTGCATTGTGGATAGATCTGATAGCAGATTCTCTTCCATTTCCTGGACCTTTTACGAAAACTTTTACTTTACGTAAACCTGCTTCTTTTGCAACTCCTGAACAATCTTCTGCTGCTAGTTGAGCTGCATAAGGAGTGTTCTTTTTAGAACCTCTAAAGCCCATTTTACCAGCAGATGACCAAGAAACTACATCACCTTTTTTGTTTGTTAAAGAAATAATAATATTGTTGAAGGTTGCATTGATATGAGCTTCTCCAATAGCATCTACTATTACTTTACGTTTTTTTGCACTTGCTTTTGCCATAATTTTTTGTTGTTAAGCTATGTTGTTTAGTAAATTGTATTTAAAAAAATACGGCACACTAAACTCATAAACTAGTTTAATCTCTAACTTATTTTTTCTTGTTAGCAACTGTTTTTCTCTTACCTTTTCTTGTACGAGAATTATTTTTGGTTCTTTGACCTCTTAAAGGAAGACCCAATCTGTGACGAATTCCTCTTTGACAACCAATGTCCATTAAACGTTTGATGTTTAATTGAACTTCAGAGCGCAATTCACCTTCAATAGTGAAAGCACCTACTTGTTCTCTAATTGCTGCAATTTGATCGTCATTCCAGTTTTGAACCTTTGTGCTCTCATCAACGTTTGCTTTTGCTAAAATTTCTTTAGCTCTACTGTTTCCAATACCAAAGATGTAAGTTAAAGCGATAACTCCTCTTTTGTTTTTTGGAATGTCTATACCTGCTATTCTTGCCATATAAATTTGTTATTAGTAGTCAGTTTTTATTAGTCAATATTGTTTGGTTAAAAATCAAACAGCTAACGTTTAAACCCTAACTTCCTTTTTATCCTTGTCTTTGTTTAAATCTAGGATTTTGTTTGTTTATTACATATAATCTACCTTTTCTGCGAACTATTTTGCAGTCGGCGCTTCTTTTTTTGATTGATGTTCTAACTTTCATCTTCGTTTTCTTTTGTTTAGTATCTGTAGGTAATTCTTGCTTTCGATAAATCGTATGGACTCATTTCTAATTTCACTTTATCACCAGGTAATAACTTGATATAATGCATACGCATTTTACCAGAAATGTGCGCTGTAACAATATGTCCATTCTCTAATTCCACACGAAACATAGCATTTGATAATGCTTCTGTAATTGTTCCGTCTTGTTGAATCGCTGATTGTTTAGCCATATTTATTTAATCGATTTTCTATTGCTATTTCCTGCTTTCATTAAACCATCATAATGACGATTTAACAAATAAGAATTTATTTGTTGCATGGTATCAATTGCCACACCAACCATAATGATTAATGAAGTTCCACCATAAAACATCGCCCAACTTTGCTGAACTCCAAACTGAACAACAATTGCTGGTAATATTGACAATGCTGCTAAAAATAGAGAACCTGGAAAGGTGATTTTTGATAATACAGAGTCTAATCTATCAGCAGTATCTTTTCCTGGTTTAATACCTGGAATAAAACCACCACTTCTTTTTAAATCATCTGCCATTTTGTTTGTTGGAATAGTAATTGCTGTGTAGAAAAAACTAAATACAATAATCAACAACGCAAAAATCACATTATACCACAAACCATTAATGTCTTGTAAACTTGAAATAATTGGAAATTTTTGAGCTAAAGCAACTGGCAAAAACATAATTGCTTGCGCAAAAATGATAGGCATCACTCCTGCTGCATTTAATTTAAGAGGAATATAATCTCTTGAACCAGCTACATTTTGAACATTTCCAGCAACAGTTCTTCTAGCGTACTGAACAGCTATTTTTCTAACAGCAGTAACTAATAGAACAGTTAATAAAATAACAACAAACCAAAGAATCATTTCAATCAATACCATCATTAAACCTCCTGCACCAGCATTGGTTGTTTTAGCAACAAATTCTTGTAAAAATGCAGCAGGAAAATTGGCAATAATACCAACAGTAATCAGTAATGAAATTCCATTTCCAATTCCTTTATCAGTAATACGCTCTCCTAACCACATTGCAAAAATAGTACCTGCAGTTAAAATAATGATTGATGAAATCCAAAATGTTGGACCACTCACTAAAAATGCTTCAGGACCTAAACCAAATTGCGTTTTAATTGCAGTGATGTAAGTTGGAGCTTGAACTAGAGTGATACCAATTGTTAACCATCTTGTGATTTGTGTAATTTTCTTTCTTCCACTTTCTCCATCTTTTTGCAGTTTCTGTAAATAAGGAACCGCAATTCCCATTAACTGAACCACAATAGATGCAGAAATATAAGGCATAATACCAAGAGCCATCACTGATGCTCTAGCAAATGCGCCTCCAGTAAATGCGTTTAATAAACCTAAAAGACCTCCTGAAGTACTTTCTTTTAAGGCTGCTAACTGTAATGGATCAATTCCTGGAAGTGGAACTGCAGCCATAAAACGATAAACAGCAATTAAACCGATTGTAAGAAGAATCTTATTTTTAAGTTCTTCAATCTTGAAAATGTCTTTTAATGTATTTATAAAATTCATCATTTACAAACTCTTATAAAATTACAGCTTCTCCTCCAGCAGCTTCAATAGCCGCTTTTGCTGTTGCTGTAAATTTGTGAACAGTAATAGTAAGTTTGGCTTTTAATTCACCAGTTCCTAATATTTTAACCAATTCATTTTTAGAAACTAAACCTAAAGAAACTAAAATATCTTGGTTTACTGTATCAGTTATTTTACCACTATCAACTAAAGATTGTAATTTATCTAAGTTGATTCCTTGATACTCTTTACGATTGATGTTTGTGAAACCAAATTTTGGAACACGTCTTTGAAGCGGCATTTGACCTCCTTCAAAACCAACTTTTCTTGAGTATCCAGAACGAGATTTTGCACCTTTGTGACCTCTAGTTGCTGTTCCTCCGTGACCAGAACCTTCTCCACGAGCGATTCTTTTGTCTTTTTTTACAGATCCTTCTGCAGGTGTTAAGTTATGTAAACTACTCATCTTAAATGTCTTATTTTAATTCCTGAACAGAAACTAAATGTGAAACTTTATTTACCATGCCCAAAATTGTTGGTGTAGCATCATGCTCAACTGTTTGGTTCATTTTTTTCAAACCTAAGGACTCTAAAGTTCTTTTTTGATCTTTAGGACGTCTAATTTGACTTTTAACTTGTGTAACTTTAATTTTCGTCATCTTTCTTAGATTTATCCGTTAAAAACTTTTTCTAAAGAAATTCCTCTTTGTTTAGCAATTGAAGCGGCATTTCGTAATTGCAATAATGCATCAAAAGTAGCTTTCACAGCATTGTGAGGATTTGAAGAGCCTTGAGATTTTGATAATACATCATGAACTCCAACTGACTCTAAAACCGCACGAACTGCGCCACCAGCAATAACTCCTGTACCAGGAGAAGCAGGTTTAATGAATACATTTGCTCCACCAAACTTACCTTTTTGCTCATGAGGAAGTGTTCCTTCAATAATAGGAATTCTAACCAAATTCTTTTTTGCCTCTTCAACTGCTTTTGCAATTGCAGAAGAAACATCTTTTGATTTTCCTAAACCATGTCCAACAACTCCATGTCCATCACCAACAACTACAATTGCAGAAAAGCCAAATGCTCTTCCTCCTTTTGTTACTTTGGTAACACGTTGAACACCAACTAATCTATCTACAAGCTCTAATCCGCTTGGTTTAACTCTTTCTACGTTTTTATAACCTTGCATAATTCTTAAAATTTTAAACCAGCCTCTCTTGCAGCGTCAGCTAATACCTTAACTCTACCATGGTATAAATAACCATTTCTATCGAAAGCAACATTTTCAATTCCGTTTTTCAAAGCTTTTTGTGCAATTGATTTTCCAACTGCTGTTGATGCTTCTAGGTTTGTTGATGCTTTAATATCTTTATCTCTTGATGAAACTGAAGCTACTGTAACTCCGTTAACATCGTCTACTAATTGAGCATAGATTTCTTTATTACTTCTGTAAACAGATAATCTTGGTTTGGTAGCTGTACCAAAAACAATTTTTCTAATTCTACTTTTAATTCTAGCTCTTCTTTCTAGCTTTGATAATGCCATAATATCTATATATTATGCAGATTTACCTGCTTTTCTTCTTAATTTTTCACCTACAAACTTAACACCTTTTCCTTTATAAGGCTCTGGGCTTCTGAAAGAACGAATCTTTGCAGCAACATGACCTACCAATTGTTTGTCATATGATGTTAGTTTAATGATTGGATTTTTACCTTTCTCAGAAATAGCTTCTACATTTACTTCAGGAGCTAATTCAAAAATGATATTGTGTGAGAACCCAAGTGCCAAATCTAATTTTTGACCTTGGCTTGAAGCTCTGTAACCAACACCAACTAATTCTAATTCTTTAGTCCAGCCTTTGCTAACGCCTTGAATCATATTATTAATTAGTGCTCTCATCAACCCATGTTGAGCTGTATGAATTTTGCTATCAGAAGCTCTTTCTAAAATCACAGTATTGTCTTCGATTTTGATAGTGATTCCTTCAGAGATTGTTTGAGTTAATACTCCTAAACTTCCTTTAACAGTAACTAAATCGTTGTTTATGTTTACATCTACACCTTGTGGGATGCTAACGGGATTTTTTCCTATTCTACTCATCTTTTAAGGCTTAATAAACGTAACACAAAACTTCACCTCCAACGTTTTCTAAACGCGCTTTTTTGCCTGTCATTACACCTTTTGATGTGGAGACAATAGCAATTCCAAGTCCATTTAATACTCTTGGCATCTCTTTAGAGCCAACGTATTTACGCAAACCTGGTGTGCTGATTCGTTGAATTTTTCTGATTACTGATTCTTTTGTTTCTTTGTCATATTTCAAGGCAATTTTGATAGAGCCTTGCACTTTATCATCATTAAATTGATAACTTAAAATATAACCTTGATCGAACAAAATTTTAGTGATTTCCTTCTTCAAATTTGAAGCTGGAATTTCTACAACTCTGTGTCCAGCAGAGATTGCATTTCTTACTCTGGTAAGATAATCCGCAATTGGATCTGTATACATATTTATTTAAATTGCGATTACGGTTTTCAAAAATCTCTATTGAACCTACAAGTAAAACTTGTGAAGTTTGAACCTATAATCAGTTAAAAATTCTATTACTCAAAAAAATAGAGCGTGCAAAGATACACTTTCTATTTAATTATTATGAATTTATTTTTGGTATTACCAACTTGCTTTGGTAACGCCAGGAATTAAACCTTGGTTTGCCATTTCACGGAACGTAACACGAGATAAACCAAACTGTCTCATATATCCTCTTGGACGACCAGTTAGTTTACATCTATTGTGCATTCTTACTGGTGATGCATTTTTTGGTAATTTTTGCAATCCTTCAAAATCTCCAGCCTCTTTTAAAGCTTTTCTTTTTTCAGCATATTTTGCAACAGTTTTTGCTCTTTTACGTTCACGAGCTTTCATTGATTCTTTAGCCATTTCTTAATTTTTTTTGAATGGTAAACCTAATTCTCCTAATAATGACTTCGCTTCTTTATCAGTACTGGCAGTTGTTACGAAAGTAATGTCCATACCATTGATTTTTTTTACTTGGTCAATATTGATTTCAGGGTAAATAATTTGTTCAGTGATTCCTAAATTGTAATTTCCTCTTCCGTCAAATCCACTAGCTTTGATTCCGTTGAAATCTCTAACACGTGGTAAAGATGCTGTTATAAGTCTGTCTAAAAACTCATACATTTTATCACCTCTTAACGTAACTTTTGCTCCAATTGGCATTCCTTTACGCAATTTGAAGTTAGCAACGTCTTTTTTAGAGATTGTAGAAATTGCTTTTTGACCAGTGATTTTTGTCAACTCTTCAACAGCATAATCTACTAATTTTTTATCAGTAATTGCAGCACCAACACCTTTAGAAATAACAATTTTTTCTAATTTTGGAACTTGCATTACATTTTTGTAACTAAACTCTTCAGTAAGAGCGCTAATTACTCTGTTTTTATATTCTGCTTTTAATCTTGGTACGTAACTCATGATTATTCTTATTTTTTAGTTTTTTTAGAGATTCTAGTTTTAGTATCTCCATCAACTTTATAACCTACTCTTACAGCTACACCACCATCAACTAATAATACGTTTGAGATGTGCAAAGAAGCTTCTTTTTTCACAATACCTCCTTGTGGGCTTTTCGCACTTGGTTTAGTATGTTTAGAAACTAAGTTAACTCCTTCTACTAAAACTCTGTCTTTGTCTTTGATGATTTGTAATACTTTGCCTTCAGAACCTTTATGGTCACCAGCAATTACTTTTACAGTATCACCTGATTTAATTTTAAATTTTTTCATTGTATGGTGATTTAAAGCACTTCAGGTGCTAATGATACTATTTTCATGAATTGTTTTTCACGAAGTTCACGAGCTACAGGACCAAAAACACGTGTTCCTCTCATTTCCTCTGCAGGATTTAAAAGTACACAAGCGTTATCGTCAAAACGGATATATGAACCGTCTTTACGTCTTACTTCTTTTTTAGTTCTTACAACAACTGCTCTAGATACTTGACCTTTTTTTACAGTTCCGTTTGGAGATGCAGCTTTGATTGTTACTACAATTTTGTCACCAATAGTTGCATAACGTTTTTTTGTACCTCCTAAAACTCTGATTACCAAAACTTCCTTAGCTCCAGTATTATCTGCTACTTTTAATCTTGATTCTGTCTGTAACATATTATTTCGCTCTTTCTAGGATTTCTACTAATCTCCAACGTTTAGATTTACTCATAGGTCTTGTTTCCATGATCCTAACAGTATCACCTTCGTTGCAATCATTCTTTTCGTCGTGTGCAACGTACTTCTTAGTTTTTAATACGAACTTTCCGTACATTGGGTGTTTAACTCTTTTTACTTCTGAAACAACAATAGATTTTTCCATTTTGTTACTAGAAACAACACCTATTCTCTCTTTTCTAAGATTTCTTTTTTCCATCTTTAAAACTGACTATAGAATTATTGTAATTCTCTTTTTGTTAATTCTGTTGCAATTCTTGCTACAGTTCTTCTAAGGCTTCTTAATTGCAACGGATTTTCAAGCGGTGTAATTGTGTGTGCCATTTTAAGATCGGTATAGTTTTTTTGCAATGCTCCTAGCTTCTCGTTTAAATCTGCTAAGGATAATTCTTTTATTTCTGCTTGTTTCATATTATTTAGAATTATGCGTTAAAATCAAAATCCCTAGCCACAATAAATCTTGTTTTTACAGGAAGTTTTTGAGCCGCTAATCGTAAAGCTTCTTTTGCAACCTCTAAAGGAACTCCACCAACTTCAAATAAAATTCTTCCTGGTTTAATAACAGATACATAATGATCTGGTGCTCCTTTACCTTTACCCATACGTACTTCTAAAGGTTTTTTGGTAATTGGCTTATCTGGAAAAATTTTAATCCACAACTGTCCTTCTCTCTTCATAAAACGAGTAGCTGCAATACGAGCTGCTTCAATTTGTCTAGAAGTTAATAAATCTTGATCTAAAGATTTGATACCAAACATTCCGTTAGAAAGCTGTGTTCCTCTTCCAGAGATTCCAGACATGCTTCCTTTCAACTTCTGTACCTTACGGTATTTTACTCTTTTTGGCTGTAACATTTTTAATTTCTAATTTTAAAAATTATTTTCTTTTACGAGGTTGACGTTTAGCAGCACCTGGAGCATCATTTCCTTTTGTAGGAGTTTGCTTTTTAGTTAAACCAACTAACGGAGACAATTCTCTTTTACCATAAACCTCACCCTTCATAATCCATACTTTGATACCTAATCTTCCATAGGTAGTATGAGCTTCAGCTAGTGAATAATCAATATCAGCTCTAAACGTTGAAAGAGGAATTCTTCCTTCTTTAAAATGTTCAGCACGCGCCATCTCTGCACCATTTAAACGACCTGAAATTTGGATTTTAATTCCTTCAGCATTCATTTTCAT
>DAIUBY010000004.1:39653-58741 GCA_036846425.1 Polaribacter sp.
TTACATACTTTCTTATCTTATCATCTTCAGCAATTTTATCTCCGTAGTCATTGCCACCAAACCAGTTAGACTCCCAACCTCTGATGATTCCTAATCGATTTCCTATCGGATTCGTTTTTTGTCCCATTTCTACTTAGATTAATTACTTAAATTTTTACTTCCTAACTCTAATGTAACGTGATTAGAACGCTTACGAATTCTATGAGCACGCCCTTGTGGAGCTGGTCTTAGTCTTTTTAACATTCCAGCACTATCTACACAAATAGATTTTACAAATAAACCAGCATCTTCTATACTAGAGTTTTCATTTTTAGCTTGCCAATTTGCAATAGCAGATAACAATAATTTCTCTAAATTTTTTGATACATCCTTTGGACTAAACTTTAAGATTGCTAAAGCTTTTTCAACTTCAACACCTCTTACTTGGTCAGCTACCAAACGCATTTTTCTTGGTGATGTAGGACAGTTAGTAAGCTTTGCAAAAGCGCGTTGCTTTTTATCTGCTTTTATCTGATCTGCCATGTTTTTTTTACGAACTCCCATTTCCTACTATTTTTTACCTTTATTTTTTGCACCTGCATGTCCTCTAAAAGAACGTGTTGGTGAAAATTCACCTAATTTATGCCCTACCATGTTTTCTGTAACATACACAGGAACAAACTGACGACCATTGTGAACAGCAATAGTTTGTCCTACAAAGTCTGGAGTTATCATACTTGCTCTTGACCAAGTTTTGATAACTGTTTTACTTCCAGCTTCTACATTAGCTAACACTTTTTTCTCTAACTTATAGTGAACGAAGGGTCCTTTTTTTAAAGATCTTGCCATAACTTATTATTTCTTTCTACGTTCTACGATATACTTGTTACTAGCTTTTGTTTTAGATCTAGTTTTGTATCCTTTAGCAGGAATACCATTTCTAGATCTTGGATGACCTCCAGAAGAGCGGCCTTCTCCACCACCCATTGGGTGATCAACAGGGTTCATTCTTACAGCATTAACTCTTGGTCTTCTTCCTAACCATCTTCTTCTACCAGCTTTACCAGAAACTAATAACTGATGATCTGAGTTTGAAACAACTCCGATTGTAGCCATACAAGTTAAAAGAATCAATCTTGTTTCACCTGAAGGAAGTTTTACAGTAGCATACTTACCATCTCTTGCCATTAATTGAGCAAAAGAACCTGCAGAACGAGCCATAACAGCACCTTGTCCAGGACGTAATTCTATACAAGAAATTGTTGTTCCTAATGGGATTTCACTTAATGGTAATGTATTTCCAATTTCAGGAGCAATTCCATTACCAGAAATAATTACTTGATCAACTTGTAATCCATTTTGAGCAATCACATAACGTTTTTCTCCATCAGCATAAAATAACAAAGCTATAAATGCAGTACGATTTGGATCGTATTCAATTGATTTTACGGTTGCAGGAATACCCGTTTTATCTCTTTTAAAATCGATAACACGATATTTTTGTTTATGACCACCACCTATATTTCGGGTTGTCATTCTTCCCTGACTGTTTCGACCTCCAGAGCTTTTTTTCGAAGAAATTAAACTTTTCTCCGGCTTATCAGTTGTAATGGCGTCGAACCCATTTACAACTCTAAAACGCTGACCTGGTGTTATTGGTTTTAATTTTCTAACTGACATTGTTGTCTTTTTTCTTATAGATTGTTATAAAAATCAATACTTTCTCCTTCAGCTAACTGTACAATCGCTTTTTTGAATCCTCCTTTTACACCAGTAACTAAACCTTTTTTAGTATACTTAGTACTTTTTTGAACTGGATAATTCAAGGTTTTAACGCTTTCTATAGAAACTCCGTAAGCGGCTTGAACAGCAGACTTAATTTCTAATTTGTTAGCTTTTTTAGCAACAATAAATGAATAACGATTATTCACTTCGCTATCGTTTGTTGCTTTCTCTGTAATAATAGGTTTTATTAAAATACTCATTTTGAATCCCTATTTATTTAAGTTTGTGTGAATTCCTTCCAAAGATCCTTCAGTGATTACTATTTTATTTGCATTCAAAATGCCATAAGTATTCAATTCTGAAGCGCTTATCACTTTAGAGGTTTGTAAATTTCTTGAAGACAAATAAACGTTTTCATTAATGTCACCAATAACGAATAATGATTTTTTATTTTCAATTTCTAAAGCTTTCAAAATATCAACAAAGTTTTTAGTTTTTGGCGATTCAAAATTAAAATCTTCAATAACTACTAAATTGTGTTGATTTGCTTGGATACTTAAAGCTGACTTACGTGCTAAACGCTTTAAGTTTTTATTCAATTTAAAAGAGTAGCTTCTTGGTCTTGGACCGAAAAAACGACCTCCGCCTCTAAAAACTCCTGATTTAATTGATCCTGCTCTTGCAGTACCAGTACCTTTTTGTTTTTTAATTTTTCTTGTAGAACCTGCAACTTCAGCTTTTTCTTTAGACTTGTGTGTTCCTTGTCTTTGGTTGGCAAGAAATTGTTTTACATCTAAATAAATTGCGTGGTCGTTTGGTGCTATTCCAAATACATCGTTAGAAAGTTCAACTTTCCTTCCTGTATATTTTCCTGTAATATCTAAAACTGCTACTTCCATTATTTCTGAATAGTTACAAAAGCACTCTTGTGTCCAGGAATCGCTCCTTTAACAACAAGTAAATTCTTTTCAGGAACCACTTTTAATACTTTTAAGTTTTGTACTTTCACATTATCACCACCCATTCTTCCTGCCATGCGCATTCCTTTGAATACTCTAGCTGGATAAGATGCAGCACCTACAGATCCTGGAGCTCTTAAACGATTGTGCTGACCATGTGTAGATTGTCCAACACCAGCAAAGCCGTGAAGTTTTACAACACCTTGAAAACCTTTTCCTTTAGAAACACCAGATACATCAACAAATTCACCTTCAGCAAAAACACTTACTGTTAATGAATCTCCTAATTTGTACTCTTCTTCAAACCCTTGGAATTCAACGACTTTTTTCTTAGCAATGGTGCCAGCTTTTTTAAAGTGACCATCTAACGCTTTGTTAGAACTCTTTGCCTTTTTGTCATCGAAACCAAGTTGTAACGCATTGTAGCCGTCAACCTCTTTGGTTCTGACTTGGGTAACAACGCAAGGACCTGCTTCGATTACTGTACAAGGAATATTCTTCCCGTTTTCGTCGAATAAGCTGGTCATTCCAATTTTTCTACCTATTAACCCAGACATTTTTTAATTATTAATTATTTGTTTTTATTTTTTGATTCTTTTAATTTCATTTAAAAAAAAACAGCGTAAAAACACTTTCAACGCTGAATTTGTTTTTACCGTTTTTCCTTCGCGAAACGCTCTGGACATGTTACTATTTTATTGAAATTAAAAAAATAGTTTACCCTACTCTAATTCGGGTTGCAAAAGTATAAAATTATTTCGGTTTAACAAATAGCTAAACCGAAATAATTAAAAAAATTATACTTTTATTTCTACTTCAACTCCACTTGGAAGTTCTAATTTCATCAATGCATCAATCGTTTTTGATGATGAACTGTAAATATCTAACAAACGCATGTAAGCAGATAACTGAAATTGTTCTCTTGATTTTTTATTCACGTGAGGTGAACGTAAAACCGTAAATATTTTTTTGTTAGTTGGTAAAGGAATTGGTCCGTTTACAACAGCACCTGTACTCTTTACAGTCTTAACAATTTTTTCAGCAGATTTATCTACCAAATTGTAATCGTAAGATTTTAATTTTATTCTTATTTTTTGACTCATCGTTTTGTATTTAGTAGATTATCCTTTTGCAGCTGCTATTACAGATTCTGCAATATTAGTTGGTGTTTCTTCATAATGAGAAAATTCCATTGTTGATGTTGCTCTACCAGAAGACATTGTTCTTAAAGCAGTTACATAACCAAACATTTCTGATAATGGAACAGTGGCTTTTACAACTTTTGACCCAGCTCTATCTGACATGTCAGAAACTTGACCTCTTCTTCTATTTAAATCTCCAACAATATCTCCCATGTTTTCTTCTGGAGTCAACACTTCTAACTTCATAATAGGTTCCATGATTTTTGCTTTTGCAGATTTTGCAGCAGCTTTGTAACCCATTTTTGCAGCTAATTCGAATGACAATTGATCAGAATCGACAGCATGGAACGAACCATCCAAAACTGTAACTTTCATAGAATCCATTTCATAACCAGCTAAAGGACCGTTTTTCATAGCTTCTTTAAATCCTTTTTCGATAGAAGGAACAAATTCTTTCGGAATATTTCCACCTTTGATAACTGATTCAAATTGCAATCCTTGAACACCTTCATCTGCAGGACCCATTCTGAAAACAATATCAGCAAATTTACCACGTCCACCAGATTGTTTCTTGTAAACTTCTCTGTGTTCCGCAACTGCTGTGATTGCTTCTTTATACTCAACTTGAGGTTGACCTTGATTAACATCAACTTTAAATTCACGTTTCAAACGATCTACAATGATATCTAAGTGAAGCTCACCCATTCCAGATATAATTGTTTGACCAGAAGCTTCGTCAGTTCTAACTGTAAAAGTTGGATCTTCTTCTGCTAATTTTGCTAACGCCATTCCTAATTTATCAACATCCGCTTTTGTTTTAGGTTCAACAGCGATACCAATTACAGGATCAGGGAAATTCATTGATTCTAAAACAATTGGATGTTTTTCATCAGAAAGTGTATCTCCTGTTTTGATTGATTTAAAACCAACAGCAGCACCAATATCTCCAGCTTCAATAAAATCAATTGCATTTTGCTTGTTAGCATGCATTTGATAAATTCTAGAAATACGTTCTTTTTTTCCTGAAGTATTATTTAAAACATAAGAACCCGCATCTAATCTACCAGAATATGCTCTAAAGAAAGCCAAACGTCCTACAAAAGGATCAGTTGCAATTTTGAAAGCTAAAGCAGCGAAAGGCTCTTTTGCATCAGGTTTTCTTGATACTTCTAATCCTGTTTCAGGATCTGTACCAATAATTTTTTCTCTGTCTAATGGAGAAGGTAAATAACGGCAAACAGCATCTAATAAAAACTGCACTCCTTTATTTTTAAAAGATGAACCACAAATCATAGGAATGATTGCCATATCAGTTACAGCAGCTCTTAAGGCAGCATGGATTTCATCTTCAGTAATTGAATCTTCATCTTCCATGAATTTCTCCAAAAGATTTTCATCATAACCTGCAACTTCTTCAATTAATAAAGCTCTATATTGTTTTGCTTCTTCTTTCAAATCTTCAGGAATATCAACGATATCAAATGTTGCTCCTAAAGATTCGTCATGCCAAATGATTGCTCTGTTTTTCACCAAATCAACAACGCCTTTGAAATCAGATTCATCCCCAATAGGTAAAACAATAGGCACTGCATTTGATCCTAGCATTTCTTTAACTTGCTTGGTAACATTCATAAAATCAGCTCCTTGACGATCCATTTTATTTACGAAACCAATTCTTGGCACTTTGTAATTGTCTGCTAATCTCCAGTTTGTTTCAGATTGAGGTTCAACACCGTCAACAGCTGAAAACAAGAAAACTAAACCATCTAGAACACGTAAAGATCTGTTTACTTCAACAGTAAAATCTACGTGACCAGGAGTATCAATAATATTGAAATGGTATCCCATTGTATTATCAACAGGTTTTCCATTATCAGTTGGAAATTGCCATGTACAAGTTGTAGCAGCAGAAGTAATTGTAATTCCTCTTTCTTGCTCTTGCTCCATCCAGTCCATTGTTGCAGCTCCATCATGTACTTCACCAATTTTGTGTGAAACACCTGTGTAGTACAAAATACGTTCTGTAGTGGTTGTTTTTCCAGCATCAATATGAGCTGCAATTCCAATATTTCTTGTATATTTTAAGTCTCTAGCCATTTCTATTAAAATCTGAAGTGAGAGAATGCTTTGTTAGCATCTGCCATTTTGTGTGTATCCATTCTTTTCTTAACAGCAGCTCCTTCTTCTTTAGCAGCAGCTAAAATTTCAGCAGCCAAACGCTGAGCCATAGTTTTTTCATTACGTTTTCTTGTGTACGTAATCATCCACTTAATTGCCATAGAAACCTTTCTGTCAGGTCTAATTTGCATTGGGATTTGAAATGTTGCACCACCAACTCGTCTTGAACGAACTTCTACGTGAGGCATTACATTTGACAAACCGTCTTTCCAAACTTCTAGTGCTGATTTCTCAGCATCTGTTTTTCTTTGTTCTACAATGTCTAATGCATCGTAAAATACTTTAAACGCCACAGATTTTTTACCATCCCACATTAGGTTATTCACAAAACGTGTAACCAATTGATCATTGAACTTTGGATCTGGTAAAAGCTCTCTTTTTTTGGCTCTTCTTTTTCTCATGTCTTTACATTAAAAGATGTTAAATTACTTTTTCTTACCTTTTGTTGGTGCAGCAGCAGCTTGTCCTGGTTTTGGACGTTTTGCTCCATACTTAGATCTGCGTTGCGTTCTTCCTGCAACACCTGCAGTATCTAAAGCTCCACGAACTACGTGATACTTTACACCTGGTAAATCTTTTACTCTTCCACCTCTAACTAATACTATCGAGTGCTCTTGTAAGTTATGTCCTTCACCTGGAATGTAAGCGTTTATCTCATTACCATTTGTCAATCTAACTCTGGCAACTTTACGCATTGCTGAATTAGGTTTTTTTGGTGTTGTAGTATAAACACGTGTACAAACTCCACGTCTTTGAGGACAAGACGACAAAGCAGCCGATTTACTCTTCTTAGTTATTTTGGTTCTTCCTTTACGAACTAATTGTTGAATAGTTGGCATACTAAATTATTACTTTTTTTCGTTTATAATTAAACTTTCCCCTATTTTTTGGGTGTGCAAATGTACAATTAATTTCTAATTATTCAAAAATCAATAAGTTATTTTTTATCTGAAATTTTTAACATTTCATTTTTTATCGATTTGAAGTACATTTACAAGAAAATAAAACAAAAATTGAAAGTTACTTTTCTACGTTATACATATGTATGCTTTTTTCTGATTATTTGTTTAGAAGGATTTTCTCAGGAAATGAGCTTGGAATTGATTTCAATAAATAAAAATGAACAACAAGTTCTGAATTCAATTAATTATCAAAAAAAGTTAAAAAATACTTCTTTTGTAAAAATTGAAATTGAAAACGCAGCCAACTTATTGAAGAATTTGGGATACTTCACAAGTACTGTTGATAGTGTTCAACAAACTGATAAAAAATACATCGTATTTTTTTCTTTGAATGAATGGACTGAAAAAGCTATCATCAAAATAAATTCGAATGAAATTGATAATATTGAAAATATCGGGATTGAGAATAGAGAATTAAAAACTCCTGTAAAAAATTTACAAAACACTCTGAATTTAATTTCTGAATTTTTAGACAATCAAGGAAAATCATTTTCAAAAGTTCAGTTGAAAAACATTTCAATCAAAGAAAAAACACTTTTTGCTGAGTTAGAAATTATTCCATCGGAAAAAAGAATTATTCAAAAAATCGTTGTAAAAGGATACGAAAATTTTCCAACATCATTTTTAAAAAATTATTTCCGAATTAAAACTAACACAATTTTCAATCAGAAAAAAATGAAGGAAATTTCTACAAATAGTCAAAACCTGACTTTCATCAAAGAAATAAAACCTCCTGAGGTGTTGTTTACAAAAGATTCAACGCAACTTTTTTTATATTTATCAAAAAGACAAAATAATAGTATTGACGGTATTGTGAATTTCGCTTCAAAAGAAAATGGGGGCGTTTTATTCAATGGAATGTTGGATGTCCGTTTTCAAAACATCATAAATACAGGTGAACGTTTTGAAATTTTTTGGAATAGCATTGCTGAAGAACGTCAAGAATTTAAATTGACAACTGAAATTCCCTATATTTTCAATTCTTTTATTAGTCCTGAAATTAATTTCTCCATATATAAGCAGGATTCTACTTTTTTAAATACCAATTTCAAAGCAAACTTAAAATTTAGTGTAGCTGATTATTACAAATTAGGATTTCAATACGAAACAGAATCTTCAGAAAATTTAGAGCAATCAATAAATAGTAATATAGAAACCTTTTCAAATAATTTTTATGGAATTTATTTTTCGTACACCAAACCTAAAAACGATTTATTTTATTTCAATAAATTTCATTTTGAAATAAATCCTGCATTAGGAAGAAGAAAAATTGATACTGAAACATCCAATCAATTTAAAATAAAAACTACACTCTCTTACATATGGGATTTAAATACAAGAAATAGTGTTTTTATTAAAAATGAAACTGGATATTTAAATTCCGATAAGTTTGTAACCAATGAACTTTTTAGAATTGGAGGCGCAAACTCCATTCGTGGATTCAATGAGCAAAGTATTTTTACAGAAAGTTATACATTTTTCAATATTGAATATCGAATTTTAACAAATACTAAATCATACCTATATTCAATTACAGACTTTGCACGATTTTCAACATTCAATGAACCACAAAATGCTTTAGGTTTGGGAATTGGCTATGTTTTTTTCACAGGAAATTCACAAATAAATATCAATTCTGCTGTTGGAAAAAATAATACTAACCCAATTGACTTTAAAGAAGTTAAGTTAGTTATCAATTGGAAGAGCTTTTTTTAGAGAAAAAAAACAGTAGAATGATATTTTAATATTTCTTTAAAAAAGAATTATAATTTATTTAGATATTTTTGAGTTAATTTAAAGAAAATATCGCAAAATACGATTGAAATATCTGTCAAAAAAAACAGATTTCACAAGAAAAATAGTGCATTAACAGTACAATTTTTATTTATTTAACAAGGTTAGTGAATTTTTTAATGTTAAAAAATTGTTTTTTTATGTTTAATTTAAGATTTTTGGCATTGATTAATTCAAATAATTATACAATGAAGAAAAAGTTTAATGGATTTTTAACGCTATTACTAGCGTTTGTGGTGCAAATTACCTTTGCACAAGAAAAGACTATTTCTGGTACGGTTACTGAAGAATCTGGTGCTTTGCCAGGAGTTAGTGTTCTTATCAAAGGAACTAAAACTGGAACAGAAACAGATTTTAACGGAAAATATTCTATAAAAGCTAAAACTGGTGATGTTTTGATCTTTAGATATATAGGATACAAAACAGCCGAAATGAAAATCACCTCGTCCAATACAATTGATGTATCCTTAAAGAGTGATGACAATACTTTGGATGAAGTAATCATCGTTGCTTTTGGTAATTCAACAAGAGAGTCATTTACAGGTTCTGCAAATGTTGTTGGTGCTAGTGAATTAGCACTAAGAAACGTTACAAACCCTCTTTTAGCTATTGAAGGAAAGGCAACAGGAGTTCAGTTTACTTCACCTTCAGGACAACCAGGTTCATCACCAGGAATTGTAATTAGAGGTGTTGGAACACTCAATGGAAATGCAAGCCCATTATATGTTGTAGATGGTATTCAATTTGAAGGTTCAATTAACACAATCAATCAAGAAGACATTGAAAGTTTTACAATTCTTAAAGATGCAGCATCTACATCGTTATATGGATCAAGAGCTGCAAATGGTGTAGTTCTTATAACAACCAAAAAAGGTAAAATTGGCGCAACAAAAACTAATTTTTCTTTACAATCTGGATTTGTTAGACAAGGAATTGCAAATTATGATGAAGTAAGTCCAGGTCAGTATTATGAAACGATGTGGGAATCTTTGAGAAATTCTACAGCTGGTGGAGGTAATGCAGCCTTTGCTTCAGCAAATATTTATAATAGCCTTGGTTATAATCCATTCAACGTTCCAAATAATGAAATAGTTGGATTAGATGGAAAGCTAAATCCAAATGCTACTTTGTTATTTAAAAGTCTAAATTGGTATGATGTTTTAAATAGAACAGGTTTCAGAAAAAATTTCAATGTAAACATATCTGGAGGTAATGAAAAAAATAAAACATTCTTTTCTGCTTCTTATTTAGATGAAGAAGGCTACATCATAAAAAGTGATTTTAACCGTTTGACAACAAGATTTAATTCAGATTATCAAGTAAATAAATGGTTAAAAATAGGAGGAAGTCTAAATTTATCCTTAGCTCAATCTCAAGGGCCTAGTTCAGCAGGAACTGGAAGTATTGTAAATCCTTTTGGATTTGCAAAAAATATTGGTTCTATTTATCCAGTTTATTTAAATGATTTACAGGGAAATTTAGTTCTAGATGCAGCTGGAAATCCTATTTTTGATAATGGTGAGGGCTATCCACAATATAACATTTCTCAAAGACCTATAAGTCAAGGACGTCATGCCTTACAAGAATTATTACTTAATGATGATCGTACAAAAAATAACACTTACGGTTTCAGATTTTATTCAGATATCAAATTAATGGAAGGTTTAAATCTAACGTTAAATTATGGTAGAGATATCAATGAAGGATTCAGTAAACAGTACGAAAATAACATTATTGGTGATGCTCAACCTACAGGAAGATACAGAGAAACAAGATCAAGAAGAGAAGTGGAAAACTTTAATCAAATTTTGACTTACTCAACATCTATTAAAAACATTCATAATATAGATATTACTGCTGGTCATGAAAGTTTTGCTAGAAGTTTTACTTCTATGAATGGTCTTGCAATTCAGCAAACTGCAGAGGGTATTTTTGAATTTGATAATTTTGCAACTCCAGTAAGTCTTGGAGGCTCAACTACTAATAAAAGAGTAGAAGGTTATTTCTTAAGAACTAACTATAATTTTGATAATAAATACTACATCAGTGGCTCTATAAGAAGAGATGCTTCATCCGTTTTTGACGCAAAATCAAGATGGGGAAACTTCTTCTCTGTAGGTGCCGCTTGGAGAATTGATCAAGAAAAATTCATGGATAATGTAAAATCTATAAGTAAATTAAAACTTAGAGCCTCTTATGGAGAAGTTGGAAATGATGATTTAGGTGATTTCTTTTTATCACAACCAAGATATGGTATAACTTCAAATGCAGGTAATCCAGCTTTGATATGGAGCACTATTGGAAATGCTGATTTACAATGGGAAACTGTTGGAAGTTTTGATGTAGCTCTAGAATTTGGCTTATTTAATGGATTAATAGATGGTTCTATCGAATATTACAAAAGAAATTCTACTGATTTATTATATGATTTGCCAATTGCATTAAGTAATGGGTTAAATTCTTTCCCAGCAAACGTTGCAGATATGTTCAACTCTGGTTGGGAGTTTAGTTTAACTGGAAATTTATTGACAAAAAATGATTTTAAATGGAGTTTAACTTTACAAGCTTCAACATTTAAAAATCAAATTACCAGTATACCAGACCCTTTCATCAACGGATCTAAAAGATGGGAAATTGGAAGATCAAGATATGATTTCTTTTTACTTCATACTGCTGGTGTAGATCCAAATAACGGTGATCAACTATTCAAAATGTTCGAAATTGATGCAGATGGTAATAGCGTACCTGTATTGGATGTAAATGGACAACAAGAACTTACAAACGATTGGACTACAACCGAAAGAGCGTACACAGGAGATAGTTCAATTCCTGATTTACTAGGTTCTATCAGTAATAGTTTTAGTTACAAAGGTTTAGATTTAAATATCTTAATAACTTATGGAATTGGTGGCAAAACCTTAGACAATGGATATTCTGCTATGATGCATAGTGGTAACTTTGGTAATTCATATCATCCAGATATTTTGAAAGCTTGGCGTCAACCTGGAGACATCACTGATGTTCCAAGATTACAAAGTCAAAACCCTAATCTTGTAAGAACTCAATCTACAAGATTTTTGACAGATGCTTCTTTTTGGAGTTTAAGAAATGTTAGTTTAGGATATTCAATAAATAATGAAAGCTCAAAAAAACTTGGAGTTGATAATATAAGAGTTTCTATAACTGGAGAAAATTTATTTTTAAAGAGTAAAAGAACAGGACTTGACCCTCAATTTAGTTTGGGAGGAACTCCAGCAGGAAATGCTTTTAATCCATCAAAAATATTTTCTTTTGGTTTAAATGTATCATTATAAAAAATAATTAAAATATATAATCATGTTAAGAAAAATTAATTTATTGTTGTTGTTGATTACTATGATTTCAATAACTTCTTGTGAAGACGACTTCCTTGAAACAAAACCAACTGATGCAATTTCATCTGCTGATGCACTTGCAACTGCTGAAAATATGGCTTTAGTAATAAACGGTATTCATCGTGGATTATACTCTCAATCCCAAACTATTCTTCCTGGTGGGAATACAAGTAGAGCTGGAGAACATTATTGGGTACCTATGGGTGATGCTCTTGTAGGAGGTATTATTCATTCTGCAAATGCAAACAATTTAGGTTGGAGAACTACAATGCAGTGGTTAGATCATACAATAGAAACCTCTTTAACAAACGAAATTTTATGGTATCATCGTTATAACATTATTGCTGGTGCAAATGCAATCATTAATAAAGGAACTGATGGAAGTTTAGTATTGACACCAAGACTCCGTGAAATTTTAGGACAAGCTTATACATATAGAGCCTATGCATACTTATCTTTAGTGCAGTATTATGCTAAAGGATATCTAATAGGAAATCCTTCAACAGATCCTGGAGTTCCATTATTATTTGCATCTGAAGCTCCTTTTACAAGTGCGCCAAGATCAACTGTTCAGGAAATATATACTCAATGTATGCTTGACATCAACACTGCTATTGAATATTTTGATGGAGCAACTCAAAGACCAACAGGTTCTGCTGACAATAAATCACAATTAAATATTGATGTTGCTTATGGTCTTAAAGCGCGTATTGCATTAAATAGTGGTCAATGGCAAACTGCAGCTGATGCTGCAAAACTTGCAAGACAAAAATATCCACTAATGAACAAGGCTCTATGGCAATCTGGATTTAACACAACTTTATTACCTGAAGTAATTTGGGGAAGTAATGTAATAACAACTGAAACTACTTTCTTCCGTTCATATTTCTATTTGATAAGCAATAATTTTAACGGAGCTCAAAATAGAACAAATCCAAAAATAGCTGACAGAAGATTGATTGACGCAACTCCATCTACAGATTACAGAAAAGAAATGTTTTTAGCTAATGCACCTAATTCAGCTACTGGAGCTGCTACCCCAGGAGGATTTGCTAACAACACAAATCCATTGTACCCTACTTTAGCTTCATTTAACCAAGCAATTGCTGCAATAAGAGCTCAATGGGGTCTTACAACATCGTTCCGTACACATCCTTATATGCATTTTAAATTACGAAATAAAACTCCATCATCTATAGATCCTGATGATATTATTTATATGCGTTCTTCAGAAATGTATCTTATTGAAGCAGAGGCACTAGCAATGCTTAATAATGTTTCTGGAGCACAAACTGCATTAAAACCTTTTGGTGAGGCAAGAGACACCAACTATAATGTTACTATTTATAACAGTAAACCATTGCTTTTAGAACATATAAAGTTTCAAAGACGTCTAGAATTATGGGGAGAAGGATTTGGTTATGTAGATCATATTCGTTGGGACGAAGGTGTTGACCATGCTGCAAATGGAGGATCTGGTGCTGCACAAATTCTATATCAAAATGCTTGGAAAATTGAAAAACCTTCATTAAACAGAGATTGGATATTTAAAATTCCTCAAAAGGAAATTGATGCAAATCCAAACTTAGGTCCTGGTGATCAAAATTAATTTTAAAAAAAATTAAAATCAATTTTAAGCACTTCCAAAAAAGTTTTTGGAAGTGTTTTTTTCATTAATTTATGAATTAAACAAATATTAATTTCTTTAAAAAAAATTTAATAATGAACTTTTTTTAAAGTATTTAAAAATGTCTAAAATCATAGAATTAGCTATTTTATTCAAAATATTCACAATTAAATATCAATGCAGCTGCTTGAAAAAACAACAATAATCCCATTGATTTTAAGGAATTTAGGTTTTTTGTAAACTGGAAAAGTTATTTTTAAAAAACAATTTTTATTGGTTTATATGTATTAACTTTATTTTATTTCAACCATTTTAACAAAATTTAACAAATTTTGTTTGATAATTAACAAAGTATTTAGATATTTGTTGCAATTAATTCAAACAATTATAAAATGAAAACAAAGTTAAAAGGGATTTTAACGCTATTATTGGCGTTGGTTGTGCAAATAACTTTTGCACAAGAAAAAACAGTTTCTGGAACTGTTTCAGATAGTTCAGGAAATTTGCCAGGAGTTAGTGTCCTTGTAAAAGGAACTAAAACTGGTACAGAAACTGATTTTAATGGAAAGTACTCAATTAAAGCAAAAGTTGGTGATGTATTAGTTTTAAGTTACTTAGGATACAAAACAACCGAAAAACTCGTTGGGAACACAACAGTAATAAATGTTTCTTTAGAAGAAGACTCAAGTTCTTTGGACGAAGTAGTAATAGTTGCTTATGGTTCTCAAACAAAAGCTTCATTAACTGGTTCTATCAGTGTAATAGATGCAAAACAACTAGAAAATGTAACTTTCGCAAATCCAATTCAGGGTTTAGAAGGGTTAGCATCTGGATTGAGAGTTATTCAATCTAGTGGACAACCTGGTGATGATCCAATTATTAGAATTAGAGGTTTTGGTTCTATAAATGCAGATAGTGCTCCACTTATAGTATTAGATGGTGTCCCATATTCTGGTAGTTTAAACAGTATCAATCCTCAGGATATTGAATCTACTACAGTTTTAAAAGATGCTTCTTCAACATCATTGTATGGTAATAAAGCATCAAATGGTGTTTTGTTAATCACAACAAAAAAAGGATCAAAAAGTAAAACTCAAATTAGTGTTGATACAAGAGTTGGTATCACTCAAAGAGCTACCAAAGAATACAATATTATCAAAACACCTGCTGAGTTTTATGAATCGTATCATAGTGTTTTAGCAAACTCTGAATTTTACAGACAAAATACTGCTGGAACTCCAATTACTATTGCAGAAGCAAGACAATTTGCATCTAATAATTTAATTGACAGACTTGGATACAATTTGTATAATTTATCTGACACAAACTTAATTGACCCAACTACTGGAAGACTTGGTGCAGGAGCAACTCTATTAGTAAATGATAGATGGGAAGATGCTTTATTTAACAAAGCAGCTGATTTTAGCTCAACCAATCTTAATATTTCTGGTGGTTCAGAGGATGTAACTTATTACTTTTCATTAGGCACACAAACAGATAATGGATATACTGTTGGAAGTAGTTTTAAAAGACACACAGCTCGTTTAAAAGTAAATTCATCAAAAATAGCTAAAATTGTAAATCTTAGTGGGGACGTTTCTTACGCAAAATCTTACAGTCAGTTTGTACCTAGCAATGGAACAACAAGTTTTAATAACACATTTGCTTGGACAAGAAGAATTGCCCCAATATATCCAGTATTTCAATATGATCAAAACTGGAATCCAATTTTAAACCCAAATAACCCAAGTGGATTTGCTTATGATTTTGGAGTTCCTCAAGATTTTGGTAATGGTGTAGTTAGGGGTCCTAGAAATTACGCTCCTGGAGAACATCCACTTGCAGTAATTGAAAATTCAACTGAAACAAACGAAAGAGACAATTTTAATGGCGCTTTAAGAGCAATGATTGATTTGCCTTTTGGAATAAAATTTGAATACGTACTTAATTTTTTAACAGAAGTTGACAAAGGAATTGATTTTACAAGACCAGGAGCTGGAGCATTTGCACAAGCAAATAACGGTTTGTTAACAAATAATAGAGATAATTTTTCAGCACTAACAAACCAACAATTATTAACTTGGAAAAAAAATTATGGGCGTAATAGTTTTGATTTTTTATTAGGACATGAAACTTATGAAGAGAATTTTACAACTCTTTCCTTATCAAAAAGAAATATTATTGGCGATTTTAGCCCAATTTTAGACAATACTTCCGTATATTCTGAAGCAAGTAACTACAATACCAAATACTTAACAGAAGGATATTTTTCAAGATTTATTTACGGTTTAGATAACAATTACTTCATAAACCTTACTGCAAGATACGACGCTTCTTCAGTTTTTCATCCTGATACAAGATGGGGTGCATTTTGGTCTGCAGGAGCCTCTTGGATTTTAAGTAATGAAGATTTTCTTAAAAAATCAAAATTTATAAACTATGCTAAGTTTGCGATTAACTATGGAACAACTGGAAATGATAGATTGTTTTACGAAGGCACTGCAACAAGAAACCTTATTGCATACGAAAATCAATATGAAATTGGCGAAAACAATGGCCAATTAACACAAACTTTGTTTAGTCTTGGAAGTAGAGATGTTACTTGGGAAAAAGCTTCCAGTCTTGATCTAGCCTTAGAAATGAGTCTTTTTAACAAAGTTAATATGACTTTAGGTTATTACAGAAAAAGCTCTGAAGATTTATTATTTAACAATCCATTACAATTATCTACAGGGCAAGCTTCAAGCCCAAGAAATTTTGGTTCAATGGTAAATAGCGGTTTTGAAACTGAAATTTCATGGAATGCAGTAAGAAAAGAGAAACTAGCTGTCAATTTCAACGCTAACCTTTCTACACTAAGCAATAAAATTACCGAACTTCCAAGAGATTCTATTCAAACTGGAAACTTTAGAAGAGTTGTTGGAAAAAGTATTTTTGACTATTTTATGGTTAGATCAGCAGGTGTAAATCCTGTAAATGGAAACGCTCAATATTTCACAAAAGATTTAACAACTGGTGAAATAATAACTACAGAAAATTATGCAACTGCAGTTAGAGATGGTAGAGTATTTCTAGATAAAAAAGCAATTCCAGCAATAACAGGTGGTTTTGGAACAAATATAGAAATAGGCAATTTTTCTCTTGGTTTACAATTTGCATATCAACTAGGTGGATATGGTATTGATAATGAATATTTTGCATTGCTTGGCGCAACACAAAATGTTACTAACTTTGCAGACTATAACAAAACTTGGACTGTAGATAATCCTACTGCAAGTTTACCTAGAGTTGATCCATTATTACCAAATCAATACAGTTTATCTGATCTGTATTTAGTAGATTTAAGCTATTTAAGTTTAAGCAACATCAACCTTGGTTATGTTTTAAAAAATGAAGCAATGCAAAAATACAATATAAACAATATTAGATTCTACGGAACCATCAATAACGCATTTTTATTGTATAGTGCCAGACAAGGATATGATCCAAGACTAAATTCTACAGGAATTTCTTCTGGTGAATATGGCGCAAATAGAACCATCGCTTTTGGAGTAAATATAAATCTTAATTAAAATAATAATGATTATGAAACAACTAAATTTTTTAAAAATGCAATTAGACAAATATCTTGTTTTGCTTTTTGCAACAATGCTTTTAATTTCATGTGGCGATTTTGACCGTGATTTTGAAAAGGAAAGATTCTTATCTTCATCGCATGCTGAAGAAAACGCAAATGCTGGAGGTACAATTGGGCTTCAAGCTTTAGACGGTGCAATTCTATCTTACTTAAGAGATGGTGGAACTGGTACAATTCAATTCGGTATCAAAGCAGTAGATCTTGGTATGGATTTGAGAAGCAATGACATGGACATGAGCAGACTTACTTGGTTTGGAAATTATAATAATTATCAAAATGTAATTTTAACAAACGGCGATAATGACTTCATGTGGGAATTCTTTTACAAAGTAATCAATAATGCCAATGGAATTATTAATACGGTTCCAGATACTGCACCAGAATCAGCTTTAAATTTTAAATATAAATCTTATGCTTACAGAGCCATTGCATATTTTTATTTAATAAGAATTTATCAACATACCAAAGCAGCTGATGGTACAATTGCTATTCCAATTGATTTTGGCGACTTTGTTGGTCAACCAAAATCAACAGTTGGTGAAGTAAAAAAATTAATACTTGATGATTTGACACTTGCTTATAACGGACTAAAAAATTACAGCAGATCTTCAAAAGAAGAAGTTGATGCAAACGTAGTAGCTGCATATCTTGCAAGATACCATCTTACCTATGAAAATTGGTCAGAGGCAGAAAAATATGCTGATATTGCTATGAAAGTTGGAAGCATTGAAAATAATGTTTTGAACGGATTTGATGAAATTTCATTATCTGAAGTAATTTGGGGTTCAGAAGTTACAGAAGCAACTACAGAGGTTTATAGAAGCTTTTTCTCGCATATAAGTCAAATAAATGATGGTTATAGTGGTTGGAATCATTTTAAAACAGGAAACTCAAATTTAGTTGACATGATACCAGCAACCGATTCTAGACGTCTTTGGTTTGCTGAAAGAAGATATAGTCCATGGGAAATTATTGTTCCCGGAACATGGGGACATTACAGTCAAACACCAAAATATACAAGCTTAAAGTTTATTTCTGATGGTGGCCCTGGAGTTTTTCTAGGAGATTATATATATTTAAGAAATACCGAATTTTATTTAACAAAAGCTGAAGCACTTGCAAAACAAGGAAAGTCTGGAGAGGCTCAACAAGTTTTATTCGCATTAAATTCTGTAAGAAACCCAAATTATACATTATCCACAAATACAGGACAAAATTTAATTAATGAAATTTTATTTTATCGTAGAATCGAATTATGGGGTGATGGAGTTTCATCATTTGACATGGCTAGAAATGGAATAGGATTAAACAGAAAAGATGGTAGAGTAAATCTTGTGATGCCAGGAGCTGATCTTGTTATCCCAGCATTAGATGATAGAATGATCTTTCAAATTCCTTTAAGAGAAATTGACGCATCCAATTAATATTTGAGATTTAAAACGTTTTTTTAAACCCAAAAATTACTTTAAAAACCAGAGAAAAATATTTCTCTGGTTTTTTTATGTTAAAAAATTGTTTTTTTAAGTTTAATTTAAGACTTTTGACATTAATTAATTCAAATAATTATACAATGAAGACAAAGTTTAATGGATTTTTAACGCTATTACTAGCGTTTGTGGTGCAAATCACCTTTGCACAAGAAAAGACTATTTCTGGTACAGTTACTGAAGAATCTGGTGCTTTACCAGGTGTTAGTGTTCTTGTAAAAGGA
>DAIUBY010000005.1:0-24668 GCA_036846425.1 Polaribacter sp.
CAGAGCAACCAGACGTTATAGTGAACCTTGCAGGAAAACATCACTAAGAATTCCAGAAAGTACGTTGTTTGTTTAGTTCCTCTTCCTCTGCAAAATGCTCTTCAACTTCTTTTGGAGATAATACTTTTAAAAACGAAGGATGTTGTTCAATGGCAAATTCAATTTTTGTGATGATATCTGCAACTTCTTCATTTTCATAATCAATAACCAAAGGTTCTTTAATTACCATGGATTGCAACACATTTCGCTTTTTGATATTCAATCCTTTTTTGTCAAAAGAACGTCTAAAACCATCAATTACAATTGGCACAACAACAGGCTTAAATGTTTTTATGATATGTGCAGTTCCTCTTCTGATTGGCTTAAAAGGTGTTGTAGTTCCTTGAGGAAACGTAATTACCCAGCCATCTTTCAACGCTTTTCCAATATTTGAAATATCCGAATTTTTTACTTGTCTGTTCACGTCTTTTCCATCTGCTCTCCAAGTTCTGTCAATAGAAATAGATCCAGCATAAGCAAATATTTTTGGCAATAATCCAGCACGCATTGTTTCACCAGCAGCAACAAAATAAATATTCAACTTTGGATTCCAGATATAACCAATATTTTTGATGTTATCTTCACGTCCTTTTAATGCTGCATTAAACACATGAAACATAGCTGCAACATCTGCAAAATACGTTTGATGATTGGAAATAAATAGCACATTTTTATCAGGCAAATTTCTTAAAACTTCAGAACCATCAATTTGCAGATTATTGAATTTTCGATATCTTCCATGAGAAATAAGTCCGAAAACTCGAATCAGCCATTTTTTTAGAAATAAATAATGTCCAAAAGGATTCCTTTTAAATAAAGGCATTTGTCAATAGATTTTAGTGAATTTCAACTTTCAAAAATACAAAACAATTTAACAATTTACTATTTAAAAAGTTCTTTAATTTCTGATAACATCATGGCTGTTGCTCCCCAAATGATATGATTATTGATATTAAAACAAGGAACCTCTACTTTTTTCATGTAAGAAGTATCTAAAATTGTAGAAGAAATATTTTTTTCATCCAACAAATCACTCAATAAAATCTCAATAGTATTCTCAACTTCATGATTCAATACAAACTGTGGTTTGCTGTCTAACATTCCTATAAAAGGCGTTGCCAAAAAATTACTTGGCGGAATGTAAACATCAGTCAATTCTCTAATTATTTCAATATTTTTTGGATGAATTCCTACTTCTTCATGTGTTTCTCGCAAAGCAGTTTCTTGCAGATTTGCATCAATTTGATCAAATTTTCCTCCAGGAAAACTGATTTGCGCAGAATGCGTTCCATTATAACTCGCTCTTTTTGTTAATAAAAAAGTGGTTTCTTCGTTTTCATTTGGATAAAACAATGCTAAAACTGCCGCTTTTTTGGGATTATTTGCCGCAATTTTTTGCGCATCATATTGTAAACGAAGTCTAGGAGCCAATAAAAATTGTGCCTCTAAACCGCCTAAATTTGATGCTTTCAAATCATTAATTTTTGACGTGAATTCTGAAAAATTCATTTTGAATATGTACTTTTAACTTGCTTTTGATTTTTGGTAGCAAATTACGCAAAACTATGGATAAAAAATATCAAAAACTGTTGTTGAGTATTGGACTCGATTTGATTGGTCTGATTCCTTTTATCGATGTTGTTTGGGCACCATTATCAGCCTTTATCATGACAAAAATGTATGCAGGAACTAAAGGAAAAATTGGAGGTTTGATTAGTTTTATTGAAGAGATAATTCCTTTTACAGATGTAATTCCTTCATTTACTATAATGTGGATTTATACAAATTTTATTGAGAAAACTAAAGAAAAAATTTCAGAGTTGCAAAGTTTCAAAGAGTCAAAGTGAAACTCAAAATCTTAATTTTTCTTGAATAAAAAACCAAAACCCAATCTGCTTAAAAACTTTTTTTCGAACGTCCAAAAAAATTGAAACTGTCCAAAAAACCATCCCACAATTGGTAGCGTAATTTGATAAATTGGAAAAACTAACAAAATTCTGAGTGTCCAATACAACCAAGGATACATATTTTCTGAAGAAATTCCTAAAAATGAAGTTACTGGTTTTGCTACCCAAGCTGCAAAAGAACCATTGATTGCAAACACAATTAAAATAGCAATTACATCCCAATTGCTAGAAATTCCCCAACGTTTTTTTAATTTTTCCATCAATATTAGGCCGCTTTCTTTACAGTTCTAAACATTAGCCATAATCCAATCAAAATCAATGGAATACTTAATACTTGTCCTGTATTTAAAATATTGAAAAAACCATCTTCTCTTCCTGCTACTTGCTCTTCTTTTAAAAATTCAATCAAGAAACGCATTAACCATAAAACAGTCATAAAAAGACCGAAAAGAAATCCAACTTTTTCTTTGATATTTGTTTTCCAATACAAATACCACATTACAAAAAATAAGGTAAGATAACTAATTGCTTCATAAATTTGTGTTGGATGACGTGGAAAATCCTCACCATTTGCTTTGAATATTACACCGAAATCAGAACCAGTTGCTTTTCCCACAATTTCCGAATTGAAAAAATTTCCCATACGAATGAATAATCCTGATAATGCCACCATAATTGCCAATCTGTCTAAGATAAATAACCACGGTTTTTGGAGGTGTTTTTTAGCATAAAAATACATTGCCAAAATTATGGTAATGGCTGCTCCATGACTTGCAAAACCTGTAAAACCTGTAAATTTCCAACTACCATTAACTTGTTTAAACGGAAGAATAATTTCTAATAAATGATCTTGGTAATAGTCCCAACTGTAAAAAAACACATCTCCCAAACGCATTCCTATCAACATTGAAATGAAGGTATACATAAATAAAGTATCTAGTTTTTCAACTGGAACTCCGTCTTTGATATAGATTTTTTTCATCAAATGTAAGCCCAATAAAAAAGCTGATACAAACATCAAACTGTACCAACGAATGGTAAAAAAACCAAGATTGATGCCTAAAGATGGATCCCAAGTGATTGCTAAATAGTTCATTGTATTGTTGTATTTACAGTTGCAAACTTAGTGAAGCTATTTGTATCTTCAAACAAGAATGTGAGATAATTCAGTCATTGTGTGTTTTCTTTTCAGGAACTGGGTCATAACCACTGCCTCCCCAAGGATGACAACTAAAAATTCGTTTGATGGCTAACCATCCACCAAAAAAAAGTCCATGTTTTTTTAAAGCTTCTAATGTATAATGTGAGCATGTTGGACTGTATCTGCAAGTTGAAGGTGTAAAAGGCGAAATTGCCACTTGATAAAATCGAACTAAAAACACGAATGGAAAAATCAAAACCTGTTTTAAGTGTTGAGTTTTTAGTGTTGAGTTTTTAATTTTAGTATTTGAGTTCAAAGTTTAATGATCAAGATTTGAGTTTTTAGTGATAATTTAAAGCAAAAAATGATTTGGTTATTTTAAAACTCTAAAGGTTCTTTTCTTGCATAGCGAACACGAATTATATAAATGTTTTCCTCTTCAATTAAATAGGAAATACGATATGTATGCTTTTCGAAAGCTCTAATATTTCCTTGATTATTTTGTTTTAGAGAATCTAGTTTAAAAATCTCTGGGCTGGTTTCTAATATGGAAACTGATTCGTAAATTTCAGAAAAAATTTTTGTTGTAATTTTTAAAGATTGAGATTGTTCTAGTAAATCTAAAAAAGCTTCATTTAGTTCTGATTCAGCTTGATGTGTCCAAATTATTGCTTTCCCCATTGCTTAATGCGCTCACCAATTTGTTGGTGCGTATATGTTTTTCTGCTTTCTATTTGAGCAATTGAAGCATCAATTTCCTGATTATATTCCTCGATAGTAATCCTTTCTGATGAAACTTTTTTATTATATTTCAACATGTTTTTTATAACTTCAATAAAATTTGGGTCTTTTACTTTATCTAACTCTTTGTGAATCCATTTTAAATCTGCTTGCGAATCCATAATATTTTTTGTTTTATTATTTGTAAATATACGATTTCTGATTTATTGAACTTACTAATTTTTAAAAAATGAATACTTCAGATTATTTGAAACGAAATATTTAGGAATTTTATAGAATCTCTAAAAAAAATTTATTTTTTAAACTTGGGATAAACTACTAATTCACCAAAAAAGTAGTCCCTTCTCTCCCATCTTTTAACTGAATTCCTAATGCTAATAATTCATCACGAATTTGATCTGACAAAGCCCAATCTTTGTTTTCTCTTGCTTCTTTTCTTAATTTGATAAGCAATTCAATTACTCCATTGATTTTATTTGAATTTTCATGCGAAGTTTCATTCAGCAATCCTAAAACATCAAAAACAAAAGCATTCATGGTTTCTTTTAAAACTGACAAATCTTCTTTGCTAATGGTCGCTTTTTGTTCTTTTATTTGGTTGATGAATTTCACTGCATCAAATAAGTTTGAAATCAAAATTGGTGTGTTAAAATCATCATTCATAGCAGCATAACAGCTTAATTTCCATTCTTTAACATTAAAAGTTGAAGAATTTACAGCTTCTATTTTATCTAAAAAAGAAATGGCTTGCATCAATTTTGCATGTCCTTTTTCAGCAGCTTCTAACGCATCTCCAGAAAAATCTAAAATGCTTCTGTAATTGGCTTGCATATTGAAAAAGCGCACCACACTTGCCGAAAATGGTTTTGGCAAAATGCTGTTTTCTCCTGTTAAAATTTCGTTTGGCAAAATGAAATTACCTGTTGATTTTGCCATTTTTTGACTATTCAGCAACAACATATTGGTGTGCATCCAATAATTGACAGGTTTGATGCCACTACAAGTTTGAGATTGTGCAATTTCGCATTCATGATGTGGAAATTTCAAATCCATTCCTCCACCATGAATGTCAAATTGTTCACCTAAATATTTGGTACTCATCACTGAACATTCCAAATGCCAACCTGGAAAACCATCACTCCAAGGTGAAGGCCAACGCATAATGTGACGCTCTTCTGCTTTTTTCCAGAGTGCAAAATCTTGTGGATTTTTCTTGTCAGATTGACCATCTAAAGCACGTGTATTGTGAATTAAATCCTCAATTTTTCTTCCCGATAAAATGCCGTAATTTCCTTTTTTGTTATATTCCAATACATCAAAATACACTGAGCCATTCACTTCATACGCAAAACCTTTTGCCAAAATATCTTTGATCATTTCTATCTGTTCCACAATATGACCTGTGGCTGTTGGCTCAATACTTGGTGGCAAAAAATTATAGTTTTTCAGCACATTGTGAAAATCTACAGTGTACATTTGAACCACTTCCATAGGTTCAATTTGCTCTAAACGTGCTTTTTTGGCAATTCTATCTTCACCTTCATCAGCATCATTTTCTAAATGTCCAGCATCTGTAATATTGCGAACATAACGCACTTTGTAACCCAAATGCAAAAAATATCTGAAAACTACATCAAAAAACATGAAGGTTCTTACATTTCCTAAATGTGCATTGCTATACACTGTTGGTCCGCAAACGTACATGCCAACATAACCTTCTGTAATTGGCTTGAAATCTTCTTTTTGCTTGGTAAGCGAATTGTATATTTTGAGTTGTTGATTTTTATATAGTTCCATTAAAAATACCTGTTTTCAGAGGCTAAAGATAGGCACTTTCAGCAAAATATCGCAATGGAAACTGTTAGAAGTTTGATAAAAGAAATAGCAATCAAATATATAATATACTATTGATTTACAGTTACTTGACTGTATTTTCCATTGATATAAAAAGTAGTATCCTTCGTTTTAATTATAAAATTTCCATTGATTTTTTTTGATTTATCATGAAGAACATTCAATTTCATTGAAGGATTTGTGGTTGAATTTGACAAGGATTTTATTTCAAAAAGAAGGTTTTTATCTAGATTTTGAAGATTTAAAATAGCATTTGTATAATTTAAATACAATAAAAAATTATTGTAATTAGCATGAATTTTTTGAATATTTAAATCTCCAAATTTGGTGGAAATATCCACATTTTTATAAATATTATGAATATTGACATTTGAATAATTCGTATTGATTTTTGTATTCGTAACTGATGCAATTTTTGCATCAGTTACGTTATTTAAAAATAAATTACTTTTACTTACATCATTGATATTTACTGGTGAATAATTGATAGTCAACTTACTATTATTCAAATTATTAGCATCAAAAGACCCATATTTTACATTCCCAACAGCCACTGTATTTGGGAGTTTTACTTTACAATGACGCGTATTCAAATCGAAAGTGGCACCTTTTGGAGCTTTGATTTCAATTTTTTTAGTGATTTTTACTTTTTTCCCATCAATCATCAAATTATCTGAATCTGCTGAAAACTGCATTTTAACTTTTGCTAATTCTTGACGCGCTTTTTCCAGTTGCTGTTGCATTTTTTCTTTATCAATTTTCTGAATATAGATTTTGTTTTTCTCGATTTCATTCTTCATTTTTTCACGAGAAATCTCAAATTCTATGCGCATTTTTTCTCGATTTTTTTGCATTTTCTCTTTCCATTTTTGATAATCTTTTGACTTTTTAAACTTATCCCAATCTTCTTTCGATTCAATTTTGATGTCATTTTCATCATCTTTAAAATGGAAAGAATATTTACCATTTTTTTCAACAAGTTTGTCAAATGAAGGCTCATCCCAAAACATAAAGTCATTGTTCATTTTAAAATCAAA
The DNA here is from genome assembly GCA_036846425.1 of Polaribacter sp. GTDB lineage: Bacteria > Bacteroidota > Bacteroidia > Flavobacteriales > Flavobacteriaceae > Polaribacter. Next base: position 6,720 of record DAIUBY010000005.1, read on the forward strand.
ATCTACTTTTGGCATGACAATTTTGTCCATAAAAGTTGAATCCAATTCAAAAACATTTGGAAAATTGAAATTTGAATTTTCTGAAAAAATAATCCCATCATTTGGGAAAACCGAATTGTTGGTTTGTGTCGTAATTTTCACTTTACTTTTGTTGCCTAAAGCTTCAAAATTCCAGTTTTTAAAATACTTTTCAGCTGCTTCTTTAGAAACTCCTTCAATTTCGATAAATGCTGTAATTTCTACTTCATTTTTATCCCAATTGGAAACAGAAATTTCAGTATTGGAGGCATTAATGGCAATTTCTACGTCTTTGTCAACATTGAATTTTTCGTTGTATTTTCGGTCATATTTTTGAGCGAAAATACTTGTTGTTGCTATCATAACAACAAACGGAATGACTGTTTTATAAAATTTGTAATTCATCATTTTTTTTGTTTACATTTTTAAATTGTGATAACTGTTTTTTTAACTGCTGCAGCAGTTCTAATCGCAATTGCAGGTTGCGAATTAATGCATCAATGGTAGCATTATTAACCCCTTTTGTATTGAGCTCTTTGGTTAACAATGTGTATTCGTTCATCAATTCTGCTATTTTTACTAAATAGCCATCAATGAGTTCTTTATTGGAATTTTCTATTTCTATTTCACTGATTTCCAGATTGATACTATTTACATAATAGGTTTCAATCGTATTGAATTCTGGTGAAATTGTGCCCAATGTAATTTCTTTAGCAGGAGGATTACTTGGATTTTTTACTACTTTATTTTGGTGAAACATCAAGCTACAAACACTTATTAAAATTGCGACAGAAGCAGCAATTGAAATCCATTTTATAGAAATTCTGTTGGTCTTTTTTTGATGTAATTCTGAAAGCAATAATTTTTCAAAATTTGCTTCATGATTTATAGGTAAAGAAGCTTCTTCTTTCCTAATTTCTTTTGCTAATTTTCTAATATCTTGTGTCATAACCTACATTTTAATGCTTCTTTGAGCTCATTTTTTCCACGCAATATTTGCGTTCTAGAAGTATTTTCAGTAATGTTTAAAATCTCTGCAATTTCTTGATGGTCATAGCCTTCAATCAAATAAAGTGTTAGAATAATTCTGTATTTTTCTTTAAGTTTTTGTATAGCTTTTTTTACATCTTCTATTGTAATTTCAGTTTCAATTTGCCAATTCTCATCCTCTTCTGAAATTGTCATAACATCTCTAGAAATTGGAATGATATCTGCATTTTTTTTCTTCAATTCATCCATACTTTGATTGATGACAATTTTCTTTAACCAAGCTCCAAAAGCCACTTCATTTCTGTACGAATCTATTTTTTTAAACGCTTTAATGAATGCTTTTTGCATTACCTCTTCTGCTAAAAACGTATCATTCACCATTCGTAAAGCAACAGAAAACATAGCTTTACAGTACAATCCATACAACTGCATTTGCGCTTTTGCGTTGTTTTGTTTGCATTGATCAATGATATGTTGATGTAGCTGTTTGGTTGGCTTCATGAATACATTCTTACTTTAAAGACGACACATTTTTTCTTCTGTTGCAAAATGAGTGAAATTTTATTTCTAAATTTACTAATATTTTCAAAAAATGGCTAAAATCCCAACTGCGCTTCATGAAAAAGAAGGCGTTTCTAAACAAGAAACGACGAATGCAATCAGTGCAGCAAAAATTAAAAAACACCGAAGCAAAAAAAATTCTGTTGAAGAGTTTGTGAATTCCATTTTAAAAGGTGATATCACTTTTCTTAGTAAGGCCATCACTTTGGTTGAAAGCACGAATCAAAAGCATCAAGAACAAGCCAATGAAATCATAGAAAAATGCTTGCCTTTTGCGAATAATTCTATCAGAATTGGCATTACAGGAGTTCCTGGTGTAGGAAAAAGTACGTTTATTGAAACTTTCGGAAAACACTTAACCAATCAAGGAAAAAAAGTAGCTGTTTTGGCTGTAGACCCAAGTAGTTCTGTAAATAAAGGCAGTATTTTGGGTGATAAAACACGTATGGAACAATTGGTTACTGACAAAAATGCTTTTATAAGACCTTCACCTTCAGGAAGTTCGTTAGGTGGAGTTGCGCAAAAAACAAGAGAAAGTATTATTTTGTGTGAAGCTGCTGGATTTGATACGATTATTATTGAAACAGTTGGAGTTGGACAATCAGAAACTGTGGTTCATTCTATGGTTGATTTCTTTTTGTTGTTGCAATTGGCTGAAGCTGGAGACGAATTGCAAGGAATTAAACGTGGAATTATAGAAATGGCTGATTCAATTGTCATCAACAAATCAGATGGTGACAACGAAAAAAATACTAAAATTGCTAAAGTTGCTTTTAACAATGCTTTGCACTTGTATCCTGTAAAAGAAAGCAAATGGCAACCTAAAGTGCTCACTGCAAGTGCGTTGAAAAATATTGGAATTACAGAAATTGATAAAATGATTCAAGAATATATTTTATTCACGAAACAAAATGGCTATTTCACACAAAAGCGCAATGAGCAAAATCGCTTTTGGCTATTAGCAACTATTGAACAACAATTGAAAAATTCTTTTTATAAAAATCCTCAGATTCAAAAATTACTTTCTGATGAAATCCAACTATTAGAAGAAGGAAAAACGACGCCATTTTTAGCTGCAAAAAGATTGTTGGATAATTAGTATTTAGTGTTTAGTTTGAATTTGAGAAAAACTTACGAAATCTGACTCCAAACTTTCGATGATTTTGACATTTCCATAAACGCTTTTTTGATAGGAAAATTCACAACTTTTTCCATATTTGAATCTACTTCCATCAATGCAATTGCGGTTTTTCTTGCTGATTGTAAAATTGCACCATCTTTAATAATATCGGCAATTTTCAAGTTTAAAACGCCACTTTGTTGAGTCCCCATTAAATTTCCTGGACCTCGTAATTTTAAATCAACTTCAGCAATTTTGAATCCGTCAGTAGTTTCGACCATGGTTTTTATTCTGGTTTTTGCTTCATCAGAAAGTTTCACATTGGTCATTAAAATACAATAACTTTGATCTGCACCTCTTCCAACTCTTCCACGCAATTGATGTAATTGACTCAACCCAAAACGCTCTGCACTTTCTACAATCATCACACTTGCATTGGGTACATTTACGCCCACTTCAATTACGGTTGTTGCTACCATAATATGAGTTTCACCTTTTATAAAACGCTGCATTTCAAAATCTTTTTTTTCTGAAGTCATTTTTCCATGAACAATACTAATTTGATATTGTGGTATTGGAAATTCTCTTGAAATACTATCAAAACCATCCATTAAATCTTTGTAATCCAACATTTCTGATTCTTCAATCAGAGGATAAACTAAGTAAATTTGTCTTCCTTTAGCGATTTCATCTCTCATAAATTTCAAAACTGATAAACGCTGACTGTCAAAACGATGCACTGTTTTTATTTCTTTTCTTCCTGGAGGCAATTCGTCAATGACAGAAATATCTAAATCACCATATACTGACATTGCCAAAGTTCTTGGAATTGGAGTTGCTGTCATCACGAGAATGTGGGGTGGGCTTTTAGATGCGCTATTTTTCATCCACAATTTTGAACGTTGTGCAACCCCAAATCGATGTTGTTCATCTACAATTGCTAAACCTAAGCTATGGAATTGTACTTTTTCTTCTAATAAGGCATGAGTTCCAATCAATATATGTAAGGTTCCATTTTCCAATTCTTCATGAAGTTGCTTTCTTTTTTTTGTTTTTGTGGAACCTGTTAACAATTCAACTGAAATGGGCATTCCTTCAAGCATTGCTGCAATTGCATTAAAATGTTGCGTCGCTAAAATTTCGGTAGGTGCCATTAAAGCTGCTTGAAAGCCATTGTCAATTGCTAATAACATGCTCAACAATGCAACTATTGTTTTACCTGAACCAACATCTCCTTGCAATAAACGATTCATGTGAATACCAGAAGCCAAATCTTTACGGATTTCTTTAACAACTCTTTTTTGAGCTTCCGTAAGTTGAAATGGTAAATGATTTTGAAAAAAACTATTAAAATTGTCACCAACAGTTTTGAAAATAATTCCTTTGATTTTGGTTTTATGCAATAAATTTTTTCGAACCAACTGCAATTGAATAAAAAACAATTCTTCAAACTTTAATCGAAATTGTCCTTTTGCCAACAGTTCTTGATTTTTAGGAAAATGAACATTTAAAAGCGCTTCTTTTTTTGAAATCAATTGATGATTATCCATGATTTCTCGGGAAAGCGATTCTTCAATGACCTCGTAAAATTGTTTGAAAAGATTCTCAATATATGTCCTGATTAATTTATTGCTGATACCTGAATTTACCAACTTTTCAGTAGAAGAATACACAGGTTGCATGCAAGATTGTACTGATTTTTTATATTCGGTAACCAATTGCATTTGAGGATGAGGCATGCTAAAACTTCCATTAAAATGATTTAATTTTCCATAAACAACATAGGGTTCATTTATTTTCAGCGCATTTGCAATCCATTTTTGTCCTTTGAACCAAACTAATTCCAAAGTGCCAGAAGCATCCTGAAAAGTAGCCACTAACCTACTTCCTTTTTGCTGCGCTACTGATTTGATATGTGTAATTTTTCCTACAATCTGCACCTCAGCACTTGAAGGTTGCAACTCTTTTATCTGATAAAATTGGGTTTTGTCAATATATCTAAATGGAAAAAAATGCAATAAATCCTTACAAGTTTTGATACCCAATTCTGTGTACAATAGAGTTGCTTTTTGCAAGCTAATTCCATTGATGTATGTAATTGGATTGTTAAGGTTTTGCATACTTTTTATTCAAAGTTCAAAATTTTGGGTTCAAAGTTTGAACTCCAAAATATTATCATAATTTGTTATGATAGCAAATATCAAACTTCTTGAGGAGGATTACAAATTTAGTTGTAGTTTAGAATTTACTCTTTTCTCTCTGATAATTTGAATTTCTGAAAAAATAATGAAATCCAAAAAAATGTTTGGAGACATGTTAAAATAAAGCTCAGTCCTCTTCCCTATTCACCAAATCCATAGAAAAAGCGGGTGTACAAATGGCAATGTATTCGCAAGAATCGTCAAAAGGATTAGAATATTGAACAAGGGTATTTTTTTCAATCTTGATGGATTGCCCTGCTTCTAAAATAATAGTTTCATCTTCAATAATGAATTGTTTTTTTCCTTTGATGATAAAAGTATATTCATCAAAAGCTGGAGTTTGAAAAGGTTCGCTCCATTTTGGAGGCACAATCATATGTGCAATACTGATATTGGAATTTTTATCAGAAGCCAAGCCAAAATGTTCTTGAATCAGTTTTCCATCTGAAGTTGGCACTGTAAAAGGTGATTTTTGAATGTAGTATTTTTTGTTCATATCAGGATTTGCGAAAGCGATTGGAATGACATCCTTTTTATGCTGAAACCTAAATTAAATTACTTGCTCAAAATTAATTTTAGCATAAAAAGATATAATGGAAAGCGCGGTTTTTTGATAAAAAAATTCGCCCTAATCAAACCAAATTACAAAAGATTTAATTTTTGCCAAATCAGGAATTTGCTCTAAAGATACTTTTTGAACAGAGAAATCTTGTAAGCCCAATTCTTCTTTATCAATAGTCATTGTTGCATTCAAATCGTCTAAAAACAAGGTAACAGACAGTAATGTAGATTCTACTCTCAAGGTATGATTTGCGTTCACTTCAGCAAAAGTTGAGGATAAATTCAGGTCGTTTTTGGTTACAAAACGTTTATCATGAATTTCGATACTTTTTATTGTTGACAAAGAATCATCATGTTCTTTTGGCGTAATTGTAAGCAAAAGCGTTCCTCCTTTTTCATAAATAAAATATTTATCTTCTTCCTGAAAATAAGAATCTTCACTTTCTTTTTCACTTAGCTCTGAAGCTATAGAATCTTTTTTGAAAATTTCTTTAAAATCTTTGATAGTAGTTTTTGGAGTAATTTTACCTACTTTCCCCTTTTCAATCTCAAATTTATCGTTGTTGCTACAGCTCATCAAACTCAGTAAACTTGCTAATACAACTACTACTAAAAAATTCTTTTTTATCATTTTTATTTTATTTATTATCTTTTAAACGTTTAGTTTTTAAATTTGTTATTTCAACAATTTTCCTAAAACTCCAAAAACAGCTCTCATAAAAGTGGCACTTGTCAATACTTTTACAATTGGGTCTTGTGCTGAACTTCTTCTTGTAGTCGTTGCTTTTGGGATTGATTTTGCCTTTTCTTTTTCAAATTTTTCTCGCTCTTTTTGAAATTCTTCTTCTCTTTTTACTTTTTCGGCAGCTAAAATACTACTTTCTATTTTATTGTTTAATATTTCATAAGCACTTTCTCTGTCAATTACTTGATTATATTTATGATAAATTTTAGAGCTGTTGATAACTTGCTGTAACTCACTGTCTGTCAACACATCCATTCTACTCATTGGCGCTCTTAATAAAGTTCTTGCCAAAGGTGTTGGAATTCCTTTTTCGTTTAAAACAGAAACGAATGCTTCTCCAATTCCTAATTGAGTCAACACTTCACTAGTGTCATAATATTCAGAACTTGGGTAATTTTCAGCTGCTAATTTGATGGCTTTTCTGTCTTTTGCGGTAAAAGCGCGTAAAGAATGTTGGATTTTTAAACCTAATTGCGCTAAAATATCTTCTGGAACATCATTCGGATTTTGAGTTACAAAATACAATCCAATTCCTTTTGAACGAATCAATTTCACCACACTTTCTATTTGGTTTAACAAGGCTTTTGTGGCTTCTTCAAAAACCAAATGTGCTTCATCAATAAAAATGATGAGTTCTGGTCTGTCACTATCTCCTTGTTCTGGAAAAGTTTGATATATTTCCGCTAACATTTGCAACATAAATGTGGAAAATAATTTGGGTTTGTCTTGAATGTCTGTCAAGCGCAATACAGAAATGATACCTCTTCCATTTTCATCAACTCTGGTTAAATCTTCAACTTCAAACGATTTTTCACCAAAAAACAAATCTCCTCCTTGATGTTCAATTTCGATGATTTTTCTCAAAATAGCTCCTGTGCTTGACGTAGAAATGCGTCCATATTCCGCTTCTAATTCCTCTTTTCCTTCATTGGTGATAAATTGTAATACTTTTTTAAAGTCTTTCAAATCTAATAATGGCAATTTATGATCGTCACAATATTTAAAAATAATCGCCATTATTCCCTCTTGTGCTTCAGATAAATCTAAAATTCGAGATAATAAAACAGGTCCAAATTCCGAAATTGTTGCACGAATTCTGGTGCCATTTTGTTGGGAAATCGTTAAAATTTCAACAGGAAATTTTTTTGCTTCAAAAGGAAAACCAATGATTTTGTGACGTTCATCAATTTTTGGATGTCCACTTCCAGGTTGCGCCAAACCAGATAAATCTCCTTTTACATCCATTAACAACACAGGAATTCCTTTGTCTGATAAATTTTCCGCTAAAACTTGTAAGGTTTTTGTTTTTCCTGTTCCAGTTGCACCAGCAATCAAACCATGTCTGTTTAAGGTTTTTAAAGGAACTTTTACAAATGCATTTGTGATGGCTTGTTCATCCAAAATTGCTGCACCCAAATTTATAAAATCGCCTTTGGTTGCATAACCACTGTTGATATATTCAAAGAATTTTTCTTGTTGACTCATATTTGTAAATTTTGATAAAAATAATCAAAGTTTAGAGGAATGAAAATAAAATATTGAAAAACGTTCAGACATTTTTTTGACACGAATTTCACGAATTGCACAAAAATCTATAAAATAGAATGAAACTTTTATTGAAATTAAAATTTCCATTTATTCGCGTAATTTGTGAAATTAGTATCTCATTAAAACTATTATCAAAAAATAATTTTATCCAAACATTTACATTTTTGTATCTTGTTACCTTAATTCAAAATTTCAAATCAAACACAATGAAAAAAATTCTCATTTTATTTTTATTCGCAAGTTCTCTGGTTTTTTCCCAAGAATTTTCAATGGATTTAGTAAAAAACATGAAACCCAGAAATATTGGTCCTGGTGGAATGTCTGGACGTGTTACCGCAATTGATGCTATTGAATCAAATCCTGATATTATCTACGTAGGAACTGCTTCTGGAGGTATTTGGAAATCTACTTCAGGAGGCATTAAGTGGGAACCTATTTTTGATAATGAACTCACTGCTTCTATTGGTGCAATAGCCATTCAGCAATCCAATCCAAGTGTAGTTTGGGCTGGAACTGGCGAAGGAAATCCAAGAAATAGTTTGAATGGTGGTTTTGGAATTTATAAATCTTTAGACGCTGGAAAAACATGGAAATTGATGGGATTAGAAAAAACGCGTCACATTCACAGAGTGATTGTTCATCCTACAAATCCTGATGTGGTTTACGTTGGCGCTATTGGTTCGCCTTGGGGAATTCATCAAGAACGTGGTGTTTATAAAACTACAGATGGTGGAAAATCATGGAAACAAATTTTGTTTACCAACACAAGTTCGGGAATTGCAGATATGGTAATGGATCCTACAAATCCAAATAAGATCATTGCAACAATGTGGGAACACAAACGCGATCCATGGTTTTTTAAATCTGGAGGTGAAGGAAGTGGTTTGTACATTACACATGATGGAGGCGAAAATTGGAAAAAAATTACTGAAAAAGAAGGTTTACCAAAAGACGAACTAGGAAGAATTGGAGTTGCAATAGCTCGTTCAAGTCCTGATATTGTGTATGCTTTGGTTGAAGCGAAAAAAAATGCGTTATATAGAAGTGAAGATGGTGGTTTTTCATGGAAAAAAGTAAATGAAAAATCAGATATTGGAGATCGTCCTTTTTATTATTCTGAAATTTATGTAGATCCTCAAAATGAAAATAGAGTATATTCCATTTTTACTTATATAAATGTTTCAGAAGATGGAGGCAGAAATTTCTCGCAATTGATGCCTGCTTATGGCGTAAACAATGGTGTTCATCCAGATCATCATGCTTGGTGGATTCATCCAAAGAATGGAAAATTCATGATTGATGGCAATGATGGTGGTTTAAATATCACTAGAGATGGAGGAAAATCTTGGCGATTTATTGGCAATATTCCTGTGGCGCAATATTATCACATCAATGTTGATAACGAATTTCCTTACAATGTTTATGGAGGAATGCAAGACAATGGTTCATGGAGAGGTCCTGCGTATGTATGGAAAGCACAAGGAATTCGCAATTCTTATTGGCAAGAAATCAGTTTTGGAGATGGTTTTGATGTCATTTCGGACAGAGATGATTCACGTTATGGATGGTCTATGAGTCAGCAAGGAAGTGTTGTTCGTTTTGATTATCTGACAGGAAATAATTATTCTGTAAAACCAACTCATGCTGATGCAAATGTCAAACTGCGTTTCAATTGGAATTCTGCTATCAATATTGATCCTTTTGATAATAATACTTTGTATTTTGGAAGTCAATTTGTGCATAAATCAACTGATAAAGGCTTGACTTGGAAAGTAATATCTCCAGATTTAACCACTAATAATCCAGAAAAAATGAAACAAGCTGAAAGTGGTGGTTTAACAATGGATGCAACTGGAGCAGAAAATCATTGTACTATTTTAGTGATTGAGCCAACTGTTCTGGAAAAAGATGTTTTGTGGGTTGCAACTGATGATGGTCAAGTTCAAATTACAAAAGATGGAGGAAAAACTTGGACAAATGTTTCAAAAAACATTAAAGATTTACCAGAAAACAGTTGGATAACACAAATCAAAGCTTCTAACAAAAACAAAGGAGAAGCCTTATTAGTTGCCAATGATTACAGACGATTCAACTACAAACCTTATGCCTACAGAACCAAAAATTATGGAAAAACGTGGGAAAGAATCGTGGATGAAAATGATGTGGCAAGTTTTACATTGAGCATTATTGAAGACCTAGAAAATGAAAATCTACTTTTTTTAGGAACTGATGATGGTTTATATATTTCAATTGATGCAGGAAAAAAATGGACAAAATGGACACAAGGTTTTCCAACAGTTCCTGTAAATGATTTGGTAATTCATCCAAGAGAACACGATTTAGTAATTGGAACTTTTGGACGAGCAGCTTGGGTTTTGGATGATATTAGACCTTTGAGAGAAATTGCGAAAGGAAAAAATCTACAAGAAAAATTAGTATTATTTCAACCTCCAACTGCTTATCATGCTGCTTATCAACAACCTACAGGGAGTAGATTTGGTGCAGATGCCATATATCAGGGAGAAAACAGAAAAGGTGGAGCACAGATTTCTTATTATCTAAACAAATCTAAAGAAGAAAAAACGGATTCTATCAAATTGGAAATTTTTGATGGTGAACGTTTGATAAGAACTTTAAAATTCAAAACTCCTGAAGAAAATGGCATCCATAAAACTACTTGGAATTTGGATGAAAAAGGCGTTGAAAGAGCCTCAAGAAATAGCAGAAGTTCTTCAAGAGAAACATCAGGAGTTGATGTAAAACCTGGAGTTTATAAATTAAAAATGAGTTTTGGTGAAGTAGTTTCTGAAAAAACTATCAAAGTTGATTTTGATCCAAGATTGCAAATTTCTGAGGAGGCAATCAATCAAAAATATGAAGCAAGTAAAGAAATGGAACGTTATCAAGAAAAAATGGCAAACATCGTAAAACAATTAGTTGAAAGTAAAAATATAGCAGCTACAATCAAAGATCAATTGTCAAAAGAAGACAAAAAGAAATACGAAGCAGAAATAAAATCATCCACAGAAATCATCAAAAAAATTGACGATTTAATTGACACCTATTTAGGAAAAGTGGATGAAAGACAAGGAATTACAAGAAATCCAAAAGTAACTGTAAGTCAGCGTTTTGGAACTGCATTTAGTTATATTCGTTCGCGTTTTGGAAATCAAACAGACACTGAAAAGCAATTGGTAAATCAGTTTTTGGAAGCGTTTAAAGAAGCCATTTCAAAAACAAATTCCTTTTTCAATTCGGATTGGATTGCCTATAAAAATGCCACAGATGGAATTATTATCTCTCCTTTTAAAGAAGTAAAAATCTTTGATGAAAATTAATTAATAAGAATTTTTACCCTTGATTTTAGAATAATTTCAAGGGTAATTTTTTGAACATTGAATTTTAAATTTTAAACTTTGAAGAATGACTGAACCAATAATTACAAACGATGCTATTGTTTTTGGAATTTTAATGATTTCTTTAGGATTCGTTTTTTATACCGAAAATATCCAAACAGGATTTTGGTCAAAATTCTACAAAATAGTTCCAGGACTGTTTATGGCATATTTTGTTCCAGCATTATTTACCACTTTTGGATTGATTTCACCAGAATGGGAAATTGAAAATTCTGCTGGTGAAATCATCAAAAATAAATCACAATTGTATTTTGTGTCAAGTCAATATTTATTGCCAGCAGCTCTGGTTTTAATGACGTTAAGTATTGATTTAAAAGCAATTTTCAACCTGGGCTCAAAAGCATTAATCATGTTTTTTACAGGAACTATTGGGATTATTATTGGTGGTCCAATTGCTATTTTACTCATCTCTATTTTTTCCCCAGAAACTGTTGGAGGAAGTGATTTTGATGCAGTTTGGAGAGGACTTTCTACTTTGGCAGGAAGTTGGATTGGTGGAGGTGCAAATCAAACAGCCATGTTGGAAATTTACAAATACAATCCTGCAAAATATGGAGGAATGGTCATTGTAGATATTGTTGTTGCCAACATTTGGATGGCAATTTTATTGATTGGAATTGGCAAAAAAGAAGCTATTGACAAATGGTTAAAAGCTGATACTTCAGCAATCGAGGAATTGAAACAAAAAGTAACTATTTTTACTGATAAAGTAAAAAGAAATCCATCATTATCAGATTTGATGATTATGTTAGCAATTGCTTTTGGAACTGTTGGTTTTGGACATTTTCTTGCCAAATATTTAAGTCAATTTTTTAAAGAATTCGTGGCAACTATTTCATCTACAACAATTAGAAATACATTTTCATTTTTGGATTCTAGCTTTTTCTGGTTGATAAGTATTGCAACTTTAGTGGCTATTATTTTGTCATTTACAAAAGCTAAAAACTACGAAGGTGCAGGAGCTAGTAAATTAGGCAGTGTTTTTATTTACATTTTAGTAGCATCTATTGGAATGAAAATGGATCTGAATCAAGCTTTAGAAAATCCAGGATTGATGGTAATTGGATTGGTTTGGATGTTGATTCATGCCATACTTTTAATAATTGTTGCAAAAATCATCAAAGCCCCATATTTCTTTTTGGCAGTTGGAAGTCAGGCAAATGTTGGTGGTGCAGCCTCAGCTCCTATTGTTGCTCAAGCTTTTCATCCATCATTAGCAACTGTTGGAGTTTTATTAGCAGTTTTTGGATATGCAATTGGTACAATTGGTGCAATTGTAAGTACTATTTTAATGGAATTAGCATCCACATTTTAAATAAAAATCAGCATATTTGCAGACTTAAATTTTAAATCAAAAATGAAAAAAATTATCGCAATTTTCAGTATTACTTTAACCCTTTTTGCTTGCTCTGAAAAAGAAGGAAACATGATTGTGGAGGGTCAAATTAAAGGAGTGAAAAAAGGAACACTTTATTTACAAAGAATGCAAGACACTGTTTTGATCTCTGTTGATTCAGTAAAATTATTAGGAAAAGAGACTTTTAGATTATCAGATCAAGTGGATTCGCCAGTTATGTATTATTTAACTTTTGACGGAAATACCACAGATAAAAGAATCTTATTTTTTGGAGAAGAAGGTGTAATTACCATCAATGATGATGTTGAAAAATTTGGAATCAATCCAAAAATATCAGGTTCAAAAAATCAAGAAGTGATGGACAAATTCAATGAAATAAACAAAAAATTTCAATTAGAGAGATTGGAATTTATCAAAAAAGATTTTGAAGCAAAAAAAGCAAACAACGAAGAATTGATTCAAAAAGTTGAAGATGATTACAAACGAATGTTAAGAAGACGCGTTTTATACACTACTAATTTTGCTATCAATAATGCTGATTTTGAAGCTGCTCCTTATATCGCAATTACTGAGATGTATGATGCAACTTTGCAAATGTTAGATACTGTAAACAAATCGTTAATACCAAAAATAAAAAAATCTACTTATGGAAAAAATTTACAAAACTATATTAATCAGATAAAAAAGAACGAACAATAATAATTAAAAACGATTGTAAAATGAAAAAACCGAGCAAATTGCTCGGTTTTTTTTGTGTTTGAATTTGAAATTAATTATTGTTTGATAAATTTCGCAGTTCCAACAGTGTTTTCGATATTGTATTTAATCATGTAAACACCAGAAGCTAACGTTGAAATATCAATTGAATCACTTGTTTTGTTGATGTTAACATTCATCACTTTTTTACCTAACACATTGTAGATTTCTGCATTTTGAATAGTATTAGCAGCAGAAATATTTAATCTATTTGATGTTGGGTTTGGATAAATAGAAACGTTAAATAAATTATCTTCAACACCTGCAGTTCCAGCAACATACATATAAACGTTATCTAAATAATAAACACCTACTTTTCCTGCATCTGTAATTAAAAATTGTTTTATGGATTGTCTTGCACCAGCATCTAAAGGAAAATCTTTTGATTGCCATTTTTTAACTTCATCTTGACTTTCTATAATATTAGAAATATCAATTGCAGATGTTTCACCATCTTGTGCAGCGTGATTTGATAATTTAGGATTTAAAACTGTACCAGGAGTATGATCTGTTGAAATCCAATAATCCATGTGCAAGTGAGTCATATTAGTAGCATTTAAGAATACATCCAAATCCATTCCAATAAAATTACCACCATCAATTTTTAGCATTTTGTTTCCTGCAATCGTAACTTCTTCAAAAGCTGAATCATCCCAAGGAACATTAGATATTGTTGCTGCAGGTGTGTAAGCTTCACTATAAAGTGACATAACGTTTTGAGCAGCAAAAGTTGGTGGTGTTGGTGGAGCATCAGTAGGTTCTGGAGTTGCTGGTGGAGCACCTGCTTTTGGACCTTTAATATTGTCAACAAAGAAAGTTCTTGCATCTTTTACAACATTTGGAGCAAAACCACTTTCACCAGCTTTCCAATAAGCGTGAATTACGAAACTTGTATATTGTCCTGTTGCAGCAGCAGCTTTTCCATCTTTAACAGAATTAAAAGTAAAAGAAAGGGTTTGCCATGTACCATTACCATTGTGAGTAACTTCAGCAGCTGCTTCTGGAGCACCATTTAAACCCCCATTAACTTTCACTAAAAAAGAAATTGGTGTAGCTGACATTACGTCAATAGTCATTGTTTGTGTATTTGTTAAATCAACGTTATCTGTTAATGTTAAGTTGATTCCTTGCCAAACTTCACCATTAATGTTACCTACAATTTGTAATACCTGTGATGTATTTGTACCTGTACCAGTAACAAGAGTTGGAGCAGTCATATTTCCGAAAGGACCGCCATTTACTCCTCCTGTTTCACTTCCTTCAAAACCAAGTAAAAGGTCTTGAGAAAACCCAATTGAAGAAATCAAAAAGGCAAATAATAATAAAGTAATTTTTTTCATAATAATATAGTGTTAAGTATTAATAATTTAGTTCAATGATACAACTATAATCTCATAATTACGAATAATCCACCACAACATAAACACTACAACATTAAAAACTTTGTTTCTTTTACTGATTTTTTAAAATTTTCTACTTTAAAACTCGCTGATAATAATACTTTATGAGAATTATAGTTTTGAGAAAATTTTTTTGTTGTGTTACATTTTGATGAAAAATCCATACAAATTGATTATGCTATTTTGTTAAAATTTTAAATTTTCATGTTTATCCCATAATCCCCAATAAGCTCCAACATCACCTTCAGCTCCAACTTTCCATGATTCATCAAAAGAAGAGAAGTAAAACATCTCAATATTATCTTTTGCTGACCATGCTTGCGCATTGATAAAATATTTCATGGCATTTTCTGCAGTTGAATGTGCACCACCCAAACTACTTCCTTGACTTGGCCATCCAGTTTCTGTAATGATTACCTTTTTTCCTTGACCTGCATGAGCTGCTTGTCCAAACATTTGCTGCATGTGATTTAGAGAATAATCAATACTACAACCTTCCCAATAAGGATAACAGTTTGATAAAATAACATCACAAACTTCCGTAATTGCAGGTCTATGAGAGAATTCATAATATGCATCAACATATCCAACAGGAATATTTAATCCTTTTAAAGCCTCTTTTACACGAAGAATGTAATCTAATAATTGTTGTTCTGTTAAGTCTTTTCGATATAAAACTTCGTTTCCAACAGCTGCAATATCCACACAACCTTCTTTAGCTAGCTGAATTAATCCTTCAATCTCCAGTTCGTTTTTCTCCATATCATCACCCAACCAAGCACCCACTAAATTTTTCATTCCGTGTTTTTTAGCAATTCTTGGTATGTTTTCATTTCCTTCAATACAAGAAAAAGAACGAATCCATTTTGCATATGGTTTTAAAATTTTGATTCTTCGTTCAACTTGCTCTTCAGTAATAGTATCTCCTGGCTCCTGACCATCTTCATACATACTGAAACAAATTCCATGCATTCCTTTTTGCAAGGTTTGTTTCCATAGTTTTACTAAATCTTCATTAGAATATTCAGAAAAATCTGCTCCCTGTTGTCCTGATTCACTAATATAATTAGCATGACCAGGTTTAAAATAATGTTCTTCTCTATATGACATTGCTTAATTGATTTTTATTTTTTTTATAATTCTCCTCTACGTTCGATTAATTGTTCTTTGATTTTTTTGGCTCTACTTTCACTTAAACTATAACTCCACATAATTAAAATCGCAATTCCAGCAGTTGCAGAAGGAATTATAACATCTGCCAATCGTAAACTTGTCATGGTTTCTGCAGTTTGTTGAGCTGCATTTCCATCAAAACCGACAAACTTTAACACTGCTCCACCTAAAACCAAAGCTAATGCTTGTCCTAATTTTACCATCCACCAATAGATAGCTCCAAATGTTCCTTCTTTACGTGGCATTCCATTTTCTAATTCATCTAAATCACAAACATCTGCAGTCATACTCATCATCAATGTAAATAAACCACCCAAACCAAAAGCCATAAAAGGTATTGGCATGAAAAGTAAATATGGATTGTCCTTATCAAAAGCCCACCATTTTAAAATATACCCAACGATTGATAATGCTGTTGAAATAATGAATGCTTGACGTTTTCCAAATTTATTAGCTAAAAGAGTTACAATCGGAATCACACAAAAAGCAGTTATAATTGCAGTTACTGTTGAAAACCAAGCTGGCCAATTGCCTGCATCTGCATAACTTCCTTCAAACATATAAAAAACAATGATGAAAAAACTAAAAGAAGCCACCATTTGAAAACCATTAAATACTAAAAATGTTGCACCACATAATTTTAAAAAAGGTTTGTTTTTTGAAACTTGAGCAATTCCTTTGAAAAGATCAATCAAGTTAGAGCCTAGTGTTTTAAAAGTAATTTTCTTTCTATTTTCCATATTTGCAGAATCAATCCCCTTACAGAAAAATGCTGGTAAAACTCCCAAAATCAAACAAGCTATACCCACAATAATTGATAATTTTCTAACTCCATTCGCTTGAACAGATTTCAATGTTTCGTTAGCAGCTTCAGCTTCTGACAATCCTAATGAGGCGATTCTGCTCATTTCTTCGGCTGAAATTGGAAGCATATTTGGATCACTAATTATAATCCAAAACCATGGTACAATCATCCATGCAATTTGACCAATGGTTTGCGAAAAAGCCATTAAACGTGTACGCTCATTATAATCCGATGTCATTTCATATCCTAATCCAACTAAAGGAGTTGCAAACATGGTATTTCCAATCAAAAAAACCATAGACATAATTAAGAAATACCAAAAATTATAGTTTTGAGAATCTGCAGGATCCATTTGCCATAAAACAGCAAATAAAATTCCACTTAAAATAGCACCTACAAAGATATAAGGTCTTCTTCTACCCCATTTAGAGTTTGTATTATCTGATATAAACCCCATAATTGGATCAGTCAAGGCATCAAAAATCCTTGGTAAACCACCTAATAATCCAGCTAAAAAAGGATCCATTCCAAATGCTGTCAATAAAAAGAACATAAATACACCTAAGGCTCCAGGTAATAAATTCAATACTAAATGTCCTGCACCAAATGCTGCTTTTTGTCCTAATGGAACTCTGTCTCTGACTGGCGTTACGTAATTTTTCATATGATTATTTTAGTTAGTATTAAATTTCTTGTTTCGGAATTACAATTGTTTGAATTGATTGTTGTTTTAAAACTATTGTAACATTTTGATTGCCAAGGATTAAATTTATATTCTTAGATTGATTTGTTTCATTAAAAACAACTACTGCAATTGATCCATCAGGATTCTCTGCTGCAGTAATCATGATTGCTTTATCAGAATTTTCTACTTCAAAAACGGTAGCTTCTGGTCTGATAAATCTGCTAAAATGAGACATGGTATAATATAATGGTGTAAAATAAATTTCATCTTTTGCAGGATTAACAATTACTGGAGCAACACACCAATTCTTAAACCAGTTTGGTCCACCTTGCGTATCTAAAACCATGTTCCAATCAATCCAACCATCAACCCAATTGTTTAAACAACCTATTATATCTCTTGCATATCTATGAACTGGAGCATATTTTGGATGCATGTGTTTGTCTTTTTCAGGAGCCCAATCCCAACCCCAATCTGTGGCTTCTTTTTTCCAATACCAAGCATCATCTTTCCATTTCGGAACTTCAGCATCCACACAAGCTTCAGACTGAATTAAATATTTATTAGGTGCTTTTTGATGTGCATATTGCAATTCTTCAGGAAAATAATGAAA
>DAIUBY010000005.1:24768-29030 GCA_036846425.1 Polaribacter sp.
CTATCGAAAAATTACTCAATTTTTTTAGATTATTTCCATTGGCAGATGTTTCATAAACATCTACTATCAATACGTCTTGTTTGATTTCGCAGCTTGCTATCATAAATGATAATCCTATATATAGTATGTATTTTTTTATATTCATTTATTATCTTGGATACTCTGTGTTTGGTGTCAAAACAGTTTTCATCAACGCTTTTTTGTCTCCATTAAAGGTTTTTGTGATCGTTTTTCCATCGCGTTTTAATCCATTAAAGGTACCTTTATCAACCAAATCCCATAAAGGGAATTTTGCTTCGCCTTTCAAATTAATCAAACCAAAATGATTTTCAGAACCATTTTTATTTCCTGCATCTTTCCATTGTTCATCAAAAGCTTCAAAATAAAAACAAGATATTTTTTCTTTGGTTGTCCAATCTCTTAGATGTTTGTAGTATAATCCTTGCTTATATTCGTCTGTTGCTCTTGAGCCATTGATTCCATAATATCCATCAGAAATGGATGCCCAACCAGTTTCACCAATATGAATAGTTTTGGTTGAATCGATACTTTTTACATAATCAGACACGTTTTTGTATTGCATTTTTGCAAATTCTAACGCTCTTTTCATAGCTGAATTTACTTTTTCTTCATCAGTAAATCCATTTTCATTTTCTGGAATTTTCCAAAATTGAGGATTGTAATGCGAGTTGTGATACGCATACGTGTGCATGGAAACATAATCTACAGCTTTTATGATATCTTCCAAATCTTTTACACGATAACTCTCTTCTCCTCCACCCCAAGAAGCAAAATCATCAGAACTTGTAATCCACAAATCTTTAGGAAGTTTTCCCTCTTTTTTCATTTTTTGGAGATGATTTACCCATTTTAAAATAACACTAGGTTGCACATAATAACTAGTTGCCCAACGAATCATGGCTTCATTTCCTACTGCAATAACTTTTATAATATCAGGATATTTATTTGCCAAAGCTGCTGCTCTTGCGATTTCTCCTTCGTTTTGTGGACTTTCAATATCGTGATTTGGTTGTTGATCTGTCCAAGCGTTCAAACAATCAATCCATGCACCCAACATTACATACATTTCAAAAGTTGGATCTTCTTTTTTCAATTGATGAATCGCTTCTACAACATTGGATGCATGAGGCAATTTTGGTTGCACGTTATAGGTTCTAATAATTCGAATTCCCATAGCATGCAATATTTTCATATCTTCTTTCAGTTGCGCAATTGTTGGCTGAATTTCTCTCGATTTTTCTCTGTAACCTCCAAATGAAATTGCTTGATATTTTGGATTTCCTAAAATATCTTTTGCAGTTAGTTGTTTTTTTGTACTCAAAATAGTGCTTTGTTTTGATTCTCTATTTGTTGCGCAAGAAATAATAAGAACAACAAGTAATAAGTGTAAAAAAGTATTAATTATATTTTTCATCATTTGTTTGTTTTTACTAAAATCTGCAATTTAATAGTTTACTGATTTTTATTGTTCATATGTCATTCCAAAACCAAATTCATAAAGGGGTTTTAGGGTTTTGTCCCAAAAATTAGGACCGTATTTTTGTTCATAATCTTTTACATCTTTTGGCCAAGAATGTGGTAATTTTCCTTTGAAATTATGATTTCCGAAAAGTACTTCTGCAATTCCATCTCCTTCTGATCCTGGCAACCAAGCTGCCACAAAAGCATTTGATTGATTGATTTGATCAGTTACCACTAAAGTCCTACCAGAAATCAAAACAACAATTGTTTTGATACCTTTTTCTGAATACTTTTTAATATAATTTTGATGCTCTTTTGTTAAGGTCAATTGCAATTGATTGGATTCATGACCAATGTCACCAAAAAATTCTGCATACGGATTTTCACCAACCACAATAATTGCTAAATCTGCATCAAAATGATTTCCTGTTGCATTTTTATCATACACAACAGTTCCTTTTGATTGTTTTTTGATGCCATCTAAAATGGTGGTTGCTCCTTTGTAATTTTCCAATGAACCCTGCCAATTTGCGGTCCAACCTCCAGATTGTAATCCAGAATTATTTGCGTGTTCACCAACAACCACAATTTTTTTGGATTCTTTTGAAATTGGCAATACTTGATTTTCATTTTTTAATAAAACCAAGGATTCTCTAACAGCTTGTTTGGCGATTTCTCGGTGTTTTTTGATACCTATTTTTGAAACCAATGTTGTGTCTGGAAATGGATTTTCGAATAAACCCAATCTGAATTTTTGACGTAAAATTCTTCTAACAGCATCATCAATTCGTTCCATTGAAACGATTTTATCTGCAACTGCTTTTTTCAATCCGTTTTGAAAATCTTCCAAATCTCCATCAACAGCCATGATTACATCAACGCCTGCATTGACAACTTCAATTCCATTAAAACGAGAATACGCTTTCCAATCAGAAACTACAATTCCGTCGAATTTCATTCCGATTTTCAAAGTATCTGTAATCAATGCTTTGTGATTGTGCATAGAAATTCCGTTGATACTATTGAAAGAAGCCATCACTGCACCCACTTTTTGATGAACTGCAACTTTGTATGGAGGCAATAAATACTTATGAATTTCAACATCAGAAAGAGTAGTTTCACCACCTTCAACTCCAAAATCAGTGGCGCCATCACCAACAAAATGTTTGGCAGTTGCCATGACAGTTGTTGCATCAGACAAATTTCCTTGGTGTCCTTTTATGGAAGCTTTCGTTAATTTTTCAGTAATTTCAGTACTTTCAGAAAAAGCTTCATAAACTCTTCCCCATTTTTCATTGTAAGGAATAGCAACACAGGGTGAAAAAACCCAATTGAATCCTGTTGCTTGACTTTCTAAAGCTGTGATTTTTGCAATTTCAAAAACCAATTCTTCATTGTTTGCTGCACCTAAACCAATATTGTGAGGAAAAATGGTTGCGCCTTCAAACGTATTTTGACCATGAACTGCATCAACACCAAACAATAACGGAATTCCCAAACGTGTTGACAATGCTTTTTTCTGCAATTCAATGAAACGTTTTTGCCATTGTTTGGCTGTTTTTCCAGGAGTTGGTCCTTGAGTGTGGATTATGGAACCAATAAATTTTTCAGAAACATGAGCATCAGCATTTTCTTCAAAATGACGAATTTGCGACATTTGTCCGATTTTTTCTTCCAAAGTCATTTGCTGTAAAAGCACTTCCACTTTTTGTTCAATAAGCAATTCGTTACTTACTTTCATTTCATTTTTACAGGAAAAACCCATCAATAAAAAACAACTTAACGTGTATGTTATTGGTCTGATTTTCATTAATTTACTTTATAATACTTACTTTTAATTGATGAATTTCATTGGTTCTATTGAATATTTTTGTGCTAGTTTGTGCATCCAACGTCAAACCATCAAAAATGATTTTTGAAGCATCGTTCAAAACTACTTCAATCATTTCTTTGTTTGATAATTGATACACAACAGGTACTTGACAATAGGTAAAACACATCTCATCTTTTTGGATGTTAAGCGTGTGTTTTTCATTTTTCAAGTTGATATATTCAAAAGTTTGTGGAGTTGCTAAGAACTCAAATTTTCTTAACAAGGTTGGTTTGAAAAAGATTTTTCCATGTTCAACAAAAACTCCTAATTCTCCAATTCTGCTAAGAATATCTTCTTTTACTTGACCTGTCATTCCTGGTTGTTGCGCTCCTTTTGTTGCTGGTGTGTGTGAATATGCATCAGTTGGAAACGCACCATACAATTCTGGTGATTTGTGCAAGCCAATTCCTGCATTGATTTCATAATAATGGTCTAATAATTTGCCAATTGTGATAGCATCTTCCCCTGAATTTATGGCTAATAGGCAATTTTCCTGAACTGCCAATAACAATTTAGAAACCATGTGCCAATAAATAGAACCCAAACCTTCATAGCCGAAAAAAGTTCCAGAACGTCCTGTAAAAGATTTGTGATCGAAAATTTCTTCGAAAATATCTAATATAAATTTGGAATCTTTTGCAACTAAATCTCCATAATTTTCAGCTAATTTATCCAATGCTTTTTGAACACTATTTGCATTGTTAAAAGTTCCATTGAAATGATAATTTCCTAAAACATCTTTTTCAATCAACCATTTATTATTGTCTTTTACCAATTTTTGTAACAATTCTGATTGCTGAACTTTTGCAGTTGGAATGTTATTTTTCTTGGTAAATCTTGGTAATTCTTTGTTTGGATATAAAATATAACTGTATTGATCTGGTCTGAATAATGAACTATTTTTCAA
>DAIUBY010000005.1:29130-32235 GCA_036846425.1 Polaribacter sp.
TCCTGTAAAACCGTTTTTATAGATAAATTCTCTGTAATCACTTGCAGGAATTCCAACTCCATCCAACACTCTTTTTCTATCTGAATCGTTCACTTTTCCAGATAAAATAGTATTATTCGCATCTAAAGTAGAAACAATTTTACTGAATAATTGTGCCACTTCTTCTGATATTTCAAAGTTATTGGTATCAGAATTTGCGACTACATTTTCAAAGAAATTGATGAATCTTCGTAAGTAATACAAAGTTACCATAGAAACACCATTTCCAACCAACGCATTGTTGGCATCATTCCATTCTGGACGTTGTGTGTTTAACCAAATTCCACCTTCAGGAATAAAGTTGGATACTTTTGCAAGCACAGTTACCAATAATTTTTCAATTAAATTGACACGATAAATTTGATCTTTTTGATCTGTCAATAAAGCTCCGTCAACACCAATTTTTGCTCTTTTATCTTCAATAATATGTTGCAATTTGTGATCAAAATCAATCGTATCTTTTGGATTTTTTAAGATATCTGAATAGGATTTTATTCTGTAAGGCACATTTGCATACACAAATACATCTTCATTGAAAAGTGAAGCCAATTTTGATGGATAATGATTTTCAATAAACTCTAAAAACTTCAACAAATAAATAATTTGATGATCACCCCAATAGCCAATATATGACCAAGGATCGTGTTCTTCAATTACTTCCCAATCAAAACCACCTTTGGTAACTCTGTAAGGATTATACCCTTCAAAAGTGGTTGCGTTCAAAAATTTGTGAATCATATTCTCAATAAATTGAGGATATGAATGTGCTAATGCTTCCCAATTTTGGAAAATATCACGCCAATTTCCTTCGTAATCTAGGATTTTTGAACCATCAATTTCACTTCGAGTGTTGATAGAAAAACGGTTCCAAGGACGACTTGGGTCACCATGTCTTCTACTAAATTTAAGTGGTAAATATTCTACACAAAGACGTTTAAAATCTTTATCATGATCATTTTCAGCAACTTGCTTTATAAAATCTATGGTAAATTTATCTGGAAAACTTTTTAAAATTTCTTTTTTAGTGGCAAACAACGGTTTGTTTGCATTTGCCATATAAGCAATAAAATCTTGTTTTTCGATGGTATAATTATCATCAAAAATTCCACCTCTCATGATATTGAAAAGTGTATTTGAAAAATGTCTTGTACTAATTAAAGGATCATTTGACAATTGTAATGCATCAGAAGCTGCTGCTAAATTGATCAAATTTTCAGTTCCTTTATCAATACTTTTTTGTAGTTTATTTTTTAAATCTGCATCATTTTTTATCATTTCGGATATTGCAACCACATCAGCAACTGTTTGATTTACATTGGCAATTTGCATCCAAGATGATTCGCTTTTTCCTGAAAGTTCGATAGTTGTATTTAAAAAATACGCACCTCTTTCCGCTTTGATATCAACTTCTTGAGTTAATTTTATTCCCTTTCTAAAATGAGAAAGTTGTTGAGAAGACAATAAATATGTTGGATTTTTTAATCCTAAAGACCAAACAATGTTTGATTTTAATGCTTCACTTGGTTCTGCTTTATCTACAATTACGGCACTTAAAGCAAAAATTCCTAATCCAACTTCAGCTTCTAATTCTGATTTTTTATACGCATCTACCAAATTACTTCTGATTCCTTGCAAATCAGCGCTTACAGCCGAAGGTAAAATATTTTCTAAACCATCTAAAATTTCAAGATTGATTTTCTCATCAGCATTATTAGTGAAAGTGGCTTTTTTTACAAATCCAAATTCATCACTTGTGTTCCATTCGTATTGAAAAGTTACTTGCAAATCATGATTGATTTCTTCAAAAATAAGTTTGTTTCCGTATTCATTTTTGTACAAATTTCTAACGATGTTATACAATCCTTCTTGTTTTTCTGAAAAAGGTTCCCACAAAGAAATTGTTTTGTTTTTATGAATTCTGAACAATGATTTGCTTCCAGTAGTTTCGGCTAATTCAGTGATTTTATCATCTGTATAATATGGAAAAAGTGAACTATCTGCATCTTTTCTTCCTGCAGTTAAACCACCATTACTAGAAATAAACATCCAATGATTGGAATCTGAAACGATTGTCATGAAAAAAGGACGCATCAAATGAGAGTTTGAAATCTTATAAAAAGTCTCATTATTAATGGAAATTAATTCTCCTTTGATTTCTGAAATATTTTTGCTAGAATCAGTTGTATTCATTAAATTTTGGTTAAATATTTTTCTATAAAACGTGTGAACACATTTTAAATAAAAAAAGTTGTTTCGGTTTATTGATTGATGAAAAGGTATGATACTTATTTTAGAAAAAGTATCATACCTTTTATTTTAAAAATTATTTATAAACTCTGATATAATCCACAATCATTTCTTGTGGAAAAACAGTTTGAGTGCTTGGTGCACCAACAAATGTACCACCAACAGCCAAGTTTAAAATGATGTAAAAATTATTATCATTAAAAACCCATTCTGCACCAGCAGGAAGATTTTTTGGAGTAATTTGGTTGTACAAAACATCATCAACATAATAGTTAATGTAGTTTGGGGCCCATTCAATTCCGAAAATATGGAAACCAGTGTCAAAACGATCATTAGCTAAAGTGAAACTTTTAGTAACAGCTTCTCCTGCAGAATATCCTGGACCATGGATGCTTCCATGTACAATAGTTGGTTGTTGACCTCTAAATTCCATGATGTCAATTTCGCCAATTTGAGGCCAAATTACAGTTCCATTAGAATCGTCACCTAACAACCAAAAAGCTGGCCATAAACCTTGTCCCCAAGGCAATTTGATTTTTGCTTCGTAACGACCATATTTTTGCTCAAATTTACCCTTTGTTGTGATTTTTGCAGAAGTATAACTTGAGCCCATGTAGTTTTCTTTAACGGCTTTGATGTGTAACATTCCATTTTTCACTTCGATATTTTGCAAACGATCTGTGTAATATTGCAATTCGTTATTTCCCCAACCATTTTGACCAGTTCCAATATCAAAGTTCCATGTATTCGCATCAGGTTTTCCATTGACTAAAAATTCATCTGCCCAAACTATTTCATTCATGGTTGTTACTGTTTGTG